>ADZZ01000764.1 GCA_000179315.1 delta proteobacterium NaphS2
CGTCTGGAGCCGGGATAACATATTCCTGCCCTGCTTTCTTCCTGATCTGAGCGTAAAGCCCTCTTGATCCGGGCGGCAAATGAACAAAATCCGCGATAATCCCGTAGCGAAATAGCGCCACCTGCTCTTGTAGTTCGTTTTCTGCCATCTAAAACCTCCATTCTTATAAAAAAATTGGCGAACGGAAGCCTTTTACCCCATCAAACGGGCATAAACAGTCCCCATCAATTGTTGGAAAACCCAAGGTGGCAATACCGCTTGCCGGAACGGGGGCCGAATCCGACAATAGGCGGCATGGATGGCAGATATTCCCGACCCATTTCACGCAATTTGATCAGCACCCTGTTTGTGCGGAATTTATTGCGGAATGATTCAAGATCCGGAGCACATTCGGTCACAAGAAGTCCGGCCAGAATTGTCAGTGCCTCCTTTACATATTGGATCCTCCGCCTCAGCCAGCGAAGCCCTGATGGAAGAGATATCTCAGGTCTCAAAACAAAAGCCGCTTCTTCCTGGCTTTTGCATGATCCGGCTGTATTGACGGCCTGCTCGATTTCGTCTAAAGTTCCCGGAAAGCGAGATGCAAGAAAATCAGGCAGCAGGCTGATGGTCTTGTGCGCACTCGGGCAGTACCATCGAGGTACCAGACAGTATTCTGGAAATTTCCTGGGATAGGTGCCATGCCTGGCCAGGTCGCATCCTCCCTCGGGATGAAAGGGACAATGATCAAGCTCCGCATGTTCCCAGGCCTTTTGCTCATTGTATTCTTCTATGGTTAAATCTATAGGGTATCGAAGCTGCATATGAAAAAAATCGGACGTAATGAGCCCTGCCCATGCGGCAGCGGCAAAAAATATAAAAAATGTTGTCTCAACGCCTCCAAATTACCTATTGGAGGGACCTTTATTTATACGGATTTGGACAATTTATCAAATCAGGTGCCGGACTTGATTCAAGACAAGAAGTTTGATGAAGCCGAGGCGGTGTGCCGAAAGCTCTTGCGACAATATCCTGAGGAGATCGATGGCCTTCATCGTTATGCTGAACTCTATGAAGCTCAGGGAAAAAACCGGGACGCTGCTGAGTACTATCGAAAAGCAGTTGCATTTGCCGAAAAGGCTGGAGGGTTTGGGAAGGAATCCGTTCAATCCTTCCGACAAAAGGCTGAAAAACTTGCACTTGCCGAGAAGGGGTAGTCTCACTTTACAATACCGGTTCCAATAAACCACCGGTGGAATAATCAGATATTTTGAGCCGGTTCTTTGCTATTTATTGTGGCTGACAACAGTCAAGGGTCGCAACAGTTTCGCCTTTTCCGACCTGAGACATATCATCGCTAAGTCCGCATTGAGCGATGATTTTCATGCCGTTTGCAACCAAGACAACAAACTGCCCCGAAAATCTTTCCTGGAGGCGTTGCTGCGCATGGTCGGCTGATCAAGCCGGGGGCATTTTCTGTGAAACTTCAGACAAAAAAACACAGCCATTTTATTTGGGGTCAATGAGGAACTTGAAAAACAGGGCCTTTGCATAGAAACACTTCGTAGCAATGTCACCCATGTCAATGCTGTCGACGACTCTATCACTATCAGGTGCCCAAAGCTGCCAAAAGATACGGATGCTCGGATCGGGGTTCGGCGCGATCCCAACAACCCGGATAAAAAAGAGAAGATATTCGGTTATAATCTGGTGCTGTCAACATCTGTTGAACTCCAGCTTAAGCTTGAACTGCCCGTTGCGGTTACCAACATCGCTGGAAACGCCGAAGAGGGCAGCCAGATCATTGAAAACAAGGAGCAGTTGCATAGTCATCATGACGCCGATGGTAAAATTGATATTGCGGATGCAAAGTACGACATTATCAAAAATTACCAGTATATTCGGGGAAAGGGCTCTATTCCTATCATTGATTACAATCGAAGAAACGAAGATTTATCCAAAAGCGCCATGCTCAACCGGGGATATGATCAGAACGGGCTTGCCCTGTGAAATCCCCGAAGGGGGCAGCTGTGCTGCATTTCACAGGGTGAACCTTTTGCTCCTTGTGGGCTTCTGACACGGCCCAATGGATTTGATCAAGCCCATCAGCGCTTGACCTTTTGCTGTTTCAAGCAGTGTCTGAAACTCAGGGAAACCCCTTTGAGAAACCTGCAGGGCAGCTACAATATCTCTCAATGTCCTCATATTCTCAACCGAACCGGTTTTGCCAAGCACATGTCTATAAAAGAGTATCCCCGTCTGATCAATGAAATTCCGAGAGGCACAAAGCGTTACGACACCATCAAAAAATTGCGGTCTGCTGCTGAGAGAGCCAACAGCACCATCAAAGAAGACATCAAGATCCTTGAGAAACCACGGGTCTTAAGCGGGTTCAGATCCAATATACTCGGCCAGATGGCCGCTATCACGTTGTTGCTAAAACGGGCACTTTCATTCATTGTTAAGATCACTACCCAGTTCAGAAAAGGTCTGCACTTGCGACCACCTCCAATCCCTAAATCCATTCAGAACATCATTCAACTCGAGTAGACCGGGAATAAGCCAAATAAATTCGGCTTCGAAAAAACGATGATTCTCTTTCCAGGGGATTGGTGTTTTCTTTTTTTGGCTGTTTCGGTCATTTTTGCCTGGCCGAATCCTTTTTTCTGCACATCATGTCTTTTGGTTGGAACGTATGCCGAAATCCGGCAGCTCCAGCCTGCGCAAAGCCGCAGTATTAAATTTCCTCACATATTTGGAAAAAAGCCCATAAATATCAAGTTGATCCATGTAGTGTTTAACCATAGGAAGAACATCAACCTTTTTCGTAATTACATCCACTTTATCCATAATCTCTCTTCAAACACGGGTTTGAGAATGTTATGGACCATGAAAATGAAAATGTCCGGCAAATTTTTTTATCCGCACGGTTTCGATGTGAAATTTAATTCGAAAAACATCGGTCCAAAGGTGCGGAATGTGGGGTAATAAGCAAATAAAGGGGTGAATATCCATTGTCAGCCAATCCACTTCCGAAAAAATAATTGAATAACAGCGTGAAGCCATGTGCAAAAAGGATAAACGGCGACCACAAAATGCTCGATCCGATGGGTATCCTGACACCCTGGTTTGGATTCCCCAATGAGTTTATATCGGCATATGCCCACCCCGGCAATTGTTCGTTGGAATAATCAAGATCCCCATCCACAATAATGGACTTGGCGATCATATAATAGGCCGTATCATCCCAGGGATCTATCCTCGTCAAACTATAGGAATGTGCATGTGGAACCCCTGGATTAAAGCTGCCTAACGGAGAAATCAGCAAAAAACCGGTGAAGTACACAGCTAAAAGGACTAAATAGCTGCGGTATCTGCTAAAAACACACCGCAAAGCAGGAAGAAAATGCGTCGTACTCACACAGGATTTTGAGATCATCTTTTCATTTCAGACCGTGAATTTTGCCATGCCCAGCATTCGGTCATAAATATGGAGGACGTTTTTTGCACGTTGAAAACACCCATACGCGAATGTTCAGGATAATCCCCTCGCAGTTGGTTGAATCAGGCGACTACCGTCAGATCCAAGTCATTAAGGCGTTCGGTGCGAGCGAGAACGGCTAATCGGTGTTCCCTTGTGGACAACTTAAACCGCCCGAAGAAACTATTTTGCGATCAATCGGGTTCTTGTTAATCCAAAAATCCGATTGTGCGTCGCCCTACAACCGTATATAGTTGATTTTCTTTACCATCGTAAAGCTGGGTGTGATATGTAACCTTGGCGTCTTCAAATCCCAGCACACCAATCATTCGAACAATAACCTCGGGGCGTAAGTCCCACCAAGTATCCTTTGGTTCAACCGTGTCTGGATCGGGCAGAAATTGCATAAAGGGCCCAGACGTCTTTTGAGTCAGGCCTCTATGTACTTCCGTTATGATTATGGTCTCCCGCGTTAATCTCGCGCCGCTTTGAAGTGCCAAAAAGGGATCACGTATGTGGAGCAGAATTGATCCGTATACCGCCACATCCACCGGTCCAATTTCTACGGGAATGGCATAAACATTTCCGTAGACGACTTTTGCTTTGGAATTAAGGCGTTCATGACAAAACCAATAGGCGTTATTCAGTCTATCAATAATCCTTTTTCGATCCTCCGATATGGCTTCGTATTCCTTCCATCTAGCAAAGGGAACCATGTCCCATTTTTCATCTCTTGACAGATCAAAAGCCACAATCTCAGCACCTTGTCTTTCCATTTCGAAACATAAGACACCGTTAGCAGTTCCAACGTCGAGAACTCGCTTTCCCAGGAAATCAACATTTCCAAGGTATTCATTTAACCCTCTTCGAAGATCCCAATTTCCATTTACAGTCCCATAACCGGGCACGTCTATCGTGTGATAGAAATAACAGTCCCTTATGTCTGCTATTTTCTTCGGTTCCGCGTACATATCTAATGGCTGACTATCTTTGGTCACAATGACACTCCATTTCAAGGGAAAGAACTTAGTTTTAACGCTTTCTGCAATTCTTTGGCGCAAACTTCGCCAGTCTGAGCACCTGTCTGTAAATTCGGAGGACTGCGTAAGCAGTCTTTTCAAAAGAAAACTGTTTGGCGCGTAACTGTGCCTTTTCCCCAAGCTTTTTGCGGTAATCTTTTTCTTTTTCAATCCTCAAAAGCCCTTCGATCATGGATTTCTCGCTCAGAGGATCTACATAATGTGCCGCATTCCCAGCGATTTCCGGCAAGCTTGTGGTATTGGAAGTGATGACGGCCGCCCCGAACCCCATGGCTTCGAGAACCGGCAGACCGAATCCTTCGTACAGCGAAGGATATATAAATGAAAAACAGTTTTGGTAAAGCCAGCAAAGCTTTTCATCCGAAACGTAACCGGTCAGGCGTACATGGTCATTTAACCCCAACTCTCCGATAAAATTTTCCAGGTCCCCTTCCATCCAGCCTTTTCCTCCCGCCAGGACCAATGGATGCGGGTCGGCTGTCAAATTTAAATATTCCCGAAAGGCGCGAAGGAGTCTTCGCAGATTTTTTCGCGGTTCCAATGTGCAGACGCTCAGCCAAAATTTTTCAGATTCCAGTCCGCTGACCGTATCGCCGAGAATATTCATTTGATCGGTTGAACAAAAACGGGATCCCAAATGCACCACACCGGTACGTTCCTTCGGGTAGTGCGGATATATTTCGAGGAAGCGTTTCAGCGAATATTGGGATATGGCGACGATGAAATCGGCAGATACCGCTGCCGTGAAAACACCCCCGAAACAGTTGCTCCGATTTTCTTCCGTGGTTAAATCAGGGTTGTCCAGAAAATTGAGATCGTACAGGGTATAGACCACACGTGCTCTTTTCAATCCACTTGGACAGTAGAAGTTGTTAGCGTGAATGACGTCAGGAGTACCCAGCCTTTCTTCAGAATCGACACCAATATTTTCCCAGAAAGCAAAAGCCGTTTCAATATCTCTTCCGATTCGTTTTCGTTCCATGTTCGGCTTGTTGATTTTTATGGTATTTTTCTCTCCATTTGGATCCCAGAAGGTGGTGCCGAAATGGGGGTACAGAATATATTCATTTTCGCTGTCCAGGTCGGCCAGGGCACGTATGAGGGAATCGGCGAAGTAGCCACATCCGGCTTTCAGGCTGCCGGTCTGGCTTATATCAAATCCGATTTTCATGTGGCGGATTTCCCAAATGCCTTACCAAATGCAGCGGCCGCCCATCGGCCCATGGTTCTTGCGGAATGAAGCGGCAGATTCTTGCGCCAATACAAGAATCCGGCACTGCTGATCCCGATCAGCATCATCACATAGACGAGGTCATTAAGCGGTTTTGTCCGGTCGGAAATTTTACGGTCTACCAGTACGTGGGCATAGTTGTATATCCATTTGTCAGGGACGGTTCCCAGGCGACTTCGGAGCATATTGTTGATTTCTCTATGCGCGGCAAGACGTTGCCCCAGTGTCTTGTTTTCGTGATACATTCTGGATCCGGCCAGCTTTTTCTTGATCCTCACAAAAGGGATTTCAGCGCCCAGGCGCAACCAGTATTCATAATCCATGCAATACTGTAAGTTTTCATTCAGGTAGCCGAACCGTTCTGTTATGCGCCTCCTGAAAAAAACCGCCGGTTGGCAAAGAAAACAGACTTCTTTGAGTCTTTCATAATGCCAGTCTTCGGTGTAATAGGGCTCAATGACCCGATCATTTTCGTCGATATGGTCGGCTTCCCCGAAAACAACTTCCACTTCCGGGCGTTCTTCGAATAAGCCCGTAACTGCCGATATGGCACCCGGATAATAGATGTCATCCGAGTTAAGCCACCCAATAATACTACCATCTGTCAAGCGGATCCCTTTGTTGACGGCTTCGGTCTGGCCCTTGTCTGTTTCTGAAATCCAGCGCAGTCTTTTTTCGTATTTCTCTAAAATTTCCGTGGTGCCATCCGTGCTGGCACCGTCAACAACCATGAAATCCAAGGTCGGTACATTCTGTTTCAGAACACTTTGAATGGTTCGTTCAATAAAGCGCCCTTGGTTATAGCTGGGTGTGATAATGCTGACAGAGAGGGTCAAAACCCATTTCCTTTCAAAATAGCGAAATCTTTTTTTTCGGTGGGGTAATCATCCAGCACCCGCAACAAATAACGCTCAACGCCCTGAAATCTTCACCTATACCGTGATCGGATGGGCAGAACGTGGGGTTCATGGAGAGGCTGACATGCCCTTGTTTGCCAGGCAAAACCTGGCGAATAATCGATTCCCTTCCGCGCCGTAGACCAATCTTCTGCAAAGTTTTTTTTCCATCGTTCAATCTGATTTTGATCTGTCTGGCCGGCAACCAGGGCGGGGCCTCAAGCTTGATCTCGAGCACTCTCTCCGGTGGACCCGGGGCGTAAAAAATATCGGTACGTTCTCCCATCCATCCATCCTCAAATATGCCTGAAATCTTACTGGTCGTCATGCGGAGACCTGCCATTGCCATTCTGAATATCTCAAGGTACCCGAGCGTCATGTCAGACAGGCGATACCCATTGGCGCGAATCCGTCCTTTATCCACCAATGCTTTCTTAAGGGGAGCATTACGCGCTATTTCTTCGATACAATAAACCATTTCTTCCGGCTTTCTCGGATCGAAGTAGACGGCTGCATCGCCTGCCACCTCCGGCAGGGCTGTGAGGTTGCTGCACAATACCGGTTTTCCGATGGACATGGCTTCCAGAACAGGGATTCCAAACCCTTCATACAAAGAAGGAAAAATCAAGAATTCGCACCCATACCACACCGCTTCCAGCTCATGGTGGGGAACAAACCCCAAAAAATGCACCCGCTTTTCCAACCCCATCTTAATAACGGCATGCTTGATCATTTCTTCCCGACCATCCAGGGCGCCGGTAAAAACAAGATCAATGGGACTGTCCGGATGACGTGACAAAAACATGCCATAAGCCGTGAGCAGCATGGCGTGATTTTTGTGGGGCCAAAAATTGGCCGGATAAAACATGTAGGGACGTTGATGAATGCCCAAGGTCCTGAGACATGCGGTCTGTTTTTTCATTTCCGGGCGTGATAGACGTGTTTGAATGGAAGTAGGGACCGTGTGTGTTATTGCCGGGGATGTTTCCAGATGCTTGAGGACCGTTTTTCTGACATGTTCCGATACGCAGATAATCCGGTCTGCTTTACGTTTTAAATCCGCTATGAAATTGTCTCGCAAACCGATCTCGTGGGGGCTGAAAAAATGCGGCAGTTCCCTGTGTTGAAGATCGTGAATAACAGAAACCGTAGGAATATCCACTTCCGTATAAGTAGGGGCGGTAAAAGGGCAGAACAACAGATTTACATTCTGGGCAGCCAAACTCTTTTTCATGGGCGGCCTTTTTTGGATGGTACGTTTCAGATGATTTCTGATTTTTCCCATGGCGCGATACAAGCGACCTGGATATCGAACATGAGATGCCTTAGGTGTTGGCTCGTGACCTTTTAGCACACAAATCCTTCGCATGTTGGAACTATCCAGAAACGCCAGATCCTCGTGGTTCCAAGACGCCGTTAGCAGCAAAAATCTTTCCTGCAATGCGGTTTCATGAAACGATTTCAGAAGCTCAATGGCGAGAATCTTGGCGCCGCCGTTCATTCCGCCGGGAAGCACCGGCGTCATATCAACTGCAATCAATGCCAACTAACTGTGTCTCCTTACCCCTTATAATTTATAATTTCCGACTGTTACTCTTTTTCAAAAAATCCGGCTTTTCCAATTTAATCAACCCCATTTTTCTTGCCTTTCTCACCACTTGGGTATTTTCAAGGGCCTCCCATCCCTGTTCCGCTACCAGTGCCCTTTGTGTTTCACGGTGAAATTGTTGCTTCAATCCTTCTATTTCAGAAAGGCTCTGGTGCAATTGTTTTATTGTTTTTTTGTCGTTAAGTTTGTCCGTAAGGCTGTTAATTAAATCCAGACGGGCTTTCCGGTCGGCTTCGCAGATGTTTAATTGTTCCAGGCGGGCTTTCCGGTCGGCTTCACAATCTTCCAGTAACGGAGCCAGCCGATTGACTTGTTCCAGACGTTTAGCCCGGTCGGCTTCGCAGATGTTCAATTGTTCCGAACGGGCCGTCCGGTCGGCTTCGCAATCCTCCAGTAAACGGGTCAGCTCGTTGACTTGTTCCAGACGTTTAGCCCGGTCCAACTCGCTCAGGTTCCATTGTTTATGGATATGTGGGGCATAGGACTTTAAGGTTACGAAAAGCATATCGTCGTAAACAGCCCCGAACCGTGACCCCAGGGTCGTGTTTAGAGAAGCCCCGGTGGCTGAACAAGATATTGCAAAATTATCTTCCGTTCTGAGGGTTGAGCATTGTCTCTTTTTCTCATCAACTTTTGAAGATTGATTCTGATTCAGCAAATCCTCATACAGGCCTAAATAGTTCTTAGCCTGAACCTCCAAGGCGTAGTCCATGGTGGCCCTCTCACGGCCCGCTTTCCCCATGGCGGCTCGCTTGTGGGAATCCAGGGAAAGAGAAACGATGGCCTCACCCATTTTCGGAATATCAAAAGCATTGATCAGAAGCCCATTCACGCCGTCCGTCACCATATCAGGAATGCCGCCCACATCGAAGGCCACCACCGGAGTACCGCAACTCAGGGACTCCAGTATGGTATTGGGAAGATTATCCTCCAGGGATGGCAGCAAAAAAATGTCGGCAGCCGAATAGGCATCTCTGATGTCCTTATCGGTTTTTAGCTTTCCCAATGAAACAAAAGGGATTCCAATACGCTCCAGTTGCTCATTTGGGTTACCAAAGCAAAGCAGCCGCAATTTATCCTTCCGTAGCAACTCTTGAAAAACGCTATTTTGTCTGCATAACTTAATGGCGGCAACCAGTTCGACAAACCCCTTTCTTTTTTCGGTCCCATCTACGGCACCAAAAAGGAATGTCACCACGTCCTGGGGAATATCCAGGCGTTCTTTCGCCTGTTTCTTGGACACTGGACAATAGATATCGGTCTCCAGAGAATTGGCAATCACTTCAATCCGTAATGATTTAAACAAGCGGCTTTCCCTTGCGCAACGGCCCATCCATCGGCTTGGGGCTACAATGGTCAAGTTGGCATTCCGGAAAAGCTCTTCTTTGTCGTGAAGGACCGCTTCCGTCAAAGAAAAGGAATCCTGTGTAAGCTGCGGACATTCTATGCAATTGCTGCGGTATTTCTCACAACCACTGGAGTAGTGGCACCCGCCTGTAAACGCCCATTGATCGTGCAAGGTCCAGACGACAGGCTTTCCCAGGGCAAAAATATGCTTTAGCGTCACAGGCGACTGAAACCGGGAAACCCAATGCAGGTTGATGATATCGGCGTCTTGCACAAGGGCTGAATGGGAAACATCATAACCGGGATAGGGGAGGGAAAATAGGGTGTTACTGAGTTCGGTTCGATGTGCATTGATGTAGTGCTCTTGAACGGGCACTTCCAAAAAAAACGTTGCATCCGTATTCTGTTCCGGGCAGACTTCTGAAACAGAATCATCATCGGTATTCTTATATCTAACCAGCATTCGGCTGTCCTGTCCCTTATTACGCAGGCCGAGATGCAGCCGATACGTGGCTCTTGCCGCACCACCTCTGATATCGTAAGTGCTGAGTTGTAGTATTTTCATTAATCCATCACACCCCATGAAAAAAGGGGCGAACCAGAGATTCAAGGGATGGCGATATGGTATCCTTTAGCAGGCGACTTGCGTAAACTTCCCCATAGACCCTTCCCATGACGTTTGCAGCAACTTGGTCCAAAAGCAAAACCTCTTCTTTTTCATCTTGCATATGGTACTTTTTCTTAATCAGATGGAAAAGCGTCTCTATTTGAGATTCAAGATTACGGACCAGTTTTCTTACGCCTTCCGGCATGGGTTTCTGCCGATAAAAAACCCTGCCGGTCAAGAAACCCTTTAGACGGCTGACGCGAGGATATTTACCCAAAATTTCCTGGAGAAAAAGGGCATTCTTCGGATATTCCGGTTCGCAGGCAAAAATACGGGATCTCATGCCGGAAACGAAACTAAGTAATTCGCCAGTTATGGCCTTCAAATCCTCGACCTTCACAAAAGAGAAATCCTCCTCCACACGCCCCATGATCTTTGCACACCAGAAGGAATTGACGATCTGGCGGCGAAATGCGTAATGGGGTGAGCGGTTGTGAGAGTGTTTCACCTTGATCTGGGGGTTATACAGGACTTTGAGCCCCAATAACAAGTTTTTCTGGGCCCAGGCCATGTCTTCGGCAAAATCCACAGTGGGAAAAGGTTCTCTCAATAAATATTTTTTTCGATAGATGGCGCACACATTATCCAGCCCGATCATCCGATAAGCCTGATGGTAGGGCATTTCCGCATAGGATTCAAGTGATTCGAGTTCCTGAACTGTGGGAACGGGACCCCTTGCGGTATTGATGGATTCGATATCGAAACGCGCGTAGGATGTCGCATCATCATGTGGTACTTGGGATGTGTAGACGGCGGCCACCGGGGAATCATCCAAGGCCTGGGACAAGGCGGCAAGCCATGATTCGGACACAGGGACTGCATCCTGCACCATAAAGAGAATTTTGTCATGGTCTGCCAGCGATAATGCTTCATTTCTGGTTTTGGCATGATGAAACAGTTTCTGATCAATTTTCTTAACGGTTGCACCCGCTTTTAAAGCCAGTTCAACTGTTCCGTCGGTTGAGCCTGAATCGACAACAATCAGTTGAAACCGATTTGCATAGGCTTGATGTTTGATGGCAGCAAGGCACTGCGAAAAAATGGTTCCTCCATTGCAGGTAGGTATTATGATGCTGACGCCGTTTTTCATGGGATGCGTTGGGACTCTTTATGGTATAGCCTGGAAAGCCCCTTTCGATTTTTTCTTGAGGTGAGACACGCTCTTTTCAGGTTAAACCGTTGATATGCGAATTTGTTCGAATATGCAACTCCAATCTTGATGCATTCGTAAAAAGTCAAAAAAGTGAGAACCGCACATAATGATTTCAGCAAGTTATATATGCCAAAAATGTTGATTTCGGACTTTTTACGAGACCGTCAATCTTGATGAAAGGAATGTCGATTTCCAAACAACTGGTTGCACAATATTTCATTATCATATAATTATCATTGTCCAATGTTGAAAAAACAGGCTATTCTTGGAGACTAACTCTATGAAAAATGAGCAAGAATTGATTCCTTACGCCGCTTCTGATCTGACTGGAAAACGCGTTTTGTCGCTGGCCCCACATCCTGATGATGAAACCATCGGATGCGGCGGAAGCCTTGCGCTGCATGTTCAGGCAGGCGATCTTGTCAAAGTTGTTTTTTTGACAAACGGAGCGAAAGGAGATTCTACAGGAAAAATTGATAAGGATGAATATGTTGCTCTGCGTCAAATGGAAGCAGAGAAAGCCTGCAAATGTCTTGGAATTACAGATGTCGAATTCTGGGGTTATGAAGATAGAGCTCTTGCAGTTTCGAAGGGTAAACTTTCCCGGTTGATTGAACGCTTGAATGATTTTAAACCGCAACTGGTTTATGTGCCGTCGCCCCTCGAATTTCATCCCGATCACAGGGCTGCAGCGCTCTTGCTGGAAGATGCCATCAGAAACTGTGAACCGGACTTTGATGTGGCCTGTTACGAAGCCAATCAGCCTTTGCGTGTAAATGTACTTGTCAACATTACGCCTGTTTTGCAGATAAAACGTAATGCCATTGAATGTTACCAAACTCAGCTCCGTGAAATGCCCTACGACGAACTTTGTTTATCCCTTAACAAATTCAGAAGCCTCACCCTGGCGAAGGAAGTCACCCATGCTGAAGGCTTTTCCCTGTGGAAATCGAAGCTAATACGAAAAATCGGATTTCTTTCCGCTTTGTCACAAGATTACGAACGGTTATATCCCACCACAGCCGAATCAGGCCCTCTTGTATCGCTTATCATTCGGACCATGGATCGTCCGGATCTACTCGCAAATGCCGTAAAATCGGTTTGCCGACAAACCTATGCCAATACCGAACTCATCGTCGTCAATGACGGAGGTGAGAATGTCGAGGATGTGGTCAGGCAACTGTGTAAAGATATTCCGGTAACTTATGTGGCCCATGAAAAAAATCGGGGACGGTCCGCCGCGGCCAACACCGGTTTGAAAGCAGCAAAAGGAGCTTATATCAATTTTCTGGATGACGATGACATCCTTTACCCTCACCATGTAGAGACGCTTATCACACAGATATCCCTGAAAAAAGTGGCGGTGGCCTATTCAAGTGTTTTAAGTGTCTATTTTGATGGGCCGCCGTATCTCACCGAACACTGCAAAAGGGACGAAATTATTTACAACATTGGGTTTGATCCTGACCGCATTCTGTTTCAAAATTACATTCCGCTGATGAGCGTAATGTTTGAAAAGAAAAACCTGGATAAGACCGGTTTGTTTGACGAAGATCTTTCCGTATTTGAAGATTGGGATTTGTGGATCAGGATGTCAAGACATTTTACCTTTTCCCACGTCGACGAAGTAACGGCCGAATACCGCTTTTACGGTTCAGAAAGTATTGTTCAGTCTCATCGTCAGAAATACGAGTATGACAAAAATCATGCGAAAATATTTGATCGAATTATCCCGTATTTAAATGGAGAGATCTGGATAAAATTTCTACAGAGCTCCTATATGAATTCGCTTAGAAAGATAGATAATAAAAATAACCTGACTTTTCGAATCGTTGACTCTTTTGTAGAGAATGCCGATGCGGTTAATCGTCATCTGGAACAAATTTCAAAGGCACAGCTAGACACCCAAGACCAAACATTGGAAGTTTTGACCCGCCTTGATGAACTTTCAAGAGCCAATCATGTAACATTATCGAATTTCAAAAATTTTTTCGACCAAGAAAGTGAACAACAAAAAAAGCTTCAAGAGATATATGCTTCAAAGTCTTGGAGGTGTTTGCAGCTTTACCGAAAAATCAGGCACCATTCAGCTCGGATATTAAAAAACACCCTTGTTAGAAAGAATGCGGAACCTATCGGAGATAAGGCCCTTTTTCCGGAAGTCAGCATTGTAATTCCCGCATACAACGGTGGAAAATTCATCGAGGAATGTTTGAATAGTGCCATCAATCAAAGCTTTTCAAATATCGAAATTATCATTGCAGATGATTGCTCAGAAGATGATACTTTCCCAAAGGTACACGATTTTATGCACAAAGACAGGCGAATCGCGTATTTTAAAAATGACGTGAATTTGGGGCTCGTAATGAATTGGAACAAATGCTTAGAATACTGCAGAGGAAAGTGGATCAAATTTCTATTTCAGGATGATTTGCTACATCCCCACTGCCTTGAAACAATGCTGAAATCATCATCTGAGGATGGTACTGACGGTTTTCCGCGACTTATTATAGGAGAAAGAGATTTTGTAATTGAAGACGGTGTATCGGACGTATTAAGAAACTACTATGAACACCATATTTTAAAACTAAGCGACATCACTAAAAATACGACAATTACGCCAGAGGATTTCTCCGTTGCCATGATAAAGGCAGGGATAGGGGTAAATTTTATCGGAGAACCGAGTTCGGTGATGCTCCGAAGAGACATATTTTCTGATTATTCATTATTCAATGTTAACCTGGTCCAGTTGTGTGATTTGGAATATTGGACCCGGATTGGCACCAATGAAACGATTCGATACATTCCAGGGACGATTTCCAGTTTCAGGATTCATAAAGATTCTGCGTCAGCCTTTAATCACTCAAAAAAGGCATTTCATGTGGATTTACTGGATAAAGTGATCTTGTTGCATGACTATCTTTTTCATCCGTTATACAATCGCTTTAGAAAAGCAATCAATTGTGATCAATCCTTGGAACAAGAATTGAGAAAAACCATGAAACGATCGTTGGAACACATTAAAGATTCAACCAACCAAAATGACAATGATTTTTTCTATCAATTGATTTCGAAGTATCCGATTCTTAAATCCCATGTAAGTTAAAACTGCTTTCAGAGAACTGGTAGTTCTCCGCAGGATGTTTTTGGGATTTGACTTGTTATGCGGCCATTCTGTGCTCGCAGCTTTCGGCAATAAACGTCGAGTATGTCCTCAGCAACATCGGATTTCATAACGAAATTTGCCAGTCCGGCCCTCGATCGCCGGAAATTTCGCCTGTTCCGTCGCTCTCTTAAATCGGCTCGGCCAATTTTAAGATCTAACATAAAATTTCTTTTGACATTCATCTCAAAATAATTTTACTATCATAAACAGTGAGGATTTTTTGTTAAATTATTTTTTAACAATAACGAAAAGAAAGGGGACAAGATGAAAAAATTATTTTGTGCAGTAGTTTTCTCTTTATGTTTGCTGGTATCCGGCCTCGCTTTTGCCGGCGTACCCGGGATACTCGACATAACCCCGGCGGCCACGCTGATTGTACCTTTTTTTGAAGTGGGTATCAATGACACTACCAACCCGGAAGACACTTTGTTGATCGTCTATAACCGTTCCGCCAGCAACAGTCGCATTCATTACCATGTATGGGACATACACGGCAATGCCACCGACCTGTACGGCGATGTGTTACTGGCGGGCAATGAGACTTGGTCCGCTACCATGCGGGGGCTTATTGCGGTTAGCACCGGAGATGTAAAAGAAGATCTGGATGATGGTGGCACCTACTACCACGGGTTCGTCACCATCGACAAAACAACCGCGGAAACCACCAAAAATCCCACGGAAAGCGGATATCCATTTGCCACTGGCACCAGCAGCGATTCCCTTGAGGGCTTTATCTATTATGTTCGGCTGGCTGAAGGATCAAGCAACAGCATGAGCATGCTTCCCATCAACTGGGTAGACACAGCCACTGCAAATTCCTATCTTTGGGGCTTTTACCTTAATTCCGACGAGCGTGAAGAATTTAATGCAGCTTCCATGGTCTGTGCTCGAAGGCAGGCTAGTGACAGTGGTGGATGTTCAAACGTAACTACGATGAGCAGGGTCGATTCAAGGATTTTCTTGGATCCTACTTACAATGCCGCGACCCGGATCATCCTTTTCACATGGAGAACGGACGTCATTGGAGGGCCCTCTATTTACTGTGACACGCACGCCTGCGAATCCGAATATGACTACAAACAGTACGATAAGGCAGGCAGTCTGGTCGCCGACACCACCATCCGGCTGCCCAATGTCGTAAATATTATTGATGTATCCGGAAGCACCAACGGTCTGGTTTCTATTCAAAATATTGCAGACTCGGGAAATAAATATAATACGTACGGTTTCTCCATCACCAACGCCAACCCTCCCTCCGGCGCTTCCCAAAATTGGGATGCCATCATTCCCAGCTATCTTGTTCCCGATTAAATCCTTACCTAGTTCCCCTCCTTCGTCTTAGTGACGAGGGGGGGAATAGCAAAAGGGATTGTTTATTTCCGTTTACCCAAAAAAATATCTCACCTGAAAACCATTTTCCCCAATCCTTCAATGATATTGCAGTCACAATACATGGGATCTGTGCAAGCATAAAGATCTTTCCTTCTGTTAATTTCCCGCTTTTTCAGATTTCCACTGCTGCATAATTCAGGAATCATGGGACAACCTTGCACCTCCCCGGTATTCCAGATTCGGAAATAGCTTTTTCCCGCGGGGCAAAGCACACTGCTACACCCTTTAAACGCATTGGCAAAATCCTCTTGATGAACGGACTCTACCATGTGAGAAAATTTTTTTGCTATTGATGCCAAGAGAACCTCATCTGTTTCGCTGAAAGACACATTGATATCTCTGATCAAAACCAGTTTTTTTCCCGTTGCGGCGAATACCTCTTCTTCATAGAAACGCAGTGATTGCTCCCAGGAATCCTTAAGTGCCGGGGAAATGATCGTTCCCAGGAGCATCTGGTTTCCTTTTCGATCAATCAGAATTCGAGCATTCTTTACCCACACATTTTCCAGGCGATGTTGTTTGATCTGCTGATAATGCATGGTAAGGTTGATGAACCGAATTTTTTCGAGATCTGCTTCTCTCAACTCAGGAAACTCATGGATCAGTATCCCATTGACATCCAAACCTATTTCCACATCGTGGGTTAAAATCATGGACAGAAACCTGTCAGACTTTCTGTAGCCCGCAAAAAAATCACCCTTTCCGGAAAACGCCAAAAAGACTTTTTGTCGAAACGTATCGAAGAGAAAAGTCATATCATTGGAATCCAAAGATGGCTGCTTTTTAGCCACCGGATGAACGATGCAATAGGGGCATTGGAGTGTACAATGTCCAGACGAGGAAACAAAAATGACAATTTTACAATCCGTGTGCATCTTCATATTAACAATTCCTCCATTTGAAAGTTCAAGGAATACGGCATTTCGGGTTTTTCCTTGACTGTATAAGCGAACATGCTAATGTCCCAAAATATTGATGATCAACTATCAATGACCATTAAAGAGAGATTGAACCTTTTTGCAGAAGTCTCCAAAACACGCAAATTCAAGTGACATATGGGAAATTTTTCCTATCCAATATTCTACGGCATCTTTTGTCTGCCCACAGTATTGAGCTATGTCTTTGCCGATAGGAAGGATTTCGTTTTTTTTTCATCTTCGTTGCTCTTTCTCTTTTCATCTTCTTTTTTCGTTTTTATGGTCGGGAGCACTATTTTTAGAAAAAGGGCATTTCAATTACTATTCAATCAAACGCTTCTATTGGCCGTATGCTCTTTTGAAATCGCACAATCGGTTTCCTGCTATTTACAGGGGGACGGTTTTAACACCCGATTTTTTCAAAATTTTTCATTTGAGAACATCCTGTTAACCTGGAACGCCTATCCTGAAATATCCTTTCTAATTATTCTATATTTTTGCCTGATAATCATTCTAATTTTTTTTTGTACCATCAATTATACTTTTAGACAGTGGCACCTGATAGGGCTGCTCCTTTTTTCTTTTTGCACCCTCTTTCTGGACTATCCCCTTAAATCATTTGTCAAAAAGCATTATGGAAAGGCCTCTGCATTTTCGGAAAACATGGATATTCGGACCATGAGCGCGTTTGGTCTGAACCCCAAAGCCGCTCCCCCTGTACTTCAAAAAGCCGTTCCGGGAAAGAATCTCGTGTTGATCTATTTGGAAAGTATTGAAAAGATTTTTACGGATACATCAATCTTTCCACTTCTGACACCCAATATCAACACCCTAATAAACGAAGGGATCTCTTTCAATGAATTTGTTCAGACTCCCGGTACCGGCTGCACCATTTCCGGAATTTTTTCCTCACAATGCGGTACCCCCTTATTATTGCCCTCAATGATGTCCGCAAATGACATCATTTCAAATGGGTATTTTCAAAACGCCATATGCATGGGCGACATTTTGGGTGAGGCGGGATATGAGCAAGTTTACCTGGGGGGTGCCCGAAGCGATTTTGCCGGGAAAGGGGATTTTCTGCTGTCCCACGGCTATGAGGCGGTCAAAGGATTTGGTGAACTCCAATCTGAACTTGAGCATTCGGATTACTTTACCGGATGGGGCCTATATGATGACACGCTTTTTGATTTGGCCGCTCGGGAATACATCCGGCTTGCAGAAAACGGGAAGCCCTTCAATCTCACCCTGCTGACCCTGGACACCCACCCTGAAGGCTTTGCATCCCGATCCTGCACCCCCTATACCGAAAAAAACAACCGTATGCTAAACGCTGTTCATTGCACAGACCAGCTTCTAATGAAATTTATTGAGACCATATCATCCTATCCGGCATACAACCGTACGATTGTGGCCATCATCACGGATCACCTCATGATGCGCAGCGGCGCAACCCAATATTTCCCTGAAAATTACCCCAGGACATTACTCTTTTTACTCTTGAACACCGGGAAATCGTACCCCCAAAATCAACTGATGACCCACATGGACGTGGCGCCTACCCTATTGTCGGCACTTGGGGTCACCTATGACAGCCATTTTCTCTATGGCAGGAATATGCTTGAATATAACGAAAAACAAAAATCAATTGACTATGCAGACCCAAAACTCATTGAGATGACAAAGTCTATTAACGAAAAATATTTTTCGAGCCATTCACTCGAAACCACAGTTGAATCGGATGTTATATTGGATTTCCAAAAAGAGGGCAAAATGAAAATAGGCAATCGGAATGTAAGCGTTTCCTATCAAGGAATCCCGCTTTCAACCGACAAATTTTCCAAGGATTTTGGGATGTTCATGGTAATGAATGAAAATGGCAAAATAGTTGATTCAACGGTAATCCATATTAACGATCTCGTCCCTCTTTTTCTGGACAAGGCTAATTCAAATGATCTTTTCATTCTTACACTGCCGAATAGACCTTTGCCCTTGAATCTGAATCGTCTTGTGTCTCGAGATGGTGATGGGCTGTCCGCGGTACTCGGCAGATTTAGTGGACCCGTGGTCAACCTCGGCGCCTTTCATGATCCGGCCACGCTGAAGATAAGCACTGGAAAAATTGAACAGGCCATGAGATCCATCAACGGATCTTCAACCGAAGCATTAATCAGCCCTCTGAAATGGTTAACGAACGAATACAAGAAAAAATGTGGGGAAGGCGCAGCAATTCCCTTTGACAACCGAGAATCGGGCCTTATTCATATTTCATGTATCAAAGCAGGTCCAAATCTCTTTACGGCACAACTGAAACGGAAAGACAAAAAGACATACCAGTTAGAGAACATCACCCCGTTAAAACAGGTGGATAGCAATGCCTGCTGTGCTTATTTTGCGTTTGGGCATCTTTTCATGCCCTTGGCATTGAACAACGGAACCATTAAAATCATGAAATTAACGCCCATCCCTGATACAAAACCCTTACAATTAAAATCCCAAAACATGGGGAAACTGGATACCAGGACGCTTAAAGAATGATCCCTTTTCTCATTTGACCACGCAAATTTTGAGCCTTTAAATTTCATCGAGGCAACAGGACGTCCGTATAAACGCCATACACACCCTTTTTCTGAAGGTAATCAAGAACCTCTAAACTGTTTACCGTATGCGCGTATACGGAGATGCCTTTTTTCTTTAACGCCTCTATATGGTTGAAGGAAAACGCTTTTCTTACGGGCATGGTTACGGCAAAGATACGATTTTGGGATACAAACTCAAAAAGTTCACTATCGGTCAAATCCTTTCGGTACAGGGTCAAAATCACCTTTTTAAACCCCATTTTCTCAACCGACTTCAGCTCGCCCGAATCGTAGATCTGGGGGATAAAGTGTTCCGTGAGGTCTCCCGCAATCTTTGCAATAAAGGATAACGCCTCTATATTTTGCTCTTTTACATCGGTTATCACATAGGCGTCAGGATGTTTTAATAACCAGTGGTAAAGAGATTCTATCGTCATCTGGGTCAGGTGATGCACCATTCGCATCGATTCAAACCGTTCAAGTGTGGGCCGGCTTTCGGCATTAATAAACAATTTTTGAAAACTCTTTTTCCAATCGTGAATCAACACCAGGCGCTTGTCAGCTGTCCAGCAAAAATCAATTTCAAAATAGCGGTGCCCCTTTGCATAATTTTGGTCTAAAGCCTCCCGTGTGTTCGTACATCTCAGATTTTCAATTTCTCCGGCCCCATGGGCAATCAGCACCGGGTGGAAAGCAAGAGAAAAGGATATCTTGTCATCTTGTTGTTTGGAAAATGCAATTTCGGTCTTCGGCAGGACAAAGACGGTTTCGCTGACCCCTGCAACCCAGTTTTGTGGGTCATGAGGATTCAACCCCGGATGGCATAGAACAAAAAAAAGGGAGTACGGTCCAATTTCTTCCATCCGAACGGTTGCCATCTCCTTAAATGGCATATCTTTTACCATCCAACCGGAAACCTTGTGATAGAACCTAACATGCCCCATTGGATCCTCAACCGCGAGATATAAGTCCCCAACAGAAATTTTGATGCGGGAGGAATTTACACCGACTGATATCCGCATTTCATCTCCAGGTGCAAATATTGTTTTATCGGCTGAAATGCGGAACCCTTTGGTGTTTGCATCATGACTAAATTCCCCATAAAACCAGGTAATCACCGCAACCATTACCACAACGGTAAAAAACAAAACAATGAGGCAGACTTTTCGCCATTTTCTTTTCATGAGACGAAATTTTTAAAAAAATTTTAAATTATCAAAAAAGAGAGGAAAGGTAGACATCTTTTTACATAGCGGCAAGCAGATGATTTTTAGGCCTTCATAGGAGAATCGAGGATTTCCCACTGGTGATCCAACGCCAGAAGCCCCATTTCATTGCGCCATTGGGGAGGTGGCACAATTGTAAAGGGCGTTGAGTCCATTTTATGGTGAAGAAGAAASGCCTGTTTCATCAAATATAAATCCCACCACCGAATACTGGCCCTGCAGCAATGGCAGGAATCATATTTGAGAAGCACTCGACCCCTGCCTTTTCCTTTKAGTGGTTTATGTCCATCATGGGTCATATTGACAGCATGCCAGAATTTTTCACCTCCACGACGGATTCCCATGCCGATACAAAAAGCGTCATCAACCAAACTTTCAAATTCCAGGAGAATGCTCAAGCTCTCACGATACTGCAGTGTGATTGGTCCGGTTTGCCCGTTCAGGTGAATGGCCGTAATGATCACTGGAATATGGGTCTTGTCTTTGCTTGGGGCATGGTGTTCCCGGACCACCGCCTTTTCTTTTGCCCTCAAAAAATTGACATAATCGGCCGTCACCTCTGTGGCAGGCCCATCCCTGCGAATTCCACCTTGATGAAGCCAGATGGCCCGATTGCACAGGAGGTTTACGGAATACGTGCTGTGGCTGCAAAAAAGGATGGTTTTTCCCTGTGTTCGGAATTGGGTCATCCGATCAATACACTTTTGCTGAAAATAATGGTCGCCCACACTCAAGGCTTCATCGATAATCAGTATGTCGGGATTTACACTGGTGGCAACAGAGAAGGCCAATCTCATAATCATGCCGGAGGAATAGGTCTTGATAGGCCGATCAATAAATTCTCCCAGCTCCGCAAAATCGATGATGGTCGATTCCTTAGTGCTGATTTCCGACTGCTCCAACCCCAACAGTGCGGCATTTAGATATATGTTCTGTCGTCCGGTAAATTCCGAGTGGAAGCCGGTACCCAGTTCCAAGAGGGCCGCCACCCTCCCAGAAATGGTTACCTCGCCCTGGCTAGGCGTGACAGTTCCCGCCAGTATCTTGAGAAGCGTACTCTTTCCTGCGCCGTTTTCTCCAATAATCCCGATACTTTCACCAGAAGCAACGTCGAAGGTGATGTCTTTGAGGGCTTCAAAAAACTGGTGCCGGGACCTGCGCGTCAAAGCCTCTTTAAGACGATCAACGGGCTTTTTGTAGAGACGATAGGTTTTGAAAACGTCTTTTGTTCGTATGGCCTGCAAAGTCTTATGCTTTTCCCGATCTGTTTTGCGGCGGGGTTGAATTCAACATTTTAAAAAAGAAGTCGGTGTCCTCATCCACTGATGGGGCTTTCTTAATGACACAATGTTGACAGTCTACTCCGGGCTTCTCTACAGCGAATTCTTCCCTGATATCCTCGAACCTTTGACCCTTCCAAATCTGATCAAAGTTTTCGTCGGCAAGATTGCCCATGGCCCCCCTGGACCAGGACATGCATGGATGAACATTGCCGTTCGCATGTATGGCCAAGGTGTTCCAGGGACGGCGGCAAGTCAATTTCTCCCCCGAAGAATCCAATAATCGAATCTCCTCGGACTGATATCTCAAAGCGCTGGTATCCTCTATGGCCGATTTCTCCGTCCACTCTGCCAACATGCTTCTGTATGCCCTTATCTTTTCCCAAAACGATTCTTCGGTGCTGGGCTGGAGCTCAGCCTTTCCAATACCGGTGATGGTGCGGACATCTATGGCATCCACTTTTAACGACTCCGCCAAATCCAGGAATTCCGAAAATTCGTCGACATTTCGTTCTGAAATAACATGGAGCAAACGAAGTTTAGGAAATTCAGCTCCTTTGGCAGCCCTCATTTCAACAAAACGCCGAATATTGCCAACCACGTCTTCAAAGTGGGCGCCGGTACGAATCGCTTCATAGGTGGAAGCCCTTGCCCCATCCAGAGAAACCCCCAGACGTGTCAGAGATGAATTCAAAAGTCCCGCTATGATTTTCTCTTTGAGCATGGTCCCGTTGCTGATCATTTCGGTAAAAGGGACCTGGTATTTCTTTGCCAGATCTATTCTGTCCAATAGATCATGGGTCATGAGCGGCTCGGTCAAACAAGAAAGCGCCACATACTTCGCAAAGGGAAATGTCTCTTGGGCGATCTTTTCATAAAGCCAGAAAGGCATATCGTAATGGCGTATGTTTTTCACACGTGGGTCGCTGAAACCACACATACGACATCTGAGATTGCATTTATTGTTTTGATCCATGAAAATATCAAGGAATCTTTCGGGAACGGAAGCCATGTTCTATTTTCCCCTTTTCATTTCCACCAGCCGACTTTTCGATCTATGTTCTTGAAGTGCCCGCCATCACAACCAAGCATTTTTCCGATATGATCCATGGTGCCATGAAAATTCTTTAAGATATCATCGTACTTAATACTGATGATATTGGGAGTTTCCTCTTTAGCGGCAAGCCATGATCGGTTATAGTGCTCCCAAAAGCCTTGAGGCGTCATATCAACCTCTTTAAAAAAATCGACTGCGCCAAGGTACTTAGCCCTCCCTGATAACGTTCTTACGTTGGTAACGACGCTTTCGGGGTCTTGTTCTACCCACATATCTTTATAGTGTGTTTGGAGAAACGCTTCATAATTTGCCACTCTCAATCCGAATCTTTCTTTCAAAACGAAAATGGATTTGGCAACACCTTCGAAATCCCGCCATATGTGAATGTACGCCACGTGAGGATGCTGCACAACCCGTGGTAGAGCATGATTGCCATAAATCTTCAGATAATCGGAATCATTTAGAAAATTGGTGCTTATGAGGGCCGTTATATAGTGGGTTCCGGATCGAGGATGGCCAGTACAAAAGATGTCCTTATAATTCATAACCGTCTTCTTTGTATCATTTTTCCGAATGGCGTTATGCAACGACCGAAAATCAAAGAATAGTCCTTTTGGGCTTCTTTGCAGCTTTGCGTTTTTGCATGAAATATATGGGTTGCGATGTTACCTTAAAGATCAGGCAAAGTCAATTATAGTGCAACAAGCGCAAAATACGATTGTCCAAAACATACCGGCATGGGAGGAAAGCAATTCCGCCTTGACGCCTTGACAGCGTTGCCTTATATTTTGGACATTGAAACCGGGATCGGAACCATGACTCTATGAAAATCGTATATCTTGTTGCCTCCAGTGATGTTTCTGGCGGTCAACGTGTCATTTTTCAGCAGGCCGAAGCACTGGCGAAAGGGTTTCACAAGGTTACACTAATCTGCCCGGAAGCTAAACCCACTTGGTTTCCCATCTCAAAAGCGACATGGGAACAAACACCATTTTCCGAATCCAGAGCGCTCAGCAAAGCGAACGTTTGCGTCGCCACTTACTGGACCACCGTGGCCCATGCGGTCAAAACATTTGACGGACCGGTATTTCACCTCTGTCAGGGCTATGAAGCTGATTTTTCTTTTAACGTCTCCTTTAAGGCGGAAATCGAAGCAGCCTACATGCTGCCCACCCATAAACTGGCGGTGTCCCATCATGTGGCGGATCGCCTCAAATCTCTAGGGTATAAACCTGTTTCCTATGTGGGACAGACCTTTGACCCGGATGAATTTCCGCCTGCGGTAAACCGAAAATACAAGTCGTATTCCCCTACGATATTGCTGCCTGGCATTTTTGAGTCTGACGTAAAAGGAATCCGCGAGTCCCTGGAGGTTCTGGCGCAACTGCGCCAGGAACAAAGACCCTTTCAGCTCCTGAGAGTTTCCACATGGCCCCAGTCGGAGTCTGAAAAGGCGATTCTTCCCGCGGACAAATATTCAGTGCGCCTTTCGCCGCCTGAAATGGCAGCGGCTTATCAAACATCGGATCTGATGATCGGCCCATCCCACCCAGAGGAAGGCTTTGGGCTTCATGTCCTGGAAGCGCTCTCCTCGGGGCTTCCCGTCCTCATTTCCGATACCCCCGGTCATCGCCACATTGCCAGGCAGGCGGCTGAGTATTTCAAATGGCATGAGAGGCAAGATCTTCTGCTGAAGCTCAAGAATCTATTGCAAAATCCCCTCCGTCTTCGGGAGCTCTCAAGGATGGGGCCTTTAGAAGCATGCCGTTTCAGCACCGCTAAAGTCGCAGCAAAACTGATTACGCTTTTCAACCAGTCCATGGAATAAAAAAGGTCGTTTTAACTTTTCATTCTCCAATAGAGGAATAATATGATGAACCACCCGCTAACCATTTTCTGGCCCGCGACACCTGCCCCCGACATTGATGAAATTCAGTTTTCTTTCCAATTTTGTAGAAAAATGAGCAGATATTTCTGTAAAATGGCATATCCTGACGCCCTGTGGATTGATTATGATGTTCATGAAACCTTTGAAACGCTTCTGTCACAGGCGGACGGAGATGTCCTCATATTGGTAAATGAGCCCGAAGTGGTACTGTCTCCCCAGGCCATCAGGATTCTGCTTAAAGCGGGTCAATCGGGACATAACATTTGCGGTCCGGTTTATAACCAGAGTCTCTTTCCGACTCAAATCGCCGCCCTTCCGGCAATGTACGTAGACATGGACTCCTTTCTGGAAGTTGCCGACATCATGGCCAAACAACAGAACCTTGGATGCGTCGAAGCGGATCGCTTAGACCCGGCCTGTATTTCTTTTTGCCTTGACTTTCTGAAAAAACTGAAAGTGAATAATGGGTTATTGTCTTTCCCTAAAGATCCCCCGGCATGGGCCGCCCATTCGCAAGTGGTTGCACGGGGTGCACTTTTGCACGCAGGCTTTTTGAAAGCATTTTCATCCCACCGGGACGATCTGGTGCGACTGATTCCGGACGATGGCGTCAAAGAGATTCTGGATGTGGGTTGCGCCATGGGCGGGTACGGAAAAACCGTTAAAGAACTTCGCCCGGAAATCCGCGTAACCGGCGTGGAACTGAATCCTTGCATGGCCCAAACAGCGGCACCGTTCTATGACGAAATCATTAATGTGCCGATGGAACGCGCACACTTTTCCACCCGGTTTGATCTGATCAACTGCGGGGATATTCTGGAACACCTGACAGACCCGTGGGCAATGCTCAACCGGCTCCACGGCTTGCTCAGGGATCAGGGACACCTGGTTCTGAGCATCCCCAACGCGGGCCACTGGTCCATTTCAAGGGCCCTTCTCCAAGGTAGATTTCAGTACGTCCCTTTGGGACTTCTATGCATCGGTCATCTCAGGTGGTTTACGGAGGAATCGATCCGCAGCAGTCTTTTGGAGGCGGGTTTTTCCGTAGAGGTTTTTGAAAGCCAGCAGATCCCGCCGACCCCTTCAGGTGAGAAATTCATTCGTGATATGTGTGATACCGGCTATGGGGATGAAACTTCTCTTCGCACCAATGAATTTATTGTCCGGGCTTTCAAGATTTAGTCTTCAACTTCACAAATGCATCACTTTCCCTTTGTCAACATATTGCTCTCTTTTTTTAATAGGTGCTTCCATTGGTTCTTTTCGATCACCCATCGGTCTGGTGGTAGTCCCAATTCCACGGGCTCATTTAAGCCCGGAAGCATCAATTTGACTTTTACGTTAACCTCCCCCTCCTTTCCGTTTACTTCCACCTTTTTAACATCAATCCCCAGATAAATAAGTTGCCCCGCGTTGTTGACGCGCCGCTCATACTCGACAAAGGGAAGCCGGTCTTTTTGTGCCTCCATCTCGAAGATGGCTCTATAATCTTTTTCCAGCAAACGCTTTTTCCAGTACACTTCTGCCTGATGCTTTAGTGCCGGCCCAGGATCCGCCATCTTATCTGCACCTTTTTCGCACCCGGACAAAAAAGAAAACCATACCACTAAAACAAAACAAAGAACTACGAAAACGAATCTCTTTTTGGTCACCCGAAAGCCACCGTGCGCAGACATATACGATAACCCTCCCAATGTCATACCCATAATATAAACTATTTTTTGCCGCTTTCTTGCACTTCCTTGCCAGACCGGTTCAAATAGACTTTTATGCCGCCTTTTCCTTTATCCGAGTCGGAAACATAATTTAGCACGACATCGAGTCGCCCGTCCCCATTGATATCCAAACAATATATACCATAAATCATCCCCAGACCTTCCTTGGGAAGACCGGAAACCGCCATTTCCTTCCAAAGATCATTGTTCCGTTTATAGATCTTAACGCCACCTTTTCCCATTCCACAAATGATTTCAAGAGATCCATCCCCATCAAGATCCCCCAGGGTTAACCTGCGGACATTTTCTCTATCGAGCAGACCCTCCGACTTTTCGATAAACCCCTCAGGTCCACTCAAAAAGACCCTCGCGCCGAAAAGGCCACTCCTTCCAAAACCGGAAGTGGCTGCCACGAGGTCGTCTTTTCCGTCTTTGTTGATATCACCGGACGCAACTCCAAAAAAAAGTGTATGTTCCGGTAGCCCATGGTTAAATTCAGTAAAAGTCCCTTTGCCGTCACCAAGCCAAACCATACGGTGGTGCTGCGCTGTAAGAAGCCCCACGGCAATATCCCGGTTACCGTCGCCGTTGAAATCCCCAGTGATGATCTGGTCTGCTGCGACGCCTTCTTCCCAGTTGCTTTCCAACTCTTCGCACTGCCATTTCTTTTCTCGCACAGTGCAAACCATCACCCCTGCGATACGGAAGTTTGGCCGCCCAAATGGCGCTTCCGACACCAACAGAAGATCCGGTGTTCCATCATGGTTGACATCCGAAACGGTCAAGGCTCTCGATGAGTATTCCTTTTCAGGTGGCAAGCCTTCTGAAAAACCGACATAGTCGCCGCCTGGGCAACCCGCCAAAACCCTCGGCGCCCTTCTGTGCATGGCCAAGGCCAGGTCCGGCAAACCGTCCCCGCTGAAATCCGCAACACCAACAGCGCCGTAATTGTAAGGAACATTTTCCGGAACGTTCAACGATCCTTCTTTCCAGAGACCTTCCTTTGTGCCATACCATAGAAACGGATGCGACTCATCTGGACTGCCGAGTCTGGGGGGGGCTGACAAAATATCCAAAAAACCATCGTCATTTAGGTCACAGATAGCGATGCTCTGACGCCACATTCCGGTTTGCGGCAATCCCTGCGACGCATCCTGAAAGCTCAACATTTCTGATTCTGCTTTGTTCTCGCTGTTTATTTGCCCATTGTCGGTGCAGCTATTTATTAGGGCCATCAACATGAACCCTATCATCAGTAGAAAAACCCGACTCCTGCTGAAATGCATATTTCACCCTGCCTTTTCTGTCTTGTCTTAAGGCGCAATCGCAATCACTCAAAAAAAGCAGGCGAGCCCAAAAGACCCGCCTGCTTTTACTTAAAGAAAGCTATAAATTAATTAAACATCTACCCGTGTACGAAGTTTAATCGGCGGCGGCGTGTACGAAGTTTAACGATCCCACATCCCTATTAACCTCAAAGAGCGCGGACCAGTTGAGGTTTGCGTTTTCGCTATAAGCCCGCTGCCAGTTCCAAGCCAGAATCTCTACCGCGTAGCCGAAACGGCTCATCGGAATTGGAATGTCAATCCAGCCACCGGCTGCGTCAGTAGACGCTAGCGTGGCAGGTTGCCAACTCGTTGGAACGATTGCCTTGACATCAAGAATGTTCAACTCTTTCGACAGATCGACCGTATCAGAACCATAGTTTTCATTATTATCGTAGTAGAGAATACCAACGGATGTCCATCCACCAATGGTGTAAGTATCAGTTGGACTGCTAGCAGTTTGATTGACCGATTTCCAGACGAAGATATTATCTTCACCGGTGCTGGTATACAGATACCAGCGGGGTACCATGCGCATGTAAGCAGGCGCTACTCCCCACATCATACCCGGTGCACCCGGCCATTGCAATCCTGGATCGTCGTCTATGACCAATCCCACTTCCCGCGCTTGAGTAGTGGCATAGGCTATCGCGTTGAAAGCTTCCCATTCTGTACCCACAACGGGATCATCCAGCCACGGAACAACATAGTAAGGCGCGCCACCTACCCAAAGGGGTTGTTTCTGAAAGGGGTGGTATCCGATCGGGTATTCCCAGTGATATTGATAGAAGGTATTGATATACTCGCGCCCTGCGGCACTGTTACCGGAAGCCTTGCCGTCCTCGGGGGCGACAAAATAAAATTTTCCCA
>ADZZ01000763.1 GCA_000179315.1 delta proteobacterium NaphS2
TGAGAAGGTGAAAGGGTTAAGGGCAAAAATACAAGCTTAAAGGTGAAAGACGGTTTCCAGTTGCCGGTTGCCAGACAACAGAGGACAGAGGACGGAATGGGTCTGGCAGTGTGCATATTTTAGATTTACTGTGCTCCGGCATGATTTATCTTATGCCGTTTGGCTCCACACTGGATCATTTACAGAAACAGTTGTCATTTGTGCACCAGGCTCGAATGGTATTTCCGTTGCCAGCATATCTTCAGCCCCGATCTTCAAGGATTCGAGCAGCGCTTTTTGGGTCTTTTCTTGTGCATTGACACCTGGCAAATCTATCAGCCAGCCAATCCACCAATCACCTGATTGCTTCATTACAGCTCTAAATTCCATATCCAATTACCTCACTAACCGGATGTCCAAATCCCTGCAAATTTTACGAGCGAGCTCATCGACAATCTCATTGTGCCGAGGCACTTCAGTTTTTGATGGCCGCTTTGAAATATGCTGTGTCGTCTGCCTTCCCGAAGTAAAAATGCATTGTGTCCTTTCAAGTGCTTGATGAGCTGCTTTCTTTTCATTTTGCTTACCGCGAGTTAATCACTTTGGCCGTCCGAATACAGCGGCAGAGGACGGGTTCCAGAGTAGAAGGTCAAAGGGCAAAGGTTAACAACTTGTATTTTATAAGAAAGTTCCCCGTTGACGGTTTCCAGTTGCCGGCTTGCTTAGCGCCGTCCCCTTCTTTTTCCAGATAAATGCAATGGAAACTTTCATAATTCGTTGTGGTCTTGCGGCCATGGCTATCAGTGAGTTTATTATGCCTTTTATCATTGCCGTGATCTCGATTCCCTCATTTGCAACTTTAGCATCTGTAGAATCAGAGATCCACCTTTTCTTGAGGTAATTTAATACTGCGAACTCCCCGGCATCAGGCCGGTTTTCAACCCATCATTTTTCATTTCAACCCAAAAATCCGTGCAATTTTCTCGATACAGTCTACTGTTCATTTTTTTGAGGGCCATGCATTTTTTGCTGGCGTCGCAAATTCATCTCTGATATATAATGGGAATGTTCCCCATTACTATCAGAAAGAGAACGATCAATGAGCCCGACATTGCTTTTGTTCAAGAAATTGTTTTCGAGCATTGGCATAAAGGGCGCACACAAATTTCTGAGATCCTCTGCAGGAAATGGGACTGGAGACAGTCCAACGGTCGCCTCAAAGACATGGCCTGTAGAGAGGTTTTGCTCACCCTGGAACGAAAAGGTTTCATCAAGCTTCCTCCCAGAAAAAAAGGGGCAAACAATGAGAAGCGAAATCGCTCCATCCCACTTGTTGAAACCCATAAAACGTCACTGCACGGGAAACCTTCACAATTCCCTCCCGTTCAACTTAAGCCGGTCCGCAATACCTCCCTTGAACCTCTCTATAACAGTCTGATCCAAGAGCACCATTATCTTGCCTATCGTCAGATTGTTGGAAATCATCTCAAATACATAGCCTTCATCGGCGAACAACCCGTTGCCTGTCTGGGATGGGGCTCCCCTGCATGGTCCGTCAAGTCCCGGGATTCTTTGATCGGCTGGGACAAGGCAACCAAGGAAAACAACCTCCACCTGGTGATTAATAACACGCGATTTCTCATTCTGCCCTGGATCAACATAAAGTTCCTGGCTTCAAAAATCCTGGCGATGAATGCCAAGAGAATTTCGGAGGACTGGTTCAATATTTATAACCATCACGTTTACTTACTTGAGACTTTTGTTCAGAAAAATCGATTCCAGGGTACTTGTTATAAAGCCGCCAACTGGATCCGCGTGGGCCAGACCAAAGGGACTGCCAAGCGAGGGCATGACCATTTGTTCCACGGAAAAATCAAGGATGTTTATCTGTATCCATTGCGGAAAGACTTCAGAAAGAAACTGACGGGCTAGTCCGGGGAGAAGCGGCAACTTCCACCCGGACCATGAGGTTTTTGGTGAACCCTCTCGAAAAATTCACCATTGATAGTGTTACCCGAAAGCTCAATGAAATCAACTCCAAAATTTCATTGTCTCACCAAAAGCCTTTTCCGAATTTACGCCTCCTGTCACATTACGCGTTCAAAAAACGTCCTCTTAAAATACTGCCAAACGGAGATATAGAGGGCGGATACGCCAAAATGATCGCCTCTTTGATTGATTTCTCTTTCATCCGCTCTCTGGTCGCCCATTGTTATTCAATTAAGGCACCCCCTTGTTATGATCCCCCAAGTATTTTTCTCACCGACTTGTTCAGATATGTCGATGGCTTTCAGTATATGAGTCAGTTCTTGAAGGTTGTTCGAGACCCGGAGCGGGGAGTGGCCTATCGTGACTATGCCGGGTTCATCGAGGACATCCCCTGTGAAGGTACCTTTTCCAATTTCAGGAGCAGGTTGGGTGAAACTCTGTATATCGACATCTTTCACGTGCTCGTCGATATCTTCCGAGAACTTCAGATGATCACTTTTACCTAAGTTGAGCGATTGCTAAAGAATAAAGCCCTTTCCTTTAGGCTGTCGAGTAGACCGGTTTCTTCAGCAACCTTAACGCAATATGCCTCAGACTACGCCCTCGCCGCACGCGGCTACTACGTATCATAAGACCACATGAGATTGGTAGCAGTTGGCCCCGGCCCCTCCCAGAACCGTGCTTGCGCTATTTACGCACACGGCTCCTCATGAGTACGCTTCACGATTAAGCGAAAAGGTTTACCGTAATACGGGGTTGCGGCAGAGGAAACTTTTTAAGAAGTAGGTTAAACTTCTCCCAGTTCATACACCCTCGTTTACCTCGCCTGTTCAGCCATTTGAACAACAGACGATGAACCTCATAGGAAAACCGGTTGAGACCTTTTGAATTGTCCGTGACTCCGTAGTAGGCAAAGTGTCCCTGCAATTTCGAGCCTACCTTACCCATTAGCTCATCGGTCGGCAGGGTCCGGTTGGCTTTCAGCCAATCCCTAAACATCCGAATTTTGGCGGTAAACTTCTTGCGAGAAGTGATCCGTTTCATCCGGAATTTCCTGCCGTTCCTGGACCGGCTGCAGTAGTGCGTGAATCCAAGAAATCAAAGGTAGACGCCTTGCCCCGC
>ADZZ01000762.1 GCA_000179315.1 delta proteobacterium NaphS2
TTTTAGAAATTCGTGGAACTGTTGACTTCAGATCGGTTTTGGGAACGATCGTAATAAATATTCCACCGTGTTCATGGATATGGTCCAGATTTTCTGTGAACATAGTTTGCAGTCGGCAATATAAATAAAATCCGACTCTCCCAGGAATTCCCGGAGGGCATTCCAATTGGGGACATGGGTTGTATCGTCAGTGCGGTTTCCATCAAACAATTCAAATGATAAGGGGACATTTCCATCAGCCGTGATATTCAGACCAAAAACGATTTGTTTGCAGTCAGGCCGATGGTCCTTGTTAAAACCGTATTTCAGTTTAACGGCTCCGGGGTGTTGATTTTCATATTCGCCGGTGAAAGTAACCGATGTGCTGTCATTATGGATCTGTCTTGTTTCAAGCAGATATACTCCAATGGCATTTGCGCTCAATTCACACATAAAGGAATTTCGGTCTGCCTTGAAAAGACAGTCAAGCTTTTTGGCAATTTGATCGTCATTGTACATTGAAGCGTTGAGCCCATATTCACTTAGTCCATCCATGTAATCAGCGGCCCATTGTTCAACTTTATAAAGGGGTTGTGATGCACATATGATATTGGCTACCACAACCGAAAGAATTTGAGCAGGATCAACTGGCGATTGTTCCGGCTTCTTGACGTATTTCGAAAAAAGCCCATAGATCCCGAGCTGATCAATGTAGTACTTTACCATGGGAAGAACATCGACCCTTTTCGTAATGACATTCAATTGCTCCATAAACGGCCCCAAAAAATAGAGTTTTGAGCGTATTATGGATTATTAGGAAACAAATGTCCAGAAAAATCGACAACATATTGGTTTTATTGACGATTTTATAATTCAGAAAACTCGTACAGCAGGTGCGGAATGTGCGATGTAATTCCATTCCCCATGAAACTCATCTTTTAGCAAATTCAGTTCTTTCATCTTCTTGTCTGGGATTTTAATTCCGGTCGGGTATTCATTTGCATCCAACTTCGCGTTGATTTTCAGACCGGTTTCAGTCGATGTGTTTGCTATCAGGTTGACAATCACTTCATGGCTTGTAAGCGGACGTCCTCTCCAATTTTTTGTAATATGAGAAAACATTCGATGTTCAATTTTGTTCCACTTGCTTGTTCCCGGAGGGAAATGGCATACATTGACGGCGATTTGTGTTTCGTCCGCAAAGCGTTGAAGCTCATATTTCCATAGCCGATTGCGTGAACCGTTACTTCCTCCGCCATCTGCGGTTATCAGAAGTTCTTTTGATCGAGGATATGACTCCAAACCCATTTGAAACCACCACTGTCGGATAGTATGCACCGCAAATTGGGCCGTATCGTGATCCGTTCCGACACTGACCCATCCCATATTTTTGCCAATGTCGTAAACGCCATACGGAATTCCTTTGCCGTCAGCCATACTTGGAAAATCATATGTCTCTACTTCTTCGGGTTTTCCTTTTGGCTGATACTCATATCCTCCGTTTGTAAAACGACCTATCAATTCTTTCTTTTTGGTATCAACAGAAATCACAGGCTGTTTTCGCTTCTGAAACTCCTTCACTTTGTTGTAAATAAATTCAAATTGTGCGTTTCGATCGGGATGGGATTTTCCTTCCATCCTTTTCCGCGTTCCCTGTAGGCTATAGTCCAACACAGCGAGTAATTGGCCGACTTTGGCATGTGTTGTCAGCCACAATAAATAGCAAAGAACCGGCTCAAAATATCTGATTATTCCACCGGTGGTTTATTGGAACCGGTATTGTAAAGTGAGACTACCCCTTCTCGGCAAGTGCAAGTTTTTCAGCCTTTTGTCGGAAGGATTGAACGGATTCCTTCCCAAACCCTCCAGCCTTTTCGGCAAATGCAACTGCTTTTCGATAGTACTCAGCAGCGTCCCGGTTTTTTCCCTGAGCTTCATAGAGTTCAGCATAACGATGAAGGCCATCGATCTCCTCAGGATATTGTCGCAAGAGCTTTCGGCACACCGCCTCGGCTTCATCAAACTTCTTGTCTTGAATCAAGTCCGGCACCTGATTTGATAAATTGTCCAAATCCGTATAAATAAAGGTCCCTCCAATAGGTAATTTGGAGGCGTTGAGACAACAT
>ADZZ01000761.1 GCA_000179315.1 delta proteobacterium NaphS2
ACTTATTGATATTCCATCGGAAAGGAGCTTGGCAACATGTTTATTCTAAACGATATCTTAAAGCCTCTACAAAATGCTTTTTCTTCCACCAATCTCGGCAGGGAACGAGCACACTGGTTCTCTTATGCCATCCTGGCTTTCATCATCCCTTTCACTTCATCTATCTCTTCAAACGTGTTGCGTTGCCTCAATACCTTGTTTGGGCTCAACATTAACAAACGTCGATTCTACACCTTTATGGCTTCCAACAAAATACCATGGCATAACCTATGGGCCGCCTTATGGCACCTCATTCCTGACCCCTTGTCCGATGGGCGACTTATGATCGCATTAGATGATTTCATCAATCCAAAGACAGGTCGCAACATCTTCGGATGTTCTCATATCTTCGATCATGCCGCAAAGGACAATCAATCCAAATATCCATGGGCACAGAATGTGGTTCTTATTGGTCTGTTAAAGGTCATCAAAGGACGATGGGCTTGTCTCCCCCTTTCACAGCGATTTTATTTGCCCCAAAAGGCCATAAATGCCAAATCGGACAATATGAGGGTTGCCGGAAAGGTCGTTTCTTTCCAAACCAAACTCCAACAAGCTGTCGAGATGGTAATTCAGGTAGCTCAACACTTTGCCGGCGTTGACATAATAATCGTTTGTGACAGCTGGTTCGGAAATAACGGCCTGTTCAAACCCCTCCGCACTAAACTCGGAAATTTTGTTCATTTGCTTTCAAGATTACGTTCCAATACCGTACTGTACTCCATCCCCAAGATCGGTTCTTCCAAAAAGCCGGGAAGACCCAAAAAATATGGCAGCAGGTTGGGTTCGTGCGCTGAAATGGCGGCGGCATTCATGGCGTACGCTTCAACCTATCACTGTTGTCAGCCACAATAAATAGCAAAGAACCGGCTCAAAATATCTGATTATTCCACCGGTGGTTTATTGGAACCGGTATTGTAAAGTGAGACTACCCCTTCTCGGCAAGTGCAAGTATTTCAGCCTTTTGTCGGAAGGATTGAACGGATTCCTTCCCAAACCCTCCAGCCTTTTCGGCAAATGCAACTGCTTTTCGATAGTACTCAGCAGCGTCCCAGTTTTTTCCCTGAGCTTCATAGAGTTCAGCATAACGATGAAGGCCATCGATCTCCTCAGGATATTGTCGCAAGAGCTTTCGGCACACCGCCTCGGCTTCATCAAACTTCTTGTCTTGAATCAAGTCCGGCACCTGATTTGATAAATTGTCCAAATCCGTATAAATAAAGGTCCCTCCAATAGGTAATTTGGAGGCGTTGAGACAACATTTTTTATATTTTTTGCCGCTGCCGCATGGGCAGGGCTCATTACGTCCGATTTTTTTCATATGCAGCTTCGATACCCTATAGATTTAACCATAGAAGAATACAATGAGCAAAAGGCCTGGGAACATGCGGAGCTTGATCATTGTCCCTTTCATCCCGAGGGAGGATGCGACCTGCCAGGCATGGCACCTATCCCAGGAAATTTCAGATACTGTCTGGTACCTCGATGGTACTGCCCGAGTGCGCACAGACATCAGCTGCTGCTGATTTCTTGCATCTCGCTTTCGG
>ADZZ01000760.1 GCA_000179315.1 delta proteobacterium NaphS2
GTAACTGATCTCTCTCGCTGTCTTTTTCGTCATATTTCGCGTGTCTGATCCCGTCAAACTGTCTCCCACACAGAAACCCATCCGTGAACCAGTTTCGCTCAAGGGATCTAAGTCTCGGCAGACCACACAACTCCAATTGAGGTTTAAGTTCAAAGCCCCAATGGTTCAGTTTTCATTAGCAAGGCTGGTTCGGTTAAGATTAGCGTTGAAGAACAGGATCGCCAAAGCCGATCTCCAACTCACTGAACTTTCTTCCCGGCTCAATCAATACAACCTCAAGACAAAGGAACAGATTGAAAAGGCAATCAAGAAGGCAACCAAAGGTACATTTGATCTTTTCCAAATTCAGCTCATCGAGGACAAACAAATTGTTCAGCGCCAGATAGGTCCTGGAAAGCCGGGACCGAACACACAATACAAAGAAGAAGAAAATATATCCTACTGCCTCGAGTGGGAATTGGATCACAAGGCCATAAACAATCTGGCTGCCCGCGATGGCATTTTCCCTCTCATTACAAACGCTGAAATGGAAGCGGCAGAAGTCCTTAAAGCCTATAAAAATCAACCGTATCTGGAAAAAAGAATGTACACGGCCAAGTCCATTTTAAAGGTCGCTCCCGTTTTTCTCAAAAAGACGGAGCGAATCGAGGCGATGACCTTTCTCTATTTCATCGCACTAATGATTGTCAGCCTTATGGAACGTAATATTCGAAAGAATATGGCTGAGCAAGGGGTTGAAAAACTGCCCATTTTACCCAACGGCATGAATACCAAAAAACCAACATGGAACAATCTCAACTACTTTTTTAAAAATGTTCATCTCAGCATGGTTGAAAAGCAAGACAAAATCATTCAAACAGTTACAAAGGGTGTCACCCAGTTGCACGAATTTGTGTTGAAATTATTAGGTGTTCCGCCGTCTGTATACGCTGCTATCCAAGACC
>ADZZ01000759.1 GCA_000179315.1 delta proteobacterium NaphS2
TCCGGGTTGTCTGGGTCTTTCGAAAAACACAGTGGATCGCAATCTTCTCCACGGACTTGAAGCTGTCGGTTGAGCAAATTATCGAGTATTATGGGGCCAGGTGGAAAATCGAGTCGGGTTTCAAGGAGATCAAGCAAGACATTGGAAGCAGCAAAAGCCAAACCCGCAATGCACAGGCAGTGATCAATCACATCAATTTTTCCATAATGGCCGCAACAATCATTTGGATCTATGGTTCACGGCTCGAAAACATTCCCGAACGCAGGCACAAGGTCAAGGGTCGCAACAGTTTCGCCTTTTCCGACCTGAGACATATCATCGCTAAGTCCGCATTGAGCGATGATTTTCATGCCGTTTGCAACCAAGACAACAAACTGCCCCGAAAATCTTTCCTGGAGGCGTTGCTGCGCATGGTCGGCTGATCAAGCCGGGGGCATTTTCTGTGAAACTTCAGCTAAAGAAGATTTGTAAACTGAAACCGTCCTGTCGCCGGGGGATTTTGACCCGGCCACAAGTGGGGGATTTTCAGGTGGCCATCCAGGGCCGCCCGGATCAAGAGGGCTTTACGCTCAGATCAGGAAGAAAGCAGGGCAGGAATATGTTATTCCCGGCTCCAGACGCACCCGTGTGGCTGAAGAGACGATCCGTTCATGGTTGAAAAAATACCGCAAGGGCGGTTTTGACGCCCTACTGCCCAAAGAGCGCACGGACAAGGGGGAAACGAGAAAGCTGCCCCTTGAGATTTCGGATTTACTTCTTGAGGCCAAAGAAAAAGAACCGGAACTAACCGTTCCGCTGTTAATCAAGAAAGTCAGAGCATCCGGCAACATTCCCGATGATGTTCGGATGCCCAGATCCACCGTGTATAAACTGCTGGCACGCCACGGGTTAACCCGAAAGATTACATCACCTGATAGAGACCATCGTCGCTTCGCCTACCTCAATGCCGGGGATTTGTTCATGAGTGA
>ADZZ01000758.1 GCA_000179315.1 delta proteobacterium NaphS2
ATATGAGGGTTGCCGGAAGGTCGTTTCTTTCCAAACCAAACTCCAACAAGCTGTCGAGATGGTAATTCAGGTAGCTCAACACTTTGCCGGCGTTGACATAATAATCGTTTGTGACAGCTGGTTCGGAAATAACGGCCTGTTCAAACCCCTCCGCACTAAACTCGGAAATTTTGTTCATTTGCTTTCAAGATTACGTTCCAATACCGTACTGTACTCCATCCCCAAGATCGGTTCTTCCAAAAAGCCGGGAAGACCCAAAAAATATGGCAGCAGGTTGGGTTCGTGCGCTGAAATGGCGGCGGCATTCATGGCGTACGCTTCAACCTATCACGTCTTCCTGTACGGAAAATACCGTGAAGTCAACGCATACTCCCAAATCGTTATGCTCAAAACACTCAAGTGCCCTGTCCGGGTTGTCTGGGTCTTTCGAAAAACACAGTGGATCGCAATCTTCTCCACGGACTTGAAGCTGTCGGTTGAGCAAATTATCGAGTATTATGGGGCCAGGTGGAAAATCGAGTCGGGTTTCAAGGAGATCAAGCAAGACATTGGAAGCAGCAAAAGCCAAACCCGCAATGCACAGGCAGTGATCAATCACATCAATTTTTCCATAATGGCCGCAACAATCATTTGGATCTATGGTTCACGGCTCGAAAACATTCCCGAACGCAGGCACAAGGTCAAGGGTCGCAACAGTTTCGCCTTTTCCGACCTGAGACATATCATCGCTAAGTCCGCATTGAGCGATGATTTTCATGCCGTT
>ADZZ01000757.1 GCA_000179315.1 delta proteobacterium NaphS2
AAAAATAGGGGAAACAACACTGGGCGTCAGTGACGGCGCTGTTAAAATTGGTGGAGGAGATTCATACCCTTTTCATCTTTTCGAAGGCAGCATGCCCAATGCGCCAAAAATCGCGATGGAAGTCTGGGATTATGACCCCTCTGAAGAATGGCCCGAGGCGGCTGTTGTGCCGTTTAAAGATGTGATCGGATCACCCGACGCATGGGCAAAGAAATGTGTGAATGACTACGGAGCGGATTTGGTGGTTCTGCAGCTGAAAGCGACAGATCCCAATGGTGCGGATCGAAGTCCCGAGGAGGCTGCTGAAGTAGCCAAGAAGGTTGCCGAGGCGGTGGATGTGCCCCTGGTGCTCTGGGGAACCGCCAACAATGCGAAAGATGAGGCTGTTCTGAAACTGATCGCCGAAGCCTGTGATGGAAAGAATGTAAGTCTCGGACCCGTGGAAGAGGCGAATCACAAAGGTGTCGGCGCCAGTGCGCTGGGTTATGGACAAAACATTGTGGCGTCGTCTCCCATCGATGTAAACCTCGCCAAGCAGTTGAATATTCTTCTCGGAAACCTGGGCGTCAAGAGTGAGAAGATTTTGATCGATCCAACAACCGGTGGTCTGGGATACGGGATGGAATACTCATACTCGGTCATGGAACGTATTATGATGGCGGCCCTGACACAGGAAGATGATAAGTTGCAGATTCCAATGATCTGCAACCTTGGAAATGAAATCTGGAAATGCAAAGAAGCCAAAGAGAGCATAGAAGACGCTCCGCTCCTGGGTGATCCGGAAAAGCGCGGAATCATGATGGAGTCCGTGGCGGCTGTATGCTATTTGCTGGCCGGCGCGTCGGTGGTTGTGTTGCGCCATCCCGAAAGTGTTCGATTAACGAAATCCTTTATTGACTCTCTCAAATGGTGGCAGCGCCTCCGTGT
>ADZZ01000756.1 GCA_000179315.1 delta proteobacterium NaphS2
AAAGAAACGACCTTTCCGGCAACCCTCATATTGTCCGATTTGGCATTTATGGCCTTTTGGGGCAAATAAAATCGCTGTGAAAGGGGGAGACAAGCCCATCGTCCTTTGATGACCTTTAACAGACCAATAAGAACCACATTCTGTGCCCATGGATATTTGGATTGATTGTCCTTTGCGGCATGATCGAAGATATGAGAACATCCGAAGATGTTGCGACCTGTCTTTGGATTGATGAAATCATCTAATGCGATCATAAGTCGCCCATCGGACAAGGGGTCAGGAATGAGGTGCCATAAGGCGGCCCATAGGTTATGCCATGGTATTTTGTTGGAAGCCATAAAGGTGTAGAATCGACGTTTGTTAATGTTGAGCCCAAACAAGGTATTGAGGCAACGCAACACGTTTGAAGAGATAGATGAAGTGAAAGGGATGATGAAAGCCAGGATGGCATAAGAGAACCAGTGTGCTCGTTCCCTGCCGAGATTGGTGGAAGAAAAAGCATTTTGTAGAGGCTTTAAGATATCGTTTAGAATAAACATGTTGCCAAGCTCCTTTCCGATGGAATATCAATAAGTTGTTATCGAATCCTATCACGAGATGGAGCGAATTTCAAGGGTAAAAAGTTAAATAACTAGTTGAATTTATTGGCATAAAAATTGAAAAAATTTTCATTTTTCGTGCCAAAATTCTCTGCGCATAATAAAAAAAATGCGCGGAACCGGCTGGAAAAATTGGAAAAGGTTCAAAAACGGTGAAACTTTAGTATAGGTTATTTTCATGGATAAATCATTCGATATTCCCACGACCCCGATCCAATTTGAAAAAATTGCCGTTAACCCGGGTCCTTCATGCATGAGCTTTGGGTTCGACATGAAACCCCTGTTGAATTCCATCAAGAAAATCGGTTTGATCAATTCACCGATTCTGATCAAAAAAAGGAAAGGGGAGGGCGCCGTTCAATATGAGGTGATTGCGGGTTTTCGAAGGATCAGCGCGTTGCGGGCACTTTCCCTGAATCCCATTCCGTGCCGCATTCTCCCTTCGGAAACCCCATCTCTTGATTGTCTGCTCATCAACCTTTATGAGAACCTGTGCAGCAGGGACTTTAATCCAGTGGAAAAGGGCATGGTTTTGACGCGTCTGCTGGACCTGATTCCTGAAAGAGAGGTGCTTGACACCTACATGCCGCTCTTTGATCTGCCAAGCCATAGGGAAACCCTTCATCTTTTCGCTGGGGTTGAAAAAATGTTTGATCACCAGGCGAAAACACTGCTTGCCAGCGAATATCTTTCCATGAAAGCGGCAAAACTCCTCATTGAAATGGACGGGACAGAGCGAAATATGTTCTGCGGTTATTTTTCCGCTGTCAGATTCAGCAAAAACCAACAGACGCAGTTTATTGATCTGGTGAGCGATTTATCCCATATTGAAAATAGTCCCGTCACCTGTTTACTGATGGATCCCCGATTAAAAGACATACGAGATAACCCGCAGATGAACAATCCTCAAAAAGCCAGGGCGCTCATAACGGTTTTAAGAAAAAAGCGTTTGCCAAGGCTGACAAAAGCTGAAACCGGGTTTAAACAGATGGTCGAAAAACTGGCGCTTCCCCCGGCGTTTCAAATAGTCCCGCCCCCTTTTTTTGAAGGTGCCCAATATCGACTTGAGATTTCTTTCGAAAACGGAAAGGACCTGAAGGAAAGACTTCAGTTCGTGGCAAATAATGAAAGACTTGCAGCCTTTATAAATCCATGGAAGATGAACCTGTAATGGCCGGGTACCCCATCAAAGAGACGATTGTGGAAGAGGGCGCCCTGGAAAGCCCCATGGGCAGAAGAATATTGCGACATACTCCCGTGCGATCCATCCGGAGATCCTTGGAGGGATCCACCCGGGACAACATGGGAAAAGATGCTCTGCACCTATTGCACCATAGAGGAGAATTTCTTAAACCCTGCCCGGGAACAAAAGAATATATCTGCTGCGGATATCAAATTTTGAATGTGGCCACCAATTGCCCTCTCGATTGCAGCTACTGCATCCTTCAGTCCTATTTTATGAACCAACCCAATTTAAGAATACACGTCAACCTGGAAGAAAACCTTTCGGGGATTCTCGCATGCATTGATAATAGCCCCCATCAGATTTTCCGTGTCGGGACCGGAGAATTCGCAGACAGCCTTGCACTCGATCCCATCGCCCGCTGGACCGATATCTTAATGGGACCTTTCTCCACACGGAAGAATGCAGTGCTGGAATTCAAAACCAAAACCACCAACATCCAAGGGCTAATTGCCTCTCCATACAGAGACCGCATCATTGTATCCTGGTCCCTGAACAGCCCTCTTATAGCAGCAACGGAGGAAAAAGGGGCGGCAACGCTTAAGCAGAGGCTTGAAGCCGCCGGAAAATGCCAGTCGGAGGGGTTTGTGGTAAGTTTTCATTTTGATCCGATGATTGCCCATGAAAACTGGCGGGAAGGATATCTGAAGACCATCGAACTCATGGATCGCTATTTGAATCCCAAGGGCATCATCTGGATCAGCATGGGAAGCCTGAGGTTCATGCCGGACTTGAAGCGCATCATCAGAAAACGGCACCCCAGATCCGTTATTCTAAATGGGGAGTTCATAACGGGATTGGATGGTAAAGCACGTTATTTCAAACCCATACGGATGGAACTCTTTCATTTCATGCGGGAGAAACTTGAGAGTTGGCACAGGGATACGGGACTCTACCTGTGCATGGAATCGAATGAAATCTGGAGAAAGACCATGGGCTGGTCACCTGGAAACTCAAACGGTCTCAAACGCTTTCTCGACGACCGGGTTCGCAAGATTTTTGGGTAGTATTTCATGGGGATATGTGCTAAGAAATGTCGGTTAAAGACAAGATCGGCGCAAAATAAATAAAAACGGGGTACAACATCATGACATTACGAGAAAAAGTGCAGGATGCACTTGAAAAAGTCAGGCCTTCCCTTCAGGCGGATGGTGGGGATGTGCAGCTTGTGGATGTGGATGCAAACGGATTGGTAAAGGTAAAATTAACAGGTGCCTGTGGAGGTTGTCCCATGAGCCAGATGACCCTGAAAATGGGCATTGAGAAGGTCCTGAAGCAAAACGTCCCTGAAGTGACGTCTGTAGAATCCGCATAGTCACATCTAATGGGTTCTCCAACATTTTGAACGGAACAAGGAGGTAGCATGGAAATCAAGAAGATCGGGGTCGTCGGAGCCGGCGCCATGGGCAACGGCATAGCACAGATGGCAGCTCAAATCGGTTGCGACGTGGTTTTAAGAGATATCAAAGACGAGTTTGTGGAGCGGGGGATCAAAAATATCGATCGCTTTCTTTCCAAAAGTGTCGAAAAGGGTAAGATGGAAGCCGCTCAAAAAGACGAGATCATGGGCAGAATCAAGGGCACCACAGAGATGTCCGATTTGAAAGACGTCGATTTTGTCATAGAGGCCGTGATTGAGAATTTGGATCTCAAAAAGAGTGTCTTCAAGGAGCTGGATGAACTGTGTGCTCCCGACGTTATTTTAGCTTCCAATACCTCATCCATGTCGCTGACTGAAATCGCTGCGGCCACCCAAAGGCCTGAGAAAGTCTGCGGCATGCATTTTTTTAATCCGGTCCCCATTATGAAGCTGGTGGAAATCATTCGAGGTTATGCAACCAACGACGAAACCGTCAACGTGACCACTGCGCTGGCCAAAAAAATGGGAAAAATAACGGTGGAAGTGAAAAAAGACTCACCCGGTTTCGTGGTGAACCGCATTATGATTCCCCACATGCTGGAGGCCATCAAGATTGTTGAAGAGGGCATTGCCAGCATTGAGGATGTGGATACAGCGGTTAAAGCCGGACTCAATTACCCCATGGGCCCCTTTGAACTGATGGATTTGACGGGGATTGATATCTGTTACTTCGTCAATGAGTATTTCTACAAGGAACTCAACAAAGAATCCAAGTGGGTTTCGCCCAATTTATTTAAAACCATGATCCGCGCCAATCGACTGGGTCGAAAGACAGGTGGTGGCTGGTACGACTACAGTAAATAAAAAGACGTTCCCGAGCGTTGTTTTTGCGCGACTCGGGCAAAATATGAAAACTAAAAAAGGCAGTTCCTTTTCCGGACTGCCTTTTTTTCGTATGAAGTGCTGGGACTGCTACTTATTCTTGTGACGCATCTTTTTTCGGAGTTTTCGGTATTTGTGTTTGGTGATTTTTTTTCTTCGTTTCTTGACAACGCTACCCATGCGATTCTTTCCTCCCTGAATTAATCTGTGTCTTTTAGCAAATTTGGTATCGGGTTGTCAACCGCTATTTTTGGAAAGGGCAGCAGACAGAGATATGAACACAAATTCGAGCCAATCTTTAAGTTTACATAATATTTATTATCGGACATTCCCTGTCCGGTAATTACGGGATGCCGGGGCGTTCTTGATGAAAAAATCCTTCCGGTCTTTTTTCCCGGCTTTTTCTGCATACAGCCTGCGGTCCGCCTCCTCAACCAGGGCCTCGGCACTCGACCCGTCTGCAAATACGGCAAAACCACTGCTGGCAAAAAGCCCGCACTCTTCCTGAATACCTGCTTTGATGCGCGCCGACATTATTTTAGCCACATCTCCGCCCGCTTCAATTAGCATAACCGCAAATTCGTCGCCTCCATACCGATATGCGGAATCCACGTTCTGCCGCATTTTGCTGCCGATGACGGCACCCACTTTTTGCAGCAATTCATCTCCCGCCAGATGCCCGAACTTATCATTATATTGTTTAAAGTCATCGAGATCCAGAAGAATCAACGACAGTTCATGGTTTTGTCGTTGTGCGCGTGCCGTTTCTTCATTGAGACGGTCATAGAAGTGTCGCTGGTTGTAAAGTCCGGTCAAAGAATCCGTGATAGAAAGCCGATTGAGTTCCTGCCGAATGTTTCTTTCAATAATGCCCCGTTTAAATTTGGCCTCAATCTCCTCAATGCCGAATGGTTTGTTAACAAAATCCGTGGCGCCGGCATTAACGGTTTCCACATATTTGTATTCTTCCGAGTAACCCGTCATGGCGATAGCACAGATATCCGGACGCTCTTTTTTGACCCTCCTGATCAGTTCGAGCCCGTCGATTCCCGGCATTCGGATGTCTGTCAACAAGAAAGTGTAGGAAGAGCTTTCCAATTTCAACAATGCTTCATTACCGCTTTCAGCTGTATCCACCCTGAAACCAAGGTGTCGCAGCATTGCGGAAATGGGCTCTCTTACAATCTTTTCGTCATCCACCACCAAAACATGTTCATCTTCATAGGAAATATCTTCAATTTGAGTTGACATAATGTTTGTTCAGGTGATTGTTTCGCCCTTTAATGAGTTAACGTAAGAAGCCTTTATAACGACTTCAACCAGCCTTCCCGCCAGCGCAACGTCTCCGTCAAAATTAACCACCTTGTTGGAAGGCGTCCTTCCTGTAAGCTGTTCGCCTTTTTTGCTGGCCCCTTCCACCAGAACGGTCACCTGCCGACCCACAAGCTGCTGGTTCTTTTTGAGGGTGATGCCGTTCTGGATGTCCTGCAGTCGTTGGAGCCTGGCTATTTTAACCTTTTCATTTATTTTTTCCGACATCTCCGCAGCGGGAGTTCCTTCCCGATCTGAGTATTTGAAGGAAAAAAGGGAATCAAATTGAACTTGTTCGATTAGATCGAGGGTAAATTGGAAATCTTCTTCCGTTTCACCCGGAAATCCTACCATAACATCACTGGTGATGGCAATATCCTCTTTACAGGTTTTAATTTTCCGAATGATGGCAAGATATTGTTCTCGTGTATAACCGCGTCGCATGGATTTCAAAATGCGGTTGCTTCCCGCCTGAAACGGCAGGTGGATATGGCCGGCCAGCTTCTCGATATGAGCAAAACACGCAAGAAGCTCATCTGAAAAATCTTTGGGATGGGAGGTTGTAAAACGGAGTCTCAGCAGATGGTCAAGCTCCGCCAATTCATAGAGTAATGATGAGAAATTCCAATTATTGTGATTTTTCTTCCATACATAGCTGTTGACGTTCTGGCCCAGCAGGGTTATTTCCCTTATTCCTTCAGAGATAAGATATTCGGCTTCTTCAAGAATGTCTTCCGGCGCACGAAAAAACTCACGGCCCCTTACATATGGAACAATGCAATAACTGCAAAAGTTGTTGCACCCTTCCATAATGGAAATAAAGCCCGACGTCCGGTTTTGAAAATATCCCGTGCACTTCACAGGAGACGGTGGCACCCCGTTGAGCGCGGTTGCCACGAACCGTTGACGTTTTTTATAGATTCCCTCTATGCATTCGACAATGCGTTCCAATTCCCTGGGCCCCATGACAAAATCCAGCAGCGGGAATCGTCGTATCAATTCCTTACCCTTCATCTGAGCGAGACAACCGATCATACCAACAATCAGTTCGGGGTTTTTTTCCTTGAGATCTGCCATGCGGCCAAGAAAACTACAGGCCTTCTGCTCCGGTTTGGCGCGCACTGCACAGGTATTAATCAGGATGATATCCGCCCGATGGACTTGCTCCTCCGGCAAAAAGCCATTCTTGATCAGGGATTGCGCCAGAAAATCGGAATCGTATTCATTCATCTGGCAACCCATGGTTTGGATGTGAAAACGTTTATTCACGTCTACCTCGGAAGAGGGTTTAAAATAGCCAGCCCTTCGTCATTTTTAAGGGTCTCCATCAGTTCAAAAATCCATTTCTCACAGCCCGGCGCAATGGAAATTTCGATCAATGCCCGATGGGGGTCGATGGTGGACACAAGGGCCATCCCATCATAGGATTCAAGGAGAAATCTGAAATAATGAATCTCCCTTCGGTCCACCTGAAATATTTTTTTTATACTGTTCAACGGATGATTGATAACCGGCCCGTCAGGAAGTCTCCGCAAGCTTATTGTAGGTAACGCCTCCCCACATGAGTTTGGTCCTGAGGATGCGGAAATGATCCTGAGCAGGTGGTTGAAAAAGGTTGATTTTTTCATTGGATTTGTAGATCTCAACCTTATCGCCGTGATGCAAATCAAATCCCACTTGACCGTCGAAGGTCAGAACAACGGCCTCTTCACTTTCCCGGCCCATTTCGATGCTCACAACGGCACTGTCGGGAACGATGATGGGCCGGTTCGTGAGGGTAAACGGACAAATGGGGGTCAACACGAATGTCTCAATGGTCGGATACAGGATGGGCCCTCCTGCCGACAGATTATAGGCTGTGGATCCGGTGGGGGTGGCGATAATGAGCCCGTCTGCCCTGAATGTGGTAACAAATACGTCGTTGATGGAAACATCAAGGTCAATAATTCTGGCAAGCGTGCTCTTGTTGATGACCACATCATTTAAGACCTGAAAGCGAATCGTCTCCTCCTGATCCCTTAGAACCTTTGTTTCAAGCATCATGCGACTTTCCACCTGAAGGCCGCCGCTTACCATGGTCTCAACCACCGAATAGAGTCTATCCAGCGGAATACAGGTCAGAAAGCCGAGCCCCCCCAAATTGACGCCGAGAATCGGCGCACCATATCTTCCCACCTGGCGTGCGGCTCCGAGCAGGGTGCCGTCCCCACCCAGAACCACGATCCAGTTGACGTCTCTGGGAACGGTCGGTCTTCGGTTGGAGACCCCGTTTTCCACAAAATCCGCTGCCATTTCCTGTGAAAAGACGGTGATGCCGCGATTTTCAAACCAGGTCGCAAGTTTGAGCGCCTCAACTCTTGCCGGCTCATAATGGTGTTTGTAAATAATCCCGACGGATTCTGATTCCATGAAGAAACCCTATGCCGTCTTTTGGCCGACGACGAACCATTCATCGATCAGATCCGAGGCGGTATCAACCAGCAGGTGAACGACTTTCAACTGAGGATGCCGTTGTTTCAAATCATCCAAGTCTATGGGTTCAAACTTTTTTACATTATTGGTATAAGCCTGTTCCGTCAGTGCATTGGACTCATAGTTTTCCTTTGTTCGCTTTGAAATGCGTGCCAGTGACACTTCCTTGGGACATTGGGTTTGTTGAATCACCAGGGTTTTGCTGTGATCAGCAGCGACTTTTGCGGCACGTCTCCTGAGGGATTGGGTCACGAAGGTGGCATCGAGAATAATCCCGGCTTCTTTTCCGGCCGCCTCATCTGCCATTCTGAACATTTCATCATAGACCAGCGTGCGCTTTTGCATGCTGGAAGCCACCTTCTCATCAAAAATATCCTCATTTTTGAGTACCTCAAGCCGAATGAGATCAGAGCGCAATATGCGGTACCCCAGTAGTTCAGCGATGACTTCCGTGGTTTCCGTTTTGTAGGATGCAGGAAGACCGCATGCGATCAGGACGGTGTTGGGTTCCAACTCTTTTTTCATAAACGCCACAAATGGTTCTTTCATCATGGACTCCCATTCAAGAAATATAACCGTAAGCCAAGTCGAAGTAGGATTTCGCACGTTGAATGGCTTTTTCTTTTTCCGTATTGCTTATGGAAGGATCATCAACCTGAAATCCGTTCACTTTTCCACGTACAAACGCCCTGTAAACTTTATAAAACCTAAGCAGATCATCAACGCCATCCTCTTCTGAAATATTTTTGTAATGATTCCAGAGCATTTTCGCTTCGTTCATCCCTCCATGGTATTCCAAATCCATCAACAAAAAGGCAATGTCGGCAAGGGCATCGCTGAATCGAAAGCGTTCATTGAATTCGATACAGTCGATGATGGGAAGACCCGGCATCAGGCAAACATGTTCCATATGAAGGTCGCCATGGCAATCTCTGATCCGCCCTTCTGCGATTCTTTTAAAAAACAGGTCGCTCCGGACTCTGTAGAAATCATTGGTGTAGCGCTTTATCTCATCAAATTGCCCTTCGGATATGGTCAGGCCGCAATGCTTTTGAACTTGATCGAAGTTTTCGTCCGTATTGATTTTGAATTTTTGCGGCGCTGCATATTCCGAAATCTCCGGACCGGTTCTGGCTGTTTGATGGAATTTCGAAAGAACTTCGGCAATTTCAGACAGGTTCTCCCTTGTGAGCTTTCCAGCTTCAAAAAAGGATTTCATCAATCGATCATTGGGAATTCGCTTCATTTTGACTGCATATTCAACCGGATCCCCCTTTCGTTCCAAAAGGGTATATTTTCCGTCTGACAGCGTTACCGGAAGCACATCCACATAGAGATCTCTGGCCAAACGTCGATTGAGGGTGATTTCCTGGTGGCAGTAGTAATACCTTTTTTCAAGGGTTGAAAAGTCCAGGAAACCAAAATCAACCGGTTTTTTAATTTTATAGACAAAGGAATCCGCGATGAATACAACGGAGATGTGGGTCTGAACCACATCAATGGTTTTGGTATTTTCAGGAAGCGCATTCGGATTTTTCAAGTCTTCGATGATCTGTTTCATTATTTCGCTTTTCCCTGTAAATGCGAGTTTCGTCGTATTTTTATATTAAATGCGAGAAACAGGTCAAGGGCAAAAACGGGAACAAAAACCAGGGGCAGGATTCGGAACAAACGGAAGGGAGACAACTTTCCCGGTTTCCGGATCTTCACCGGAATGTCTTGACTTGAGGATTTACGTCCTCATGTCAAGACCACGAAGCGAAGATCACACATTTTCCGTCTTGTCGACCATCTCGGATTTATAGTGATGGTAGTAGGCAAAAACCTTTTTAACGTAGTGACGGGTCGCCTTTATGGGAGGGATTCCGCCATGCTGTTTTACCTTGGCCACTCCGGCATTATAGGCCGCTAAAGCCAGCTTGACGTTATGGTGAAAAGCATCCAGCAATTGTCTCAGATACTTGACACCGCCATTAATGTTATGGGCCGGGTTGAAAGCATTCTTGACCCCGAGGGCGTGGGCGGTCTTGGGCATGAGTTGCATCAGGCCTTTCGCCCCTTGTCTGGAGACGGCCTTTGGATTGTAAGCGGATTCGGCCATGATAACGGCTTTAATGAGAGCGGGCTCTACATCATATCTCTCAGCAGCGCTGTTGATCATGGGGGCGAAACGATCCGATTTGTTTTTTTCAACCGGCTTGATATTAACGCGGGCACTGGCCATGATTTTGTTTGGCTGATCGTTCAAGGCGCTTGACGTAATTTTTTTTTCCAGGTCGACACCCGGCGCGGATTGAACATGTATCAAAAAACCAAAACTCATAAGAAAAAACAGGGAAATCGCCCTGAAATACGGGCGACGATGGATCCTAAGGCCTGATAAAGGCCATGATATTGAGATTTCCTCCATGGTTAACCTCCTTACTGGAGAAGATTTGCATTTTTTTGCTTTTGTCAATCGCCTGAGTTTCAGCAAAACGCATGCCATAATGGCCCTTCTTATTTGCATTTTTTATGCTTTGCAGGGTGAAAACATGCGTCTTGATTTTTAAATATATGCAATGGTTTGATTTTTTCAATGCAGACAGACAAAATAGTTGTATTTGAACAGGACATAAACAATGAGAACTGTAAGAATATCAGGAGATCGGTGGATCTTTTAGGCCACTTAAAATCCATAAAAGAGTTCTATTTTTGCCACACCCGGCCTGTTCATTTTTGCTTTCACGATGCCGGCTCCCTCAGAGGCTTTCTTTCGTCAAAGCAAACGTTTTTGTTTTGAGATGTTGACATTGGATGACATCTGGCATAAACGAGGAAAAAAATACTAGGAGAGGTCGCCCAATGTTGCGCGAGATCAAAGAGACAGCGAATTTTATATCTTCGCTGATCAAAGAGTCGCCGGAAATCGGCATGATCACGGGAACGGGTCTGGGGATGCTGACGGAAAAAATCTCCGCTGATTTTCGTATCCCGTTTGAAAAAATTCCTAATTTCCCCACTTCAACGGTCAAAGGACATCAGGGAAACCTGATTGGCGGCACCGTTGCGGGAAAATATGTGCTGGCGCTTGAAGGCCGGTTTCATCTTTATGAAGGATACTCACCGAAAGCAGTAACATTCCCCGTGAGGGTGATGGCAATGCTCGGTGTGAAATATCTGTTCATGTCCAGTGCAGCCGGAGGATTGAATCCGCACTTTGACACCGGAGATCTCATGGTCATAACGGACCACATCAACCTGAAAGGCACCAATCCCCTGGTCGGTCCGAATCTGGATGATTTCGGTCCTCGATTTCCGGACATGAGCCGGGCTTATGATTCCGAGCTGATAGAACTGGCCCACTTGACAGCGCTTGAACAAAAAATTCATTTGCGCGCCGGGGTCTATGTGGGTGTCCTGGGCCCTTCCCTTGAGACGCCCGCAGAAACACGATTCTTGAAAATGATCGGTGCGGATGCCGTCGGCATGTCAACGGTGAGCCAGGCCATTGTGGGCGTCCACAGCGGTCTTAAAATTTTGGGCATCGTCGTTATCACGAACATCAACCTTCCAGACTGCATGGAAGAAACATCCCTTGATGCAGTAATCGCTGCTGCAAGAAAAGCAGGCCCAACCCTCTCCAATTTATGGGAAAAAATTATCGATCGTCTCAATCTCAGCAAACGAAAGAAAGCTTGTCATATGGAGGATGTAAAATGAACGATACCCTGGCATTCATCATGGCCGGCGGAAGAGGCGAGCGGCTGCTGCCTCTGACCCAGGACCGGGCCAAACCCGCTGTTCCGTTTGGCGCCGTCTACCGGATAATAGACTTTACCCTGACCAATTGCGTTAATTCACAGATCTATAAAATCATTGTCCTTCCGCAGTACAAATCCCAATCCCTCAATGAACATCTGGAAGCCGGGTGGAACATTTTTTCCCATAAATTCGGTCATTTTTTAAAGATCGTGCCGCCACAGCAGCGCACCGGACCGGAGTGGTATATGGGAACGGCTGACGCCATCCGCCAAAACCTCTATCTCATCAAGCGCTATAGACCGGCGCATATTTTGGTTCTCTCCGGCGACCACATTTACAAAATGGACTATAGTCTCCTGCTGCAATACCATCTGGAGAAAAAAGCCCACATGACCGTCTCCCTTCTGGAGACCAGAAAAGAACTGGCCCATGAAATGGGTGTTGCACAGGTGGATCGTGACTTCCGTATCCGGGGGTTCCAGGAAAAACCAAAAGATAATATCAAAACCATACCCGGCGATCCCAATCATGTACTCGCTTCCATGGGAATTTATCTCTTCAAAACCGAGACGATCCTGGAACTACTCGAGTCAAGGACCGAGAAAGATTTCGGGAAAGACATCATCCCCTCCTCATTGGAAACCCATCGGGTGTACGCTTATCCCTATAACCGTTTTAATCGAATAACAGACTACGTCAACGTTACCTTGGAAAACGGCGAGCGCGAAGAAAGGCTGGAAGACAGAACGCGAGACTCTTCTTACTGGCGTGATGTGGGGACCCTGGATGCATATTGGAACGCCAATATGGATCTCACGGGACTGGATCCCTATTTCAATCTTTATGGCCGGAGATGGCCCATTCACACTTACCAGATGCCGGCCCCGCCCGCTAAGTTTGTCTTTGCCAATGAACGTCAGGATGGGTTTCGCGTGGGCAAGGCCCTCGATTCAATTGTGGCCCCGGGTTGCATCATCAGCGGCATTGTCCGTGATTGTGTACTGGCTTACCATGTGGTGATAAGAAGTTGGGCGACGGTGGAAGAATCGGTCATCATGGACAATGTGGTGGTGGGCCGGCACTGTAAAATCAAGAAAGCGATTATTGATAAAAACAACATACTCCCCAAAGGCCTTGAAATCGGATATCATCCAGAAGAAGATCGCAAGCGGTTTACGGTAACGCCCCGGGGAATCGTGGTCGTGCCCAAGGGGTACTTCAATTGAGCGGGTGATTGGTTTCTGAAAGGAAGACAGTAAAAAGAAACCTCGTTTTGGTGCAGTGTGCTATTTCATTTTCAGCAAGGTTTCATAGGCCGCCGTTAATTTTACAAAACGCTTGCTCTCCCCTCCCCTGTCCGGGTGCGTTTTTTTGGCCAGGCGCCGGTAACATCGCGTTAATGTCCGTCGATCCATTTGCTTAAAGTCTTCCGGAGAAATTTCGAGGCATTTACAGGCATCGTGGTGGGAGGTTTGTGAGTGAGGGTCGGTTCTTGGTTTGTGATAAAATTGATGCCGCCACACAAAGTCTTCCACGTATTGATTCTGAAAGGTTCCGGAAACGAAATCATTGTCAAAATAGAGAATCATATATTTGATCAGGTATGGATGAAGTGACTGATGATCGTGAGGCGGGACTCCTTCAAAAAACCGCTTATCACGGTTGAGCCTGCAGATATCTTCCAAAAAGGATGCATCCACTTTTTCAGGGTCGAGGGCCGATGGGTGGTTTCGCGTCACCATGTGCCGAAAGTGATTTTGCAGGTGAAAAGCGGTATAGACGTAAACACGCCGTTCGTGGGGACGAAGCGCCAGTTCCATTTGATCCATCATGGCTTCAATTTCGTCCCTGCTTTTCGCAGCAAGAATCTGAAGAAATCTCGCGGGCCTGCGATCCAGATCCCCCATCTGAACGCGACCGAAACGAAGATAATGAAGCCTGCGTTTGTCAAAAGAATGAAGTCTTTTCTGCGCTTTCAGCACTTCCCGTGATGATAGGGAAGCCCAGGGTTTAGGAGATTCCAGAGGGCGTTCGAACCGCTCCACAACCCGCCGAATATGAGGATCGAGAAAGGGCATGAAAAGCTTTTCCAGTTCATCTTCGGAAAAGCGTTCCGCCATTTCCCGGACTGTTTCCAACAGTGATTCTCTAACATAAAAGCTGTTGCCTCCCGGATACTCGATATAATTCCCCGGATTGGGGCCCAGGTCCATTAGCGGTCGGTGTTTCCAGCATTCATCTTCATAGCGGGATTCCGAAAGGATGTAGTGGTATCCATCCCGTGCGTATATGCGTTTTAAGTACAAACCGGTCGCTCCTTGTGGTCGGCAAGGCAGGAAAAACGGCGTGCTATAAGACAAGAAGGTTGTTTATTGATATTTTGGATATCCGCAGATCAGCACATCGTCACCAAAACGCCGGACGCTCGTGTCCTTAAGTCCTAGAGAATCATCCATGGTTTTGGGGCCAGCCCCGGCCGCCATGGGAATCCCGTCGCCGCCGCCCAGAATTTTTGGCGCAATAAAAACATAAAATTTATCGATCAGTTGTGCGCGAATCATAGCCCCAAGGATCATGGAGCCCCCCTCCACCAAAATACTGGTGATGGACATTTCCCCCAGCTTGTCCATGAGCCAATTGAGGTCGAGTTTGTCGCCCTGCTTCGGGCAAACAAGGGTTTCCACTCCTTTGGGGTGTTTTCCACGATCCGGACGGGAACGATTTCCCTCAACGCTGGTGGCGATAATGGTGGGCGCTGTGGAATCGTGTTTCATGACCTTCGCGCCCGCCGGAGTTCTGAAATTTGTATCTACTACGATTCTAGTGGGATCTTTTCCCTTTTTTGCACCTAAGCGCGCGGTCATGGCCGGATCATCGGCCAAAACCGTTCCAATCCCCATCAGCACGGCATCCACACGATCTCTCAAGCGGTGCACAAAATGCCTCGATTTTTCATTGGTAATCCATTGGGAATGATGCGCGGAAGTAGCGGTCCAGCCATCCAGCGTAATAGCTGATTTGGCGATGACGAAAGGCCGGCCGGTGGTGATGAATTTGGTGAATGCCTCATTTAAGCGGATACATTCATCCTCCAAAATCCCGGTAACCACCTCAAGCCCCTTTTTTTCAAGGTAATCGCACCCCCCGCCGGTCACAAGGGGATTGGGATCTCGCATTCCCACGACCACCCTTTTCACACCGCTTTTCAAAATAAGCTCGGTGCAGGGGGGTGTTTTCCCATGGTGGTTACATGGTTCAAGGGTTACGTAGAGGGTGGCCCCCGGAGCGCGATTGCCGACTTTCCTGAACGCTTCCACTTCCGCGTGCGGCATACCCGCCTGTTTGTGAAAGCCGCTGGCAACCACCCTCCCCTCTTTTACGATAACAGCGCCAACCGCAGGATTCGGAGAAGTGCGGCCCAGACCTTTGCGCGCTTCCTTGACGGCCAGCTTCATGAAATGGGTATCGTTTTTTTCCATCTAGGTTTTGGCGGATTCCTGTTTCGATTTCAGAATTTCTTCCAATTCCGTCATAAATTCATTGATGTCTTTGAACTGTCGGTATACGGATGCAAACCGTACGTAGGCCACTTCGTCCCATTCTTTGAGTTTGTTGATGACTTTTTCACCCACTTCCGAACTGTCTATTTCTTTCTTTCCCAATTCCTGAAAATAGAGCTCAATGCCATCAACAAATTCTTCAATGCGTGTGACACTGATGGGGCGTTTCTGGCAAGCGCTTTGAATACCCGCAATGATTTTCGTTCGATTAAACGGCTCTCTTCTGCCGTCTTTCTTGACCACCATGGGCATCACGTCTTCCAGTTTTTCATAGGTGGTAAACCGTCTGCCGCAGGCGACGCACTCCCGTCGCCGGCGAATTGTGCGCCCATCTTTGCTCACCCTGGAATCAATCACCTTGTTGTCAATCTTGGTGCAGTAGGGACATTTCATGTTTCAAACCTCATCAATTCGATTCCCGCTTCGTCAAGAATGGCATCCGCCAGTTCGTCATCATATCCCTGGTCAAAATAAATTCTTTTTATCCCGGCATTAATGAGCATTTTAGAGCAGATAATGCAGGGTTTGTTGGTACAGTAAAGGGTAGATCCGGCGATGGAAATGCCATAGCGGGCAGCTTGAACAATGGCGTTTTGTTCGGCGTGAAGGGCTCGGCACAATTCATGTCGCGTCCCCGATGGGATTGAACCATTTTCACGAAGACAACCCACCTCAACACAATGTTTGAGACCGGCGGGCGCACCATTATAGCCTGTGGCAAGGATGCGTTTTTCTTTGACCAGAATGGCGCCCACGTGACGTCTCAGACAGGTGGAGCGAGTCGCAACCATCCGGGTGATGGATGCAAAGTATTCGTTCCAGGATGGCCTATCATATTCCATTTTATCACAATGTGTTACATTAGATAATTAAGATGTTAAATTAATATATTATGATGGTTGCAGGAAAGGGTAAACGGGAAATGCATGACATATTTCCATAACCGCATCATGAACTCTTTCTATAACACTTTCGTTTGACGGCGAAATGAGAATATCGTTGATTAATCCCGCGATCACTCGCATCTCCTCAGTCTTCATGCCGCGAGTGGTAAGCGCGGGGGTCCCCAACCGCACACCGCTGGTGATTTTCGGCCCTTTCGTATCGAAGGGGATTGCGTTTTTATTGGCGACAATGCCCGCTTGTCCAAGAGCCCGCTCAGCATCGAGCCCGGTGATACCTTTCCCGGTCAGATCCACCAAAATCAGATGATTATCCGTCCCACCCGTGACAAGGTCAAAGCCGTAATCCATCAATGCTTCAGCGAGAACCCGGGCATTATGAATGACCTGTTTCTGATAGGTTTTAAAATCGGGCCGAAGGGCTTCTTCAAATGCCACCGCTTTTGCAGCAATGATATGCATCAGGGGCCCCCCCTGAGTGCCCGGAAAAACGCTTTTGTCCAAGGCCGCGCCATATTCTTCCGAACAAAGGATCAGACCACCCCTCGGGCCACGCAAGGTTTTATGGGTCGTACTGGTGATAAAATCCGCTTCCCCCACCGGTGAAGGATGAAGGTTTGTGGCAACAAGCCCGGCGATATGCGCCATGTCCACCATGAAATAGGCGCCTGTTTCTTGAGCGATTTCCCTGAATCTTGAAAAGTTGATGATGCGCGGGTAGGCACTGGCGCCTGCTACGATGATCTTCGGTTTCTGTTTTTTGGCCAGGTCGCGCACCCGGTCATAATCAATACGTTGTGTTTCAGATGAAGTCCGTAAAAACCGGATGATAG
>ADZZ01000755.1 GCA_000179315.1 delta proteobacterium NaphS2
CAAGCCTGGAAGGAGGGGAGACATAGCATCATATGTTGAAACTCTTTGTTGGGACCCTGTAGGTATCCAATCCTACCCGGCCAAGCGTGCTGGCAGCCGGAACCGAGTGTTGCGTGGTGCCGGGGTAACCCGGGCTGCGAAGCGTACACAGGGAACCTGTAGGCCGTGTGATAGAGCCTCGAAAGTTTTTGTAGCGGAAGCCGACGCCGTTCAACCAGCGGAAGGCAACATCCTGTTCACTTGTCAGCAAGGGGTGGCAGGGTTCCGCCGGGGTCAAAGAGCAGGGCATGCGGGTAGGGGGTCCTCCAGGAACCTGGGAGGCCCTGTCATCTCCGCTGGATATGATCGGGAAGGGAATCCCGGATATCAAGCCCCGGCCCGAAGTGGGAAGTGTATGACCCAGTTTGGGAGCAAAACAATCATGCACCGATGCGGTATCTGAAGGTGAAGGCAACGAAGCCTAAGGAGATGGATGTCAGGGAGTCGGAGTGTCCAGTATTACCGATGAAGCAGGGGAACCGGCCCGAGGGACCCTGTAGAGGGAAGGGGGCACCATGGTAGAGGAACCTTTGGAGGGAAAGATGCAAGGGACATCGAGACCTGAAAGCGTCTCAACGAGACTTCAAAGGATAGCGAAGTTGTCCAGGGAAGTGCCGGAGATGGTATGGACCACACTGGCACACCACATTGACATTGACTTACTCAGGGAGGCATATCGGCTGACGCGGAAAGACGGGGCTGTAGGGGTGGATGGACAAACGGCAAAGGCGTATAGTGAAAATCTTGAAGAAAATCTTCGAGACCTTTTGAACCGTTTCAAATCCGGTGATTACAAGGCACCGCCGGTCAGAAGAACGTATGTGCCAAAAGGGGATGGAAAGCGAACGAGGCCGATTGGGATACCGACGGTGG
>ADZZ01000754.1 GCA_000179315.1 delta proteobacterium NaphS2
AAGCAAAACTGGCGCGGGCGGCCATTGGACAGTCTGGGAACAATAATTAACCTGATTTCAAACACTACGACTTGGCCGCTAACGAAAACAGAACCAGTTTTGCTAATCGTAACGGAACCGGTGATTGCGCGTTGTGCCGGACATCCAGTTCAGCAACCTTGAAACCGCAGGCTGCAAGGCTTGGCCGCTAACGAAAACAGAACCAGTTTTGCTAATCGTAACGGAACCGGTGATTGCGCGTTGTTCTGTTGCTTCTGCAGAATAAACTGGAATGTGAGAGGCGGTGTTTTTTGAGAAGAGGTCTTGAAAAGGGTTTTTTTCTTATAGGTTTACAGATAATTGAAAGCCATGTGGCATCATGAGGTTTGAGAGGGTTTAGATCGGCTTAGAAAAATGGATTAGCCGGCATCTGTTTTTCTGAGAGAAGGCCCATCGATATGAACATTGATGCATCGATGGTTGAGGCGATCCAGCAGAGCATCGACCATGTCCTTTGGTTCAAGGAGGGAATACCATTGTTCAGGCTGGAGATTGGTCGTAATAATGGTGGGCCGCCCGGCTTCATATCGCTCTTTCATGAGTTTGAAAAAGGCGTTCATTTGCTCCTTTTTCAGGGTCAGGTATCCCAGTTCATCGAGCAACAGCAGATCATATCGGCACAGGGCATTGAGTAGTTTGGGGGTGGATCGATCGGCGAGAGAGGCATAGAGTTGATCCAGCAAATCCTGAACATTATAAAAACGCCCCCGGTACCCGGCAATAATGGCTTGACGGAGTATGCCGACGGCCAGGCCTGTTTTCCCTACGCCGGTCTTTCCGTGAAATACGATGTTTTCTCTTCGATTGATGAACTAAAGTTTCACCGTTTTTGAACCTTTAGTGATTCATGAAATCCGCATAAAAATTAAGGCTCATACGACGATTTCCCGTGCTGTAAATAATTTGATTAAGTTCTACTCTGTTTAAATCGCTT
>ADZZ01000753.1 GCA_000179315.1 delta proteobacterium NaphS2
GGTTTGTGGCCCATGCCGTAGGCGATGCCAATCGAAGTGCCCGCGTGGAAAGGCCTTTTCATTTTGTGGAAAATAACTTTCTTCCTGGAAGAACCTTTGTCAGCTGGCATGATTTGAACCGGCAGGCCATCGACTGGTGCCGGAACACCAGCGACAAAACGTTCAAACGGGCTTTGGGAATGATACCGGATGAGGCCTATATCATTGAAAAACCGCATCTCATTGATTTACCCCCATACCGGCCGCCGGTCTATGTGGCAAAACACCGGGTCGTCGATATCGAGGGATATGTGCATTTGGACACCAACCGTTATTCCGTCCCTGAAGCACTGATTGGAAAATCCCTGGAAGTTCAGAAACACTGGCGCAAGGTCATCGTTTATGACAAAAGCCGGAACGTGGCGGAACATGACCGTATTCTGGATAAACGTGATACGCGAACAACTGTGCCGGGACATCATGTTCCGATTCGAAGAAAAAAGGATGCCCGGGTCCCTTCAAAAGAAGAACAGCTGTTGGTGGGAAATGATGCCGTTCTGGATGCGTATGTGGCCGAACTGAAGAAAAGAAGCCATGGTCGTGGCGTGGTCAAGTTACGCCGTCTGCTGCATCTGCAACGGACTTATCCCGGTGAGCCTTTTCTCAAAGCCGTAAGACAGGCCCTTAAGTATCGACTTTTTGATCTGTCCCGTCTGGAAAACATCATCCTCGATTATACCGCGGGTGACTTTTTTGATCTGTCATGAAAAAGAAAATTGAGCAATTACTCATTGACTTGAAGTTTAAAGGCATGGTGAAGACCTTCGATGAGCAGTTGGCTTTGGCCGAAAAGAACGGGCTTTCCGTTTACGAGGTCATATACAACCTCCTGGCTGAGGAATTACGTTTCCGGCAGGAGCGGAGCATGACTTATCGGCTTCAGATTGCACGGCTCCCATG
>ADZZ01000752.1 GCA_000179315.1 delta proteobacterium NaphS2
CTTGCATCTCGCTTTCCGGGAACTTTAGACGAAATCGAGCAGGCCGTCAATACAGCCGGATCATGCAAAAGCCAGGAAGAAGCGGCTTTTGTTTTGAGACCGGAGATATCTCTTCCATCAGGGCTTCGCTGGCTGAGGCGGAGGATCCAATATGTAAAGGAGGCACTGACAATTCTGGCCGGACTTCTTGTGACCGAATGTGCTCCGGATCTTGAATCATTCCGCAATAAATTCCGCACAAACAGGGTGCTGATCAAATTGCGTGAAATGGGTCGGGAATATCTGCCATCCATGCCGCCTATTGTCGGATTCGGCCCCCGTTCCGGCAAGCGGTATTGCCACCTTGGGTTTTCCAACAATTGATGGGGACTGTTTATGCCCGTTTGATGGGGTAAAAGGCTTCCGTTCGCCAATTTTTTTATAAGAATGGAGGTTTTAGATGGCAGAAAACGAACTACAAGAGCAGGTGGCGCTATTTCGCTACGGGATTATCGCGGATTTTGTTCATTTGCCGCCCGGATCAAGAGGGCTTTACGCTCAGATCAGGAAGAAAGCAGGGCAGGAATATGTTATTCCCGGCTCCAGACGCACCCGTGTGGCTGAAGAGACGATCCGTTCATGGTTGAAAAAATACCGCAAGGGCGGTTTTGACGCCCTACTGCCCAAAGAGCGCACGGACAAGGGGGAAACGAGAAAGCTGCCCCTTGAGATTTCGGATTTACTTCTTGAGGCCAAAGAAAAAGAACCGGAACTAACCGTTCCGCTGTTAATCAAGAAAGTCAGAGCATCCGGCAACATTCCCGATGATGTTCGGATGCCCAGATCCACCGTGTATAAACTGCTGGCACGCCACGGGTTAACCCGAAAGATTACATCACCTGATAGAGACCATCGTCGCTTCGCCTACCTCAATGCCGGGGATTGTTCATGAGTGATGTCATGTACGGTCCGGCGGTCAGG
>ADZZ01000751.1 GCA_000179315.1 delta proteobacterium NaphS2
ATCAAAGGCGACTTTAATGCCCGTGATTTCCTCAAAGGCTTTGGCGAGGACTTTGGCCTCATATTCATGGGTGGCAATGGTTTTGGAGACGACCTTGATTTCCATTCCCTTAAAGGGGGCGGAGGCTTTGATGAACCACTCCATCTCTTTCATCTGCTGGTCTTTGGTTAGGGTAGATGGTTGAAATTCGTCGTCCACCCACTTCTTTGCGGCGTCCATCTGCGGTGACGCCCAGCAGGGGGCGCTCAAAAAAATGAGCGCCAATGCCGCGACGACGCAGAAAAAGGCTTTCTTTCCATTCATGGCTGTAATCTCCTTTCAGATCGATGGAATTAATCCTGAATGCCTTGCCGATCCGGCCTTTCCATATTCCTAAAAAGAAACGGCAAGGCTGCTCAGAGGCTTTCATGTGTCAGCCCCGATCAGAAATTTTCGCTACCACCTCCTTTCATTTCGGGTTTCGGATTAAAATTAATTCTCACCTGTTGGCGACGTTCCGCCCTTTATCCCCAGATCATCACTACCAGCACCCAACACACCACAATTCCCAGCAATATCCAGGGTGAAAACTGGGTCAGTCCGATCCATGCAAAAAAAATGTAAACACTGGTCAATATGCCGATAAAAAGCCGATCCCCGGGCGTGGTGGGGATCGGCAGAAATCCGCGGCGTTCCAGTGAAGGGCTTACGGTTTGCCAGATGGTCATGGCAATCACGATTGCAATAATGGTGCTGCAGAAAATGGCCGTGGGGACGGTCCATTCCATCCATGCCAAAGTGAATTTCATGGTTCTCCTCCTCTATACCCGACCCAGGGCAAAACCCTTGGCCATATGATTGCGTACAAACCAGATCACCATGGCGCCCGGTACAATGGTCAGGATGCCGGCGGCGGCCAGCAGGCCGTAATCAAGCCCCGTAGCGCTGATGGTCCGCGTCATGATGGCGGAGATGGGTTTGGCTTCCGTGACCGTCAGCGTTCGTGCCAGCAGCAGCTCAACCCAGCTGAACATGAAACAGAAAAAAGCGGTGACCCCCACTCCCGCGCGGATTAAAGGGATAAAAATGGTGATGAAAAAACGTGGAAAGCTGTAGCCGTCGATAAATGCGGTTTCGTCGATCTCACGGGGGATTCCGGACATGAACCCTTCCAGGATCCAAACCGCCAGGGGCACGTTGAAGAGACAGTGGGCCAGGGCCACGGCGATGTGGGTATCCAGGAGGCCCACCGTGGAATACAGCTGAAAAAAAGGGAGCGCAAAAACGGCAGCCGGCGCCATGCGGTTGGTGAGGAGCCAGAAGAACAGCTGTTTGTCGCCGACAAATTGATATCGCGAGAAAGCGTAGGCGGCGGGTAACGCCACAAAAAGGGAAATAGCTGTGTTTAAGGCCACATAAATCATTGAGTTGACATATCCCATATACCAGGATGAATCGGTAAAAATATTCATGTAATTCATGAGGGTGATGTCTTTCGGATACAGGGCAAATGACGCCAGAATATCCGCATTGGAGCGGAGGGACATATTGAGCATCCAATAGATTGGAACCAGCAGCAGGATAAAATATATGGCAAGGCCGACGAATTTCTTCCTTCCTTTCATACCTTGTCCCCCTTTCCGATTCTTTCAAGCGCCTGATAAAAAATGAAGCTGAAGAGCAGGACGATGACAAAATAGATGAGCGAAAAAGCACCACCCGGCCCCAGGTCAAACTGAAGTAGGGCAATTTTTACCAAATAAAGCGAAAGGAACGTGGTTGAATTGCCCGGGCCCCCTCCCGTGAGTACGAACGGTTCCGCATAGATGAGAAAACTGTCCATGAAACGAAGCAGAAAGGCGATGGTCAGCACACCACGCATTTTCGGCAGCTGGATGTACAGGAATGTGGACCAGGCCGATGCGCCGTCGATTCTGGCCGCCTGATAGTAAGCTTCCGGGATGGCCCGCAACCCTGCATAGGCCAGAAGGGCCACCAGAGGTGTCCAGTGCCACACTTCCATGAGCATCACGGTGATCCAGGCATCCAGGGGCCTGGCCGTATGGTCGAAGGGGATCCCCAGCAGGCTGTTCATGCCCGCCCCGAAGAGCCCGATATCCGGCCGGGTGAAGATGATCCAGATGGTTCCGATGGTGTTCCACGGGATTAATAGGGGCAGGGCGATGGTCACCAGGCAAAGGGACACACCCCATCCTTTCTTGGGCATGGCCAGGGCAATGAGAATTCCCAGAGGCATTTCGATGACCAGCACCAGTCCGGAAAAGAGAAACTGGCGCCAAAGGGCGTCATGAAGGCGTTTGTCGGCCAGCATTTCTCGAAACCATTCAAAGCCCACGAAAATAGCCTGGTTCGGGCCGAAGATATCCTGAACCGAATAGTTGATGACGGTCATGAGCGGTATAATGGCACTGAATGCGACGATAACAAACACCGGCAGTACCAGCAACCATGCCCTGTTATTTGGCCATTTTTCCATAGCAATGCCCTGTCTTAAATTGAACGTTTCACTTATTTAATCAACCATCCATCCGCAAACAGGCGGGTCCATTCCGTTGGAAAGGAAAGCCAGGCCTCTTTTTCGGGAATGGGCCGCTCTTCGGACAAGCTGGCTTTTAGCGTATGCTTCCCCAATTTGAGCGTTACAATCCTGTAGTTGCCCTGGTCTTCAACCATCCTGATATCGGCTTTCACCCGATCACCCCCGGGATTGGGATGGACGCCCAGGTACATGGGGCGTATTCCCAGCGCCAAGTTACCTTTTTTGTTTCTACTCTTTTCCGCCGTGGTTTCATCCAACAAAATTTCGGTACCATTTACGTGGGCCCGATTTCCCTCAAGGGTGCATTCAAGAAAATTCATTCCCGGGCTGCCGATAAAATAGCCCACAAAACGATGTTCCGGGTTTTCGAAAAGTTCCTGAGGAGAGCCGATCTGTACGATTTCACCTTCAAACATGACCGCCACCTGGTCGGCGAATGTCAGGGCTTCCACCTGATCGTGAGTGACGTAGATGAAGGTCAATTTCAACTTTTCATGAATCTCCTTCAGCTTGCGCCTCAGATGCCATTTCAACTGAGGGTCGATGACCGTGAGCGGTTCATCAAAAAGGATGGCCGCCACATCGCTTCTGACCAGACCGCGACCCAGGGAAATTTTCTGTTTGGCGTCGGCCGCCAGACCCGCCGCCCGCTTCTTGAGAAAATCGGTCAGGTCCAGAATGTCGGCAATCTCAAGGACCCGTTCCCGTACCGCTTTCTCGTGGATACCTCGATTTCGCAGGGGAAAGGCCAGATTGTTGTAGACACTCATGGTGTCGTAGAGAACGGGAAACTGGAAGACCTGCGCAATATTGCGTTTTTCCGGCGGCAGGGCGGTGACTTCTTTTCCGTCATACAGCACCCTCCCTTTGCTGGGGATCAGAAGCCCTGAGACAATGTTGAGCAGGGTTGTCTTGCCGCAGCCCGACGGACCCAGAAGGGCACAGGCGGCACCGTCCTCCCACACATTGTGAATCCGCTTCAAGGCGTAGTCGGAATCCTTGACAGGTTTTGGCAGATAGCTGTGGGCAACTTCGTTTAGTTCAATGCGAGCCATGACACTCTCTTACCCAAGCGGTGTTCTTAGGGCCTCAGGCGACGGCGACGCCACCAGCGCTCCGGCTTCGTCATAGACAAAGAAACGGGCCGGGTTAACGTAGATGCTGATTTCCGCACCGATCCGAACGGAACGGACACCCTTCTCCTGAACAACCAGTTGGAACGCTCCGTGGTTGGCGTGAATAAATGTTTCCGACCCGTTAATCTCCGACAATTCCACGGTGGCGGGAATTTCCACATCCCCATCGCTTCTTCTGGACAGAAACAAATGATTGGAGCGGACGCCGAAAGTGTATTTTCCTTCCTTCACCGACTTAATATGCTCTACGGAGGGTATTTGGATCCCCTGGCCCATTTGCCCGGTTCCTTTCGAGATGGTGCCAGCCAGGAAATTGATGGGGGGGGTCGCTGAACACTTCCGCCACTTTGGTGGTTCCGGGGTGATGATACACTTCCGGCGTGGGGCCTGTCTGGAGGATGCGGCCCTTGTCCATCACCACGATATTTCCACCCAGCATCAAGGCCTCGGTGGGCTCCGTGGTGGTGTAAAGCACGATGGACTGCCGCGTTTCAAAAATTTCCTGTAATTCCTCCCGCAGTTCTTCCCGCAGTTTGTAGTCCAGATTCACCAGCGGTTCGTCCAACAGGAGCAGGTCCGTCTCCTTGACCAGTGCCCGGGCAATGGCAACACGCTGCTGTTGACCGCCTGAAAGTTCGCTGGGAATGCGATTAAGAAGGGGGTCAATGCGCAGCAGTTCGGCCGTGGTTCTCACCCGCCGGTCGATTTCCGATTTCGGCACTCTGGCGATTTTAAGCGGTGAGGCGATATTCTTATAAACGGTGAGAGAAGGGTAGTTGATGAATTGCTGGTATACCATGGCGACGCTGCGCTTCCTGACCGATTTTCCGGTGACGTCCGCGCCGTTTTCAAGGACCCGCCCGGAACTGGGACGGTCCAAACCTGCCATGAGTCGCAGCAGGGAGGTTTTACCGGCCAGGGTGCGACCGAGCAGGATATTGCGTGATCCGCTTTCAAAAGAGAGGCTGGTATCGTAGATGTGGATTTCCCGCCCGACCTTCTTGGTAATTCCCTTTAAAGATAAGGACATAATAGCATCCTCTTGCTGTCTGGGCTTTTTACCACATGGCTTACGGGGCTAGGCCCGTAGTTATAACAAAAGCGCTTCCATTGCGCAATTATTTCAATTTCGTGGTATTTTCCGGTGGGGCGCTTTCATATTTGAAAATGCCGTTACCGCCGCATAAGCACTGCTGATGGCCAGACCCGAACCACATTTCATCCGCATCCAGTCCTGGTGGGCCAGTATGGAACCAGCGGCAAAAAGCTTTTCGAATGCCGGAATTCCCGCACGGTTAAGGGGCCGGAATTGATCATCAATGCTCAAGCCCGCCCGGTTGACGGGGTGCCCCCGTAAATCCAGAAAATCCTCACGGTGCCAAAACGCTCTCTTTTCCGGTTGATGGACCGGAAGATCGAAGAGAGGTTCGCGAATTTTATCCCGATCAGCCCTGAGTCCGTGCGCCCAGAACCGTCCGGTCGCCAGAATGACCCCTTCGCTCCTGATCCACTTCTTGCCGGTGCCACGGCCGGCGGCCAGCAGAAAGGCCCCGTCGGTATTTTTCCAGGAAACGATTCGTTCAGGGAAAAATTGCCGGACGCCGCGCTCCGCCAACCCTTCTGTAAATACTTCAATCAATCTGAGGCCGGGAACGGAAAGGGGGGTTGTGGGAATTTCAAACACCTTTACCCCCAGTTCACGGGAAAGTGTCTCAATAATCTTCCTATGCCGTTTCATCCCGAGTACGGCAGGCAGGCCCACAGCCTCGGCCCCGTTTAAGTGCGGGCCTATGCGTCGAACCAGGTTTTTCACATTGCCCGGCATTTCCATATCCCGGGCCAGAATATCACCGGAAACAAAGGAAGATACGTTTATGGTATCCCTCAGGCAGATGTTCTTCCAGCGAAGCCCAGGCCATCTGCGCGTTAATCCCCCCACGATCTGGGCCGCGTTGAAATCTTTCAATTCTTCAAAGCCGACAATCAGGCATGGACGTTTTTTTTTAAGCGCCCGAACCCCTTCCCACATGGTTTGAGGGATATAGTAGCTGAACTTGCTGGTGCCCAGCAGGGTCAAAATCTCTGAATTAAGTTCTCCGTTTTTCACATAGGGAAGATCATTTTTCCCGAGAAAGGAAATCACCGACGCTATGGATTCCTTTATGATTTCAGGTTTCATCCGAGCATAGGGATGATCAGGGATATCCTCGGAGACGGCGTCAACGGCTGCCCATGGATCCACCCATCCATGCCCCGTTTCAATGGGGTGGGTTCCCATGACGTCCAAAAGACCGGTGGCAAAAATCATTCCCCCGGAGACGCCCGCCTGAGCGACGGAAAATCCTTTTTCAACGGCAAAAAGAGCTGCGGCCATGCCTGAAAGTCCGCATCCGATGATGGCCAGATCACAGGTTGTTGCCGCATCTTTTGTCGTCATGGATGTGACCATCACTCACCACCTCCAGGTTGAAAGCCCCGCAATAAAAGGCTTCCTTGAGTTCCGCCTGCATGATCTGAGCGTGCCACAGCACCGGGCGTTCACCACTCCAACGTCCTTGTAAAAAGCGCCGAATGTCAATGAGACCGTCGTAGGATCCTATTTCACCGCTTTCCTCCAAAAGCGCCGAGACACGTTTCCCGCAGAAGGTCCCTTGACAGACCCCCTTTCCCACCCGGCTACGAACGCCGATGGACAGCAGATTCACATCCCCGCCCTTTTCGATAATGGCGTTTACAACACTTTTTACGGCGCTCTCCGGCACCATTTCGCAGTCACAGAGAATGGGGTCCTTTGCATGATGATTGAACCAATGTTTGGCGCCCAGGGCCGGTTCGGTCCATTTTCCGGAAGATGAGTCCGGCAGGGATTCCGTGCGGGTCGAACAAGGGGCATGGACACCCAGCTTTTCGCATATGAGATCAGCTGTCTTCTCCGCCATGAATCGGAAAGTGGTCAGTTTTCCCGAAGGAATGGTGGCAAAGTTCTCCAATCCGTCACGGGCATGATCCAGCAGGGCGAACCCACGGCTCACGGAACGGTCATCCAGATTTGAGCCCACTTTAAGAAGGGGCCGCACACCGGCGTAGGAGCGGAAATAACGAATCCCCTTCAAGGTGGGGATCATTTGGGAGCCTTCATTCACGATCAGGTCCACCTCTTCAACGGTGGGGGTGATCAGGTCAGGGGAATCGATTCTGACGGAGGTGGTTCCCAGGAGTGAGACGGTTCCACCCGGAACCAGAATGTCTCCGTCTCCGGGGTTGCGCAATCGGTTAACCACATGATCCGTAACCCTGTGGGCGGTTACCAGCAGGGTTCCTTTGGAATAGAGCATCTCAATGCCGATTCCCGCAAGAGCGGCCACCTCTCCCACCCAAGGGCCAGCGGCATTGATCACCTGTTCAGCTTCAACAACCGTTTTCTGGCCCGTATGCATATGAAATAGCTGAACCCTTTTGATTTGACGGTTTTCCTTTTCAAAACCCACCACTTTGGTGTCCCGGAGCAGTGTGGCGCCCAGTTCCTGGGCCTGCGCGATATTTTCAAGGGAAAGTCTAAAAGGGTCAATGGCTCCATCGTCGACCCGGTAAGCGGCAATCATCTTGCTGGAGAGGGCGGGCTCCAGGTTCTCGGCTTCTTCAAGATCCAGCATTTCACATGGAATGCCGCATTGTCGGCAGAGATGGGGAAAATCCGATACATAGGTTTCATCATCACCCTCGACGGCCACAAACAGACCCCCCGTGTCCTCAATGCAATGGGGGGCCACCCGTTTCAGTATTTCATTTTCCTGGTGACACTCTTTCGCTGCCCCCGGGTCGGTGGAAACGTATCTCCCTCCACTGTGAAGCAGCCCGTGGTTTCTGCCCGAGGCGCCTGCATTGATATCCCTTTGTTCCACCACAAGGACCCGCACACCACGCAGGGCCAGATCCCTCGAAAGACCGGCACCGGTAACCCCACCACCGATGATGAGTGCCTGAGTACGCAACGAATCCCTCCGGTTTACAGTGGTGAATTGAGAAACAGCTTTGTTAATGAAGTGTCCCGGTCGAGATGATTTGGGCCGGGGCGGCTAAGGAAAATCCACTGAAATAAACGAAACGCCTAAAATTATGCTCCTTAGGCAAATTTTTATCCAACGGGCCATTTTCTGTCAAGCAAAAATTGCGAATTTATACATTTTCCTGTATTTTATTTTCAATAATGAAATATTATTGCTCGAAATGTGCGACTTATGTTGTACAAAGAGGCTAAAGTTTCGAACAGCCTTTGAAAATATTCGTTTCTGAAAATTCTTTCCAACCAGCTTGATCACCGTGGATTCTGCTGATAGCATGCGAAAAAATCCGGAAAGGGGAATTTCGAAATGACGGGAAAGAGAGATAACACAAATGGGGCGAACAAGGCCCGAGGCAAATCGGTGCTGCTCCGCCAAAGAAAAATCGTCGATCTCGTCAAGTCCTTGGGATTTGTTTCCATCGAGAGCCTGTCAACCAATTTTTCGGTGACACCTCAGACCATACGCCGGGATATCAACGAGCTGACCCGGGCGGGACGGCTCCAGCGCCATCACGGAGGGGCCGGGCTTCCCTCCAGCGTGAAAAACGTGGCCTACACCACTCGTAAGGTCTTGTGTATGCCGGAAAAAAGACGGATTGCCCACTTACTGGCCCGGCACATCCCCGACGACGCATCTCTTTTTATTGATATCGGGACCACCACGGAAGAAGTGGCCAATGCCCTGATTCATCACAAGGGTCTCAGGGTCATCACCAACAATTTGAATGTGGCCACCATTCTGAGCGAAAATGAAGATTTTGAAGTCATTGTCGCAGGCGGTGTGGTAAGGAGTCGGGACAGGGGGATTACGGGGAAGGCGACGGCTGATTTCATCCGGCAGTTCAAAATCGATTTCGGTATTATCAGTGTCAGCGGGATCGACGCGGAGGGTTGTCTGTTGGACTTTGACTACCAGGAGGTCGGTGTGGGCCAGACCATCATCTCGAATTCCCGAAAAGTCTATCTTGCGGCGGATCACACAAAGTTCGGCCGTGAGGCCATGGTGCGTCTCTGTAATCTGCGGGATATCGACGCGCTCTTTACGGATCAAATGCCCGAGGAAAAGATTTGCCGCATGCTTTCGGAAGCCCGTGTTCCCCTTCACGTGGCGGCGTCAGAGGACATGAATGCCTGAATTGTTTTGACCAGGGGAGTACGTTCCTTTCTGAAATCTGCATATTGGGAGTATCTGCACCGTCGATTTAGGCTTGCACCAAAAGCGGCAATGTGCGACAGTAAACGGTAAGTGCGCGCCGGATTGGATCTAATGAGCGGGTTGTAAATCGGACGGAATCTTCGTTCCGGGAAAAGTGGGTGGGTCATGCAGAAAAATTTCACGGATTCTTCATTTTTTGCTCTAAACCGGCTCATAGATGTCATATACCGCGATGAGGAAGACGTTGGTGATATCCTTTTTTTTATCGTATCTCTGGCCACTGAAGTGATGGGCGCCCGGGGAAGTACCATCAGGATACTGGAACAGGGGACCTTCCATCTAAAATTGGCATCCTCTTATGGCCTTACAAAAGCGTACCTGAATTCGGGGGCCATCGATTTTGGCAAGAGTGTTACCGAAATACTGGCCGGCGACATCATTGTCATCAACGATTTTGAAAATGATTCACGCATTCAAAACCTGAACGCGGCCCGAAAAGAAGGTGTAAGATCAGTGATCGGGCTGCCCTTCACCGTAAACGATACCACCTATACGATTCTGCGGGTCTACTTCGGCACAAAAAAGGTCCCCTCCCAGGACGAAATACAATTCCTGAACAGCCTTGGCAAATTAAGCTGTCTGGCCATCGAGCGCGCTGCCATCGGCCATATGCGGATTGCGCCAACGAATTGAAACCACGTGTAGCCGGCAGATCACTCTTCATTGAGGTACTTCAGGATGTCATCAGAGGAAAGGTTTTCTATGCGGATGGTCTTGTTCCTTGACTGTTCCCCTTTAACGATCCTAATTTTTTGTTTGGGTGACCCTGTTTTCTTGGCAAGAAAATTGATAAGTGCTTTGTTGGCCTTTCCTTCTACGGGCGGTGCGGTAAGTTTTATTCGATAAATGCCGTCAGTTTTACCAACAATTTCAGTCCGTGACGACCGGGGCAGGACTTTTACCCGTATCACGACCCCTGCATCTTTTTTCTGGGCCGGCACCCCGCTACCCGCCCATTCGAATAGCCATTTCCGCGAGGCTCTGCACCAGGAAAGACTGGATAAATATAATCACCAGAATAACGATAATGGGGGAGAAGTCGATTCCCCCGAAACTGATAGGGATCCTTCGCCTTATCTGGTAAAGCACCGGTTCGGTGACAGCGTTTAAAAAGCGTATGATGGGGTTGTAGGGATCGGGGTTGACCCAGGAAATCACGGCGCGGGCAATGATAATCCACATGTAGAGGGTTAAGGCGATATCGAGTATTTTGGCGATTGCAATCAGAAAGTTTCCGATGACAAACATGGCATTTGTCTCCCTTCAGATTCAAAATGGCATTTTCTTAAGCGCAAACCGTTATTCCACACATCAATCCGGGTATGTCGAAGCAATCCGTAAGCCGGGTTCTGTTTTTCGAAAGGGTTGCCCGCTTTCGAAATAATGACCATTCATCTAGCCTCGCCGTTGCCGGCGAGATCGAGCGACCTACCCGGGAACTCGAGCGGACCACCCTTAACGTTCCCCTATTTGGTCTTGCTCCAGGCGGGGTTTACAAAGCCTCCGTCGTTACCGGCGGAGCTGGTGAGCTCTTACCTCACCTTTTCACCCTTACCAGGTGCCTGGCGGTATCCTTTCTGTTGCACTTTCCTTCCCGTTGCCGGGACTGGGCGTTACCCAGCGCTTTGTCCTATGGAGCCCGGACTTTCCTCCCCCCATGCCGGGAGCATGGGCGGCGGCCATTTGTTTTACTTCGGCATACCCGGTTTAATGTGTAGGGTAAAGCGTAAACGTTACGGTTTAAAAGTTAAAACGAAAACAGGTCACGATTTTCGATACCACTGCTATGCGAGAAAACAGGGTTTTAGGTTACATCCTCATGATCCTGATAGCGCTCATCCTCTCCCCAATACATGATTCGCGCGCAGTTAGGGCAGTTCATAAGCTTGTCTCCGCGGATCAGTTCATTAAATTTCTGCGGGGGGATCGCCATGTGACATGTCTGACAAACCCCTTTGATAACCGAGGTGATGGCGATGCCGTTTTTGTGACCTCTGAGCATGTCGTATTTTTTGAGAAGTGATGTATCGGTTCCTTTACAACAACGTTCGCGTTCTTTTTCAAGCGCCTTAAGATCTTTGTCCAGGATCTTCATATCCCTCATAATTTGTTTTAGTTCCTGGTCAAACTGCTTCTTCATTTCTTCGGTTTTTTTACGATTGTCATCACAGGCACTTACCAGTTCATCTTTCTGCTCCATCATTTCAATAACGGTAATTTCCAATGCCTCTTTTTCACGTTTGATATTTTCAATTTCCTTGAGCGCCGCTTTATATTCCTTATTTGATTTGATGCCGGATAATTTCGCTTCAGCCTTTTTCAATCGTTCGTCGAGGTCCTGTATTTCGTTTTCAGTTTCCCGGCTCAGGCTGTTATGGGAGTCCAGCTCGTCAATTTTTTCCTGGAGCAGGGCTTCTGCAGCCGCCAGATCATCTTTGCGTTTCTGCATGGCCGCCGGACCCTTTTCTTTTTGAGCCAGTTTCTCCTTTATACGAATATCATAGGCCTGGAGACCGATCAAATGTTTCATTGTTTCTTCCAATGTTCTCACCTTTCAACTCACGTGACAATGTTTTCGCTAAATTTAGGTCGGGTTGTTTTAAGAAGTCCCGCAGGATTTTTCAATCCTGTCATTAAAAAGACGTGATTCCCATTGGATCAACCTGGGCGTCGTCCGTTTCAATCTCAACTTCCCAACCTTCTTCTTTAAAAATTTTCTTCAACTTACGGCAAAAAATATTAAATGCCGTCTTTTCAGTGTGGAAATGCCCACCGTCAATGAGGGCGATTCCGAGAAATTTCGCTTCCAACGCAGCGTGATGGCCGATATCTCCTGTTATCAATACATCAGCGTCCATTTTTGCGGCATCTGGTATCAGGCTGCCGCCGGATCCGCCAACCACTGCAATCCGCTCGACGCTGTTTTTTTGTGTGTGACCTGCCAGGCGAATGTGTTCGGCACCCAGCTGTTTTCTTATGGCATTTGCGAGATTCAAAAGATCCGAAGGCTCGGATAAATTTCCGATCCGTCCAAGACCCACGTCAGGCGCTTCGGTGTGAGGTCTTAGAACTACAATGTCGTTGAGCCCGAGCAAATTTGCCAGGATGTCGTTTATGCCGCTCCTGGCAACATCCAGATTGGTGTGTGCGGAAACAACCGATATATTCTTCTGTGCTGCATGGGCCAGGATTTGTCCGGGATATGTGTTAATTTCGATATGTGATACGGGTTTAAAGATCAGGGGATGATGGGTGAAAAGAACCTGAGCGTCGAATTGGGAGGTACGCAAAAGGGCTTCGAAGGTGGGATCCAGAGAGGAAAAAATCTTTCTAATTTTCTGCTCTGAATCCCCGATCTGAAGGCCGGGATTGTCCCAGGGTTCTGCCAGCTTCATTGGCGCAATGCGCTCAATCAATCGCAGAAAATCTCCTACTGTCGGAATCATAAAAACCTGCCTTTGGCCCTTTTTTAAAAAGGTGAAGGGCGTATCCCGCCGGAGGATACGCCCTTCTTTAAATCTTTATTCCCGATTGGGGTGAGTCGTTTTCATACATACAAAACTGCAATTTCTTCATTCTTGGTGGGCCCACCTGGGTTCGAACCAGGGACCTACCGGTTATGAGCCGGTGGCTCTTCCAACTGAGCTATGGGCCCGCAGGATACGGGAGGCTAAATGACGTCTCTTTCAACCATTTGTGTGCAGAGCCGTAAATTAGCGACAGCCAATTTAATAGAATGATCGACCAGGCGGCATTTGTCAAGGAAAAAGTTGCCTGGGTGCGCAGTTTGCAAATCAGTTGTTATCCATAAAGCTTTTCAATTTTCTGCTTCGGCTGGGATGTCGAAGTTTCCTGAGTGCCTTGGCCTCTATCTGACGAATGCGTTCCCGTGTTACACTGAAATCCCTTCCGACTTCTTCCAGTGTATGGTCCGCTTTTTCACCGATACCAAACCGCATACGAAGCACTTTTTCTTCTCTCGGTGTCAGGGTGGTCAAAACTTTTCGGGTCTGCTCGGCCAGACCGAAATTGACAACCGCATCTCCCGGTGAAAGAATATTCTTGTCTTCGATAAAATCTCCCAGATGACTGTCCTCCTCTTCTCCAATGGGGGTTTCAAGGGAAATGGGCTCTTTGGCGATTTTCAGAACCTTTCTGACCTTGTCCAGGGGAAATTCCATCTTCTCGGCAATTTCTTCCGAAGTGGGTTCGCGGCCATGCTCCTGGACCAGATAACGGGAAGTTCTCATGAGTTTGTTGATGGTCTCTATCATGTGAACAGGAATGCGGATGGTCCTGGCCTGGTCGGCAATGGCGCGGGTAATGGCCTGCCGTATCCACCAGGTGGCGTAGGTGCTGAACTTGTATCCCCGCTGGTATTCGAACTTATCGACGGCTTTCATCAAGCCGATGTTCCCTTCCTGAATGAGATCGAGAAACATGAGTCCGCGGTTGGTGTATTTTTTTGCAATACTGACCACCAATCTCAGGTTGGCCTGTATCAGCTCCGATTTGGCCCGGCTGGCTTTTTCAAGACTTCTTTCCACCCGTTCCAATTCGGATTTCAGTTCTCTGGGTGTCATGTTGGTCCTTTCTTTGACCTGTCTGATCACCCGGCGCGATGCATCGGCTTTGGTTTTGAGCATCAGCAATTCGGATTTCTTTAAATTGATGGGCTCAATGATCTCATCATCCGTTACCGAATCAGGAATTTGTGAGATACACCGGTTCAAATAACTGATGGGCTTTCCACCCGCCTGAAGCATGCATTCGGCAACGTTTTTGTCCGCTGTTTCGACGATTTTCAGAAGTTCCCGAAAACTCTCCAGCATCTTTTCAAGCTGCCGCTTTTCAAGGCTGAAAGAACTTACAATCGATAAAATCTTTTGTTGGTCTTCCTGGATCTGGGAATTCAATCTATTGCGGGTTTCTTCCGAACAACTCCGTTTTGCCTTTTCACGCCGTTTCTCGCGAATGCCCGCATTGAGTTCCTGAATCTGATCAATCAGGTGAATGAGGGATTCCCTTTTTTCACCCATTTGCATAAAAGCATCGTCGTCTTCCAGGTCATTGATTACGTCTTTGAGTTTGACTTCTGTGTCCTTCAGACGATCCCCCAGCTTAATGATGTGTTCAACGCCTATGCCACAGGTTAACAAGGCTTCAAGGGCTTCCTTTTCACCGGCCTCGATGCGCTTGGCAATTTCCACTTCTCCATCGCGCGTTAAAAGTGAAATACGGCCCATTTCTTTTAAATACATTTTAACGGGATCGGAAATTCGCGACGCAGAATCGGCCATGTCAAAAGAAGCTGCGCTTTTATCTTCCTGTTTGATGCGGTCTTTCTTGGCCTTTTTGCGTTTTTCAATTTTCTTTTTGGTGCTTTCATCAATGACCATGATATCCAGCTCCTCAAACATCATCATCAGGTCATCTATCTGTTCTTCCGAGGAAATGATCTCTTCGGACAGGTCATCATTGAGCTCTTCAAAGGTTACGTAGCCTTTGTTTTTTCCCGTATTTATCAATTTTTTGAGACTGACCATGTCCGCCTTATTTTCCATCATATGGCCTCCTGAATGATTCAATTTCAAACGGGCCCGCCGGCCTGTACTTTCCTTTTTAAAATTTCGTTTATGGCTTGGGGATCTCCCATGGCCCTTTTAAATGAATTCGCAATTCTCTTTTTCTGCGCCTTTTCAATAAATTCCCGAACGGCCTGTTCTACCTCCCGCTCCGAACAGAAAGCAGGACGAAAACCGAATTCTCGAAGCCAAATGCGGTCTTCATCATGATCGAGGCGCTCCTGGATGACATCAAAGGTTAAGTTTTGCGAATGATTATATCCGTCATAGATGATATCAACAATGCGTCGGACCGTGGGGTTGGAAATCAACGCCCTGCAATGACGGCCCCTCAACTGGCCAACCGTTTCAGGATAATGGAGCAACAGGTTGAGTAATTGAAGCTCCCCCACTGACCGGTTGGCATTCAAGGACGCAAACTGCCGTTTGATTTCATTTCCGGGGTTCTCTTTTACCGAAGATTGATTAGCGTCTTTGAGTGCTGAAAAAAGCAACGGCTCGGCAATTTCGGTTTTTTCACTCAATCTCTTCATATAAAGCGACCGCTGAGTTTCGTTGCGCACTTTTGTCAGTATGGGAAGAATCTCCTCAAGAACACTGACTTTGTGATCAATGTCATCCGTGCGTGATCCAAGTTTCTGGTCAATATAAAAATCAAACAGAGAAGGTGCCGCGTCCAGGAGTTTTGAAAAAGCATCCAGGCCCCTGCTGTTGACAAAACTGTCGGGATCATGCCCTTTCGGAAGAACAACCGCCTTTGCAGGCAGCCGTTCGTTCAGAAAAATCGGCAATGTTCTAAGCGCCGCCTTTTTGCCGGCTTCGTCAGCGTCAAACACCACAATGGCCTCTCTTCCGATTCCTTTAAGCTTTCGTACAGGTGTTTCGGAGAGTGCCGTGCCAAGGGTTGCCACCACCTCCTCGAGTCCATGCTTTCTGAGGGCCAAACAATCCATGTACCCTTCCACCACAACGGCGCGTCCTGTTTCCCGAATGGCTTTTCGGGAAGCTGCAAAACCGTAAAGGCATGCACCTTTGTGAAAAAGCGGGGTTTCAGGGGTATTCACGTATTTGGGGAGCGTATCATCCAAAACTCTCCCGCCAAAACCGACCACCCGCTTTTTGGGGGTCAGATCCATTATGGGAAACATCACCCTTTCCCTGAAAAGGTCGTAATAGCGTCCCTTGTCGCTGCGCTTAAGAACGCCTGCTAAAAAAGCCGTTTCAAGTGAGATCTTGTTTTTCAGAAGAAACTTCTTCAAACCGTCCCACCCCTTCGGCGCATAACCCAGCCGAAATGCTTCTATCATGTCCTGCGGGACAAAACGTTTTTCCAGATAATCGCGGCCCGCCTTCCCCCTGACCGGATGCGCCAGCTCCCTTTGAAAATAAACGGCAGCCAGTTCATTGGCTCTGTAAAGATCTTCTCTTAAATCCGCCTTCTTTTTTTCTTCCGCCGAGAATTGTTTCCGGGGTAGCCGAACATTATATCGATCCGCCAGATCCTTTAAGGCTTCAGGAAAGGTGAGGCTGTGATATGCCATCCAGAACGCAAAGACATCCCCTCCCTTTTTACATCCGAAGCAGTGGAACATCTGCTTGTCCTGGTTGACCGTGAAAGAAGGCGCTTTTTCTCCGTGAAAAGGGCACAGTCCCACAAAGTTTTTTCCCGCTTTCTTCAATTGAACGAACTGGCCCACCACCGAAACGATATCGGCCGCCTGTTTTATTTCTTCTTTGGCAGACTGATAGCTTGTCATGGGCGATTCTTCAATTACGGTTTCACAATGGATGTTCGGTTTATACATCCATTGGAGGGTCCGGTTAAAGGAAAAAAATAAAATCCCCTTATCATAAAAATGCCTGACGGAATGGCGCAACCGTACAGGCTGTGAATACAAGAAAGATTTTTTTATGGGTTACACACAGTTGTCCATGGGTTTTCAGTTCAGAGACACGGGCCTGTGGCAACCGCAACTTGCGGTATGGCGAATCATGAAGCTTGAAACCCTTTTAGAAACATATTTTCAGGACAGCAACCGTCTGGCAATTTCATTGACCTCTTTTCCCTGGGCTTTTCCCGCCATCTTTGACATGGCTGTTTTCATTACCTTTCCCAGGTCCGACGGTTTTTCCGCTGATAACTCAAGGATAATTTCCTTGATCGTCTTTTCAATGTCTTCGGGTGTTAACTGTTCGGGCATATAACCGTAAAAAACGGCAACTTCCGCTTCTTCCTTCAGCGCGAGCTCCTCCCGGCCTGCTTTTCTGAATTCCATTGCAGATTCCTTGCCCTTTTTAATTAAGGATGAAATAACCGCTTCGATCTCCGGGTCTTTCAACTCCCGCTGTTTTTCAACCTGTAGATTCTTAAGGGCGGTCTTCAACATTCTCAAACAGGACAGACGAACGGCATCCTTTTCCTTCATGGCTTTTTTGAGATCTTCGACAATTTTTTTTTCAAGAGACATCATTAGGTTACCCGTAACCCAAAATAGGAATGTTCAGCTTCTGTATGGCTATCAAATACTTCCAAAAATTATGTCGTTAAGGCAAAATGTCAACCCGGCAATTTGTGTTCATTTACCGGCATGCCTTTATGGCGGCCGCAAGATCGAGGCTGCCGTCATACAGCGCCCGTCCCGTGATAATGCCCATGACCCCATCGGCTGAAAGCGGCAGAATTTTCAGCACGTCATCCAGCCCGGAAATGCCGCCGGAAGCAATGATCGGAATGGTGGTCGTTCCGGCAAGGGCCCCGGTCGCCTCAACGTTACAGCCGGTTCTCATGCCGTCGCGATTGATATCCGTGTAAATGATCGCTGCCAGGCCGTCATCCTTGAACCGATCAGCGAGGGCCGCGGGGGTCAGGTTTATTTCTTCCGTCCACCCTTCCACTGCAACGCGGTTGTTCCGCGCATCAATGCCCAGAATGATGCGACCTGGATACAACCGGCAGGCCTCTTTTACAAAGTCCGGATCTTTGTGAGCAACCGTTCCCAGAATGATATATTGAAGCCCAAGATCAAAGTAAGCGTGAAGCGTTTCCATATCCCTCACGCCGCCACCCAGTTCCACGGGAATGGGAACTGCTTCGACGATGCGACGGATGGTTTTTCGATTGACGGGCTTTCCACTGACCGCACCATCCAGATCCACCAGATGAAGCCTTTCGGCCCCACAATCAAACCATTTTCCAGCCATTTCGTCCGGCTGATCGGAAAATATGGTTTCATCGGACATTCGGCCCTGTCTGAGCCTGACGCATTTGCCGTTTTTAATATCGATTGCCGGTATGATCAGCACTGTCTTCCTTTTTTTCCTCTTTTTGGGGTTTTGGCGTTCCCGGCATCTCCATGATGAGCTTTTCAAGTCCGAGACCGGCCAGCTTTTCCGCCGTCAACCATTTTCCTGAACTCTTTACATAGGTGTCAAAATCGAAAAGATCGGCGAGCAAGGATTGCTGTGTTTTGTCAAAATGTCTGCGCCACAAAATCGCCCCGTTTGAAGGTCGCACCAAAATGAGATCAAATGATACCGAAGCAGGTCTTTTTGCCGCATAATCGGTGCCAATGCGTTTCTGCCAGCGATAAAGATAACCGATGAGCACCGCATCGGCTGCAAAGGTCTTCCCCACGGATTGAAGCATTTCCATCGGGGATGTTTCCATTTTCCGGTCCCTGTCAATGAGGCTTGCCAGGACGCCTCTGGCCTGGCCGGGGGGAACCAGTTTCCACTCCTTACGCTCCAGGAGTTTATCGGTTAACATTTGGCTCATCTCTTTTACGGCGTCTTCACTTACCGGCTCGGCCAGGAAAGAGGTGCCGGTAATGGGGTTTTGGAAAAGATCGGGCCCCGGACCCTTGGTCATGGCGGCCCGAAAACCCACAACGACGACTTTTTGTATTTCCTGGTTCAAACGAGACGGATACGCGGGAGGCTTTATCTCTTTTTGGCAGCTCCAAAAGAGAAGGAGACAAAACGGGATAAGGAGCCGTAACCACCGAAGTCCGCGTTTTCCAATAATCCTTTTAAACATGAGAACCTCGCATGAAAATACAGTTCCAAAGTTAAGGATGCGTCCAGCTGTTAAAGGAGCCCTTTTGTGGAGGGCGGCTTTCCGTTTAGTCGACTTTCCAATCGGGTGGCCTGGTCCAAAGCTTTCCCGAATGCTTTAAAGACAGCCTCAGAAATGTGGTGAGGTTCCTCCCCGGAGAGGAGATCGATATGAAGGGTGATTCCGGCGTTAAAAGCCAGGGCCCGGAAAAATTCCTTGATCAGGCCCAGATCGAAGCGCCCCGTGGTAATTTTTTTGAATTTGACCCGATACGCCAGAAAAGGCCGGTTGGAGATATCCAAAACGACCCTGACCAGTGTTTCATCCATGGGGACGGTCGCTTCACCATACCGCCTGATCCCTTCTTTCTGACCCAATGTCTGTTTCAAGGCCGATCCCAGACAGATTCCCAGATCTTCAACCGTGTGATGGTCGTCAATCTCCGTATCGCCCCGGCCTTTCAACTGGATTTGCATGAACCCGTGGGCCGCCATCAAATCCAGCATGTGGTTGATAAAAGGAATTCCGGTATCAATGGAAGATGGGTCGGAACTGTCGAGATTGAGCGCCAGGGTAATCGCAGTCTCTTTGGTCTTTCGCTCTATGGTAGCCTTTCTAGCCATCAATCACCCTGCTTGCATCAATCATCAATGATATGGTGGAGATGAGGGGATTCGAACCCCTGGCCTGTACGTTGCGAACCTAACCACCTGAAATTATTGGACGATAGCAACGTTAAGCCACGAGCCAAAACGAATCAGGAATAACAATAAGTTATCCCTTATCTTCACCTCTAAAATCGGAACTTCTAACTATAACCAAAATTTACGAAAAGTCAAGAATTATGGGGGTAATATTCGGCAAGTGCCCACCAAAACGCCCACCACGAAAGATGAATGAATTTCTTGACAATGTGTCTCCTGCAAGCTACACTTTTGACTATGAAATATAAGCTCAGGAGCACCAAACAATACAATAGATGGTTCGCGAGCTTGAAAGATGCCGGAGTCAAAGTGAAAATTCTGGCCCGGCTTGGCCGCGTTGAAAATGGGAATTTCGGTGACTTCAAACAAATTTCATCGAATCTTTTTGAACTGCGGTTCTTCTTTGGCGGAGGCCTGCGAATCTATTACACCATCCGGGATGATAGGATGGTCCTATTGCTTGCCGGCGGTGATAAATCCACCCAGGCCAAGGACATTGCAAAAGCCTCTCATCTTATGAACGAACTGGAGGATTGATCATGACCCTTGAAACAATGCCGTTTGATATTGCCGAACATCTTAACACCCCTGAAGAAATTCGGGAGTTCCTTCAGGAAGTCGCGGCAACCGGCGATGAATCAGACTTTATCCATGCGTTGAGTACTGCAGCCAGGGCAAAAGGCATGACCGAAATCGCCAAAAAAGTGGGCGTTACACGGTCCAGTCTGTATCGGTCCCTTGCAAAAAGTGGAAACCCGCGGTTTTCCACGATTTACAAAGTGACAAAGGCGCTCGGGGTCAAACTGGTGGTGGTGTGAGGCCCAGCAGGCGCCAAGCCGCTTTCCGTCATTTTGCTCACGGCTATGGATTCTACCAGGGGACGTTGTTAGACCCTTGCCGACAAATCTTTTTCAACACTATTGATGAACGTCCTGGCTTTTAGAAGCACATCGTTCGCTTTGCTTTTCCATGAGTCCAGGCTCCATTCTTTTGTTGTGACCTCTAATTCCGAGGGATCACCCAGCAGATCGAACTCGAGAAAAGTGCTTCCTGATAAAACAGATGAGGCTTCTTGATGCAGCTTTTCAGGTGCAAGATTGCGAAATTGGAGATGCATGGAGCGCAAGCCATTGCCAAAATCAGGCTCGTATCCACGTTGCCTTAGCCAGCCTTCCATTGCCCAATATATTGCCGCTGATATTTTATCTGGAACCCAGTTTATTGCCTTGCCCGAGTTTAACCATCTATCAGCATCATCTATATCTATGAGTGCTGATTGTATTTTTTTGGACCAATGGGTTAATCGATCTGGCATTTAATGAGACCCGACATTTGGAAATCCCTGTCCGGGAAAACTGGTGAGCCCACTACTGTAATTCCTTTCCCATTTTTTCCTTGCGGACATGCTTAATGTAGCTGCCGTCTCCCGGATAGTATGGTGGAAACGTCTCTGATTGTCCCTCATTGAAGTTTTTTGCAGCGGCACGAGCAAAAGAGGTATCATCAGGCTGAATTATCCAAGTCCACCCTTCTATTTCCCTGCTAGGGCTCCGCCGCCTCAATTGATAAGCCAACGCGGTAATTGTATGGGTCAAAAGGTTGCATCTGGCTTCCTCTTTCTTTTCGTTGAATGTTGCCCGCCGAGTGGCTTCATTCCTTTGATACTGCTCTAAGGCTACGTCACAAAACCGCTCCCAAGGAACGGCTTCGATCATGGCCACTTCGAGTTCCTGGCGTTTTCTGCAGGGGCGGACTTTGATCTCGTTTTCCTTTAGCCATGCCCTCAATTCTTTTACGGTGAAAAGGTAAAGGGATTCGGAAACATTGGTGGGGGCAACGCGGTATGAGTTCCGTTTCTCAAGAAACTCCCGGTATGGGAAAAAACTGGGTGGCCATTCGTTCTCAAAGTTGAAGCGGTCAATCCATTCATCCAGCCAAGACCACCGCCATTTAGTTCCCACAAGGTGTGCCGTAACGGCTTTCCTTTCCTCATGCGGGCTTCCGGCCTGATGAGCGGACAAATAGGCTTCAAAAAGTCTTTCTTTGATATCGCTTTCTACTTCGACCTTCTCTAGCACCTTGTCAAAAGCAGCGCGGACGAATTCAGTAGGCGTGCTGAAAGATCCCTCGGCATCATCAGTTTTTGCGTTCACCGTGACTTCAATTAAAAGATCTTCACGCTTTCCGTATTCTCTGGGGCTCATACGACGTTTCCGCGTGCTCATGCGTGGGCTGCAAAAAGGACATTGATCAATGACGGCAGCAATGCTTTTCCTCTCCGGCGTACGTTATGGACAAACTCAAAAAAACTCAGATAAAGTGGTAAGTTTTCTTGAGACACGCCGCGATGTGGTCGCAGCCAAGATCGTAGAAGCGACCAAAAGCCCTCAATTGTATTGACATGAACTTCACAGAAGCCATCGCCGTCTTCATCTCTGGCATATTCTCCCTTACCATGACAAACAGTCTTATGGGTGTAGCCCCAGTCAGTGAGATGATTGTAAATGCTGTACTCATCTGTATTCACCAAGGTTCCTGGTGTTATAACAGACCGCAAAATCGGTTCGATGGTTTTTTGTTTAACGTCTGGAAGCATAAAAATGGCGACATCCCCGGAACGTTCAATGATTCCGAGGACAGGAGGTTTTTCTTTTTCAAGAGTTCCTCGGCCCGGAGCACCCTTGAGCGCTCTGCACCGTGGTGCTCGCCCTTTCTGACGAACTTTTTCCGGATGCCCTTTATGCCCTGCAATTACGTATACTTCGTCGCACTCTACTACCCCACTGACTTTACATCCCGGCTTCCTTGCAGCGATTTCGCTCCGAAGCAAAATAGTCATCCTATGGGCGACATCCGGATTAAGGTCCAGCTCCGCGGCGATTTGCCTGTTGGATAGGTTTAGTCCCATGAGGTATAATATGACGATCCATACTCTGATGGGATGGTGTTTTCTTGCCAGAATGGTACCCGTAAAATCGTTGAAACGGCAACCGCAGTTATTGCATTTATAGTTCCGACAAAGCGGAGCATTACGTTTGTGACCGTTCTTTTTGACCCGGTTTGAGGTACATTTTGGACAACAAATACCACATGGCCACTTCTTTTCTCTGAAGAATTCGTAGCACTTAGCGGGGTCGATGAGTTCAAGGATTCCAATCTCCGGATTTGTAGACGATTTTGTGGTCATGGCTATCTGCATATTTAAGTGGACAGAAAGCCATCTTATTTATACCAAATCTGAAGAAATTCCCAGCGAAAATGACTTTTTCAATCAAATTATTTACAGCACGGGAAATCGTCGTATGAGCCAAGAAAAAAACACATAAAGAGACACATAGCCAAAAAAAAGCACCTAGGCAAAATGACCTAAGTGCTTGAAATCATTTGGCGGGGACGACGAGACTCGAACTCGCGACCTCCGGCGTGACAGATCTGCACATGCCCCCCATGAACAAAGGATTTCAGCTACTTAGACCTGCAAGAGAGTCATCAGAATACATGAGAGGCATCCCATTTGGTGTCCGCCCTCCATTATCGGTCGGTTTTCATTTCAGCCAATTATTTCGCCAGCTCATCTCAGTTCAGCCAAAACTTCAGGCCTATTTTCTGCAATCCGTAAAAGTGATTTGGCAGGGCCTTGAGGTTGCCTTCGCCCCTGCTCCCAATCCTGCACGGTCCGTGCGCTTACACCCAGCAGGCTTGCAAAAGCAACTTGGGACAACGCCAATTTTTCCCTTATGACTTTTGGCGAAGAAGGTTCTTTTAAAGTGTGCGTTCTTAACTTCTTCTGGCCATTTTTGAAATCCTTGACCTCTTTTACGCCATCCAGAATTTCCTGGCCAAGATTTCGATCACTCATTTTTGATCTCCTCGGCAATTTTCTTCAGCATATGTCAATGATGTCTCAATGAAAATCATGTCAATAAGAATACGGCATTGCCGTATCAAACGCAAGGTTTTTCTGCTTTTAAATATTCATGCCTCAGAAGCCGTGCTTCTGTTGTTGATCGGGAAATGTTGTGCTATTGGTTGAAGAGCCATCCCCAAAAGGGGGAGGGGAATTGAAAGATAGAAAGGAGTTGCCCGATGCCATACGTAAGGAAAAGAGGCAAACAACTTGTCATTGTTCATGGAAAACGGGATCCGGAAACAAAAAAAGTGGAGCAACGGATTCTCTTCACCATTTATTCGAAAGCGGAAGCCCAACAGATTCTCGGACGAAGCAATGAAAATCTGGCCTTCCAATTTCAGCAATTGCTTGGAAACCAGTATCCCGAAGTTCGCTTCAATTGGCCAAAAATCAATGACGCAATTCAATCCAATATCCATGTGCTGCCGGACCTTTACCAGTACAAAGAGACGCGCCTTCTCTCACGCTTTCGCGGGGATCTTTGTGCCTTTGCCCGGCAGCTGATGCTG
>ADZZ01000750.1 GCA_000179315.1 delta proteobacterium NaphS2
TGTATTCCTCCCCATCCTTTTGGATTAGGTGGCTGGAAGCCATATGACAATGGTTTCGGCTGAGCGCCCTGATGCCCCCCAGGCTTCCCAGGTTCCCGAATGCCACCATTTCTTCAGGATTTTGCCGGTTGATCAGGGATATGGCTCGGTCTAGGAGAATATCATTGCTGCCGGCGATAATCAGCAGCCCATCATAGGGTGGAAGTGGCTTTGGCTTCTTGGGAACATTGATGGTCTGGGTCTCCAGCCACAGTTCCACGAGATGGCGGGGAAACAGCCATTTTCCGGTGGCCTTTGTCGCCGGAAGGCCTTTTTCGGAAATCAGCGTGTAGACCATCTTTTCGTTGACACTCAAAAACCGGGCCAGCTCACGGGTGCTCAGAAGGGGTCTTTCTTCCATGGGTTTTTTCTCCTGTTCAACGATTCATTCAGTAGATCACTTGTCTGTTGGTAAGTCAATTCCAATGTTTAAGTTAGTTACAGGTATTATTAGGTGTTTATGGTGTCCAGAAAATATTATATATCTCATTGAGTAAAAATATTGACAAAAGTAAACCGTAAGCGGTAAAAAATGGCCATCAGGGTTCGCAGCCAAAATATCAGCGCTATTTTTTATCACAGCTTCAGTCGAATATTTCATCATCATTTTAAGGTGCCGAAAACATGAAATGTATTTGTTCTAAATGTTTGATTTTGGGGATAGGGGCAATTGTGGCCCTGGCTTTATTTTTGGGTTCAAGCGGTATTTGCAGGGCTGAAGGGGAGGCCCTTGAGCAATTGCTGGATCTGCTTCGGCAAAACGGCGCCATCACCAACGAACAGGCCGAAAAAATAGAAGCCACGCTGACAAAGGACCAAAAAGCCATGGCCGAACGTGAACAGGCCCTGGAGGAGCGGGAGCGTGCGCTGGAGAAAAGGGAAGAGGCCCTAAAAGTGCGCGAGCAAACGGTTTCGTCTGATCAGGAGGGGATCACGCAAAAACCCGCTGAAGCGTCTCTGCCATCTGAATTAAAGCCTTCCGAAGCCCATAAAGACGTAAAAGCCGCCAAAGTTGAAAGTGAGCCGGTAGCGGACAAGGATCTGCAGAAAAGAAAAGAATTTCCGTTAGAAGCCGTTTTCGATGACGGCTTTTATCTTCGTTCCAGAGAAAAGGACTTATTCGAATTGCGCGTCGGTGGGCTGCTTCAGGTGGACTATCGATATTTCAACTATGAGGGCAACGCGGATCCTGATAATAACAAATTTGACATCCGGAGATCGCGATTACTGCTTGCCGGACGTTTATATGAGCGTTTTTCCTACAAATTTCAATATGAATTTCAAGGGGCCGGAAGTCGAAAGCTTTTGGACGCCTATGGGAATGCGCTTGTTTTGCCCTACCTTCAACTTCGCGCGGGACAATTTAAAGAACCATTTAGTCTTGAACAATACACGCCCGATGCGATCTTCCCTTTCCCGAGCGAGCATGGGTACATCTGACGGGGGGCGGATGTGGGGGTCATG
>ADZZ01000749.1 GCA_000179315.1 delta proteobacterium NaphS2
ATTGTACCACCGAAAAGAAGGCAAGATACAATTTTTACCTGAATTGGAAAAGGATCAGTTTCTCCGCTTTGCCTTTCAAGGAACCCGGGACAATCAGCTGTTTCTCACCAATGCCGTTAGCCAAAAGGTGGAGCGTTTCAAAGGTATTTATGACTGGTTCCGGGACAGTCTCGTTATGATTGCTCCGGACAGTCGTTTTGAGCCCTTTGAACGTTTCTTCCAGGAGACGCACCCATTATATGGGCAGATGAACCTTGCACTGGGACATCTTGATACCGGGATTTCCCGGCTGGGCGGCGAAAAGGTCAACCTTGAGAATCTGGCCCTGCCTGACAACCTCAAGACGAAACTTTTGGAGGAGATCCCGGAAGGCGCTACGGTTCGTTTATTGGTGGAACCGGATCATGAAAGATTCGCCATCATGCGCCAAAACGGAGAGCTGGAAGCACGCAAGCTAGTCAGTTTTCACAGTGATTCCAAAGGGCAAGATATCCGGTTTGACATGAAACAGGAATCGGACGGCACCCAACGCATCATCGATCTGGTTCCGGCATTTCTGGAACTTGCTGCTGAAAACACCGAGAAGGTTTTTGTAATCGATGAGATCGATCGAAGTCTTCACACACTTCTGACGCGGGAATTGCTGAGCGGATATTTGGCGTCTTGTACGCCTGATACCCGTTCGCAACTGCTGTTGACAACCCATGATGTTCTGCTTATGGACCAAAAGCTCTTTCGCCGGGATGAAATGTGGGTGGCGGAGCGGGACAGCCTGGGATGCACTTCACTGTTGCCTTTCAGCGATTACAAAGATATGCGGTATGACAAAGACATCCGAAAAAGCTATCTTCAAGGTCGGTTGGGCGGCGTTCCCCGCATTCTTCTCTCGGGCTTGCTCCAGACGGAAAAGGTTTCCGCTGGCGGGAGCACAAGCTGATGTCCGGGAGGAGGCGAAAATTCATATCAAGGTTCTTCCCGCAAGAAAGCATGACACCTCTCCTCCTCAGGTTTTGAAACGGGCGGAAGGATTCGTAAGAGAAAAAGGGCTTCGAAAAAATGATGAAGTTTGGTTGGTGATAGACCGCGACTTGTGGACTGAAGAGCAGTTGGCGAAGGTATTTCTTGGCTGTAAATCAGCCGGCTATAACCTGGCGGTGAGCAACCCGAAGTTCGAGTATTGGCTTTTGCTCCATTTTGAGGATGGCCGTGGTGTATCCTGTTCCAGAGACTGTACAGAGAGGCTCCTGCGCTTTCTGCCCAACTTTGAAAAGGCCCATCTCGAAATTCAGAAGCTCCAAACGGGAATAGACGATGCGATCCGACGGGCAGAGGAAAAGGACATGCCACCTTGTGAGGATTGGCCGAGGAGGAATGGGTCAACGGCATATCGCCTTGTTAAAAAATTGAGATAATATAGTATACCCGGAGACTGATATGACCAAGTTTTTGTTTTCAGAGATAGAAGATGCTTTCATGTATGTCGGTTCGGCGATGTATGGGATGAACTCTGCCGTGCTGTGCAAAGATACCGGGAAGATTCTGTACCGTTCGGACATGGCCGGGATCGACGAAATAGAAGACAAGGATGATCTTGTATGGGATCAGTGCATCGGAATTCCCCACAAAAATGATCTGGATCTCGGGAGGAATCTGGTCTTTGAGTTCGTCGAAGAATACCTCCCGGACGATTATGAGCGTGTGCGGAAAATGTTCCGCCGAAGCGGGGCCTACGCCAATTATAAAGCGCTACTGGAACGGAGAGGTCTGCTGGAAAAATGGTACGGCTTCGAGAACAGCCGGGAAGCGCAGGCTCTACGTGAATGGTGTAAAGAAAACGAGATAGAATTGGATGTCTAGCGGAGGTAGGATGTAGATCTTCCTTTCTCGGGGGACGGATTATCAACTGGAAGAGAGGAACCATGTCTTACACAAATGGCACGGACAAAAGGGTTTTTTCTATTCGTGCTCAGGAACGAGGAGCGGAAAAATGGAAATAATTCGAAAACAATACATCGTTGACGAAAAGAACAGAAGGGTGGCCGTTCAGATCCCCATTGATGTTTTTGAGAGATTGGAGGAAATTCTGGAGAACTACGGTCTTGTCCAATTGATGAAAGAGAATGATGGTGGTGAAACTCTCGGCGTGAACGAGGCCAAGGCGTATTACGATCGTCTGGAAAAAGCGGAATGAAAATAGACTATCGCAAAAAATTCCTGAAAGAGCTTTCCAAGATTCCTCCGCCGACAAGATCTAGAATGGAAACTTTTGTCTTTGAGGAACTCCCCCAAGCAAATTCGATATTCGAGATGGGGACCACTGAGCAAATGAAGGGCTATCCCTCATACTACAAAGTTCGTTTTGGTTCCTACAGGATTGGTTTGAAATTAGAAAACGATAGGGTGATTCTCGAAAGGGCACTACACAGAAAAGACATTTACAGGCATTTTCCATAGTCTCCCTAAATATTCGTGTTATTCGTGGTGAAATGAATGAACCGAAACAAACTCAAAGCCTACGCCCCCAAAGCACGTCGTGATTTCATCAAGGCGGTGACGGACCGGGCCGCCTTTTATGGGTTGACGAAAAACAAAATCGAAACTGTTACCGTGCAGGGGGATGTGGCTATTATCGGTGGAAAGCCTTTTCCGAAAGATGTGGCGGAAAAACGGAAGCGGTTGGAAGAAAGGATCAACCGGGAAGGTTTTGAGCATGTCATGGAGGCCATGGCCTACACATGGTTCAATCGGTTTGTGGCGATCCGGTATATGGAGCTTAATGGGTATCTCGAGTATGGGTATCGAGTGCTGAGCCACCCGGGGGGAAAGACGGTTCCCGAAATTGTGGAACATGCCGAGCACGCGGACTTGCCGGTTCTGGACTAGAGGAAAATATAAAGACTAATCGATGAAAAAGGAGGCGAATATGAACCAATTTGCGTACGATGCTATTGAAGAAACTTGGGCGCTTACTGTCAAGGCGCGGGCGATGTGTCCGTATACAAGCGAGTCTGCCATCGGAATGAAAGGGTACATTTCACCGGGATGGTATAGGTCTCATGGCGCAATCTATTTTGTAAATTTAGCTCAGCCGCTAACAGCCATTGATGTCAGAGAGCTCAATCTGATTGGCAGCTTTATAAACCGGAGCTTTGTTATCTCCATGGCGGCAATCCTCGAAACGAATGGGGTTGTTCCGTACAGGCAAGATCCCGACCGAACAAAACCTGGTGGCGACCATGTTCAGCTCACCAAATGGTTACGTAATCGTTTTGCACATGGAGAATGGATATATGACGCCACCAACTCCAAGCATGTTGAGACCCGCGAGCTTATTGAAGAGCTCTTCCCTTCTGGTGCGGCGGGGGGGCCAGGATTTATAACGACAATTGACTCAATCCTCGAACCACTTAAAGATGGCACACTAGATTATATCCGAGCGACGACTTAACTATGCGAGAATTGGTCCAACGAAAAACTTGAATATCCTCATGAACAACAAGCAGTTAGGTGTATGTTGAAAGGGAGGTTATGGCGGATCTCAGAGCATTCATATGCAATTGCATAATCAGAGGGGATAAGTTCAGCTTAAAAGAGAATGGTGGGCGCATAAGAAATCATCTTGAATTGCGGCTTAGTGGATACCTCGTGGATCTCTACCAGGCAGAGAAAGTCATTCTTGGGAACCGCTCCGATCTCATAAACCGTTGGAATCACACAACGGAGCTCGTAATCAGCAATGTCATACCGGAACATGTCAACAAAGTAAAAAACATAATTACTGATTTAACGAATCTTCTATCTTTCATAAATGTCTCTAGAATTTGGCCTTATGGGTGGGAGTATCCAGACCGATCTGGCTTAAAGAGTTTCACCTCTACTATCGGGACCACTCAGTATTTTCGCCCAGTCATAGATATTGACGACGGGTCAAAGGTTTCAGATTTTATTCATCAAATTTGGAGACCTTATCAAAAAAACAAAAGGAAAAGAAAACTCCCTGAACTCATTGATTACCTTATACAAGCTGATCTCCCGCAACAACCTGTTGAGTTGAGACTGGCAATCCTCTTCGTGGTTCTTGAGAATCTTAAAGACACTTGGGCACGTGTTCAACGAATTCCCTACGCTCATGGATACTTCAGAAAAATAAGTAACCCTCCAAAACCAAATATTAGAAAGGAACCCACGTATAGTTTTGAAGAACTTCTCGCCCAGATGTTAAAATCCGTTGGAATGCGCCGTGGATTGAAAAGGATTATCAAGCTAAGAAATCAAATTATTCACTCCGGGCTTTCGAGACGTCCATTCCGATCGAATCAAAAGACATATGAAAACTGTCAAGACATTGTACGTGAATATGTTTTGAGATTGCTCAAATTTTCGGGAAGTTTTTACCCTTACACTTCACCCAATGTAGTGAAAATAATATGATTAAAAAACAAGGTGAACTGATATTTAAATGTGGGCTGTTGGGTGCAAATCCAATTCCAATGGAATTGTCAAAATGCTGACCTATTCATACATTGTCAGTCTGTGCTTGGTGTTTCTGATATAATAAATGTGGACTAAACTTCGGCGGGAACGAATAAAAATTTAACTTATCTACCTTATCCCCTTTTCATGCGTGGTTAAGAAAAAATGAATCGAAATAAACTCAAAACCTACGCTCCAAAAGCACGTCGTGATTTCATCAAGGCGGTGACGGACCGGGCCGCCTTTTACGGTCTGACGAAAGCGAAGACAGAGCCTATTACAGTGCAGGGAGATGTAGCTGTTATCGGTGGAAAACCATTTCCGAAGGGGGTGGCGGAAAAACGGAAACGGTTGGAAGAAAGAATCAACCGGGAAGGCTTTGGGCAGGTCATGGAGGCCATGGCCTATACATGGTTCAACCGATTTGCAGCGATTCGGTATATGGAGCTTCATGGGTATCTGGAGCATGGATATCGGGTTTTTTCGACCACGAATAGCACGAATAATACGAATAAGGGTGATAAGAAGGGTGGGAATTTCATTGATTCTGGGTTGCCCGAAATTCTCGTGCATGCAGAGCATGTGAACTTGCCCGGTCTGGACCAGGAGAAAGTGATTGAATTAAAGCTTGATGGGACGAAAGAAGCTGAACTTTTTCGGATGCTCTTAATTTCCCAGTGCAACGCCCTGCGCAAAGCCATGCCGTTTTTGTTTGAAGAAATTGGTGGTTATACTGAGCTGCTGATGCCGGACAACCTGCTGCATTCCAATTCTCCGGTCCGGAACCTGGTAAATGAAATCTCGGAAGAGGACTGGAAAGAGATCGAGATCATCGGCTGGCTCTATCAGTTCTACATCTCGGAGAAGAAGGACCAGGTCATCGGCAAGGTGGTAAAGTCCGAAGACATTCCGGCGGCTACCCAGCTATTCACCCCCAACTGGATCGTGAAATACATGGTCCAGAATTCTTTGGGGGCGCAATGGCTGGCGACCTATCCTCAGTCGCCCCTCAAAGGGCAGATGGAATACTACATCGAGCCAGCCGAACAGACCGAGGAAGTGAAGGCACAGCTTGCGGTGATTACACCTGTCAGCCTCGATCCCGAAGCTCTGACGTTGATTGATCCGGCCTGCGGCTCCGGGCACATTCTGGTGGAGGCCTATGAGCTCTTCAAGGCCATTTACCTGGAGCGCGGTTACCGCCTGCGGGATGTGCCGAAGTTGATCCTTGAGAAAAACCTCTTTGGTCTGGACATTGACGAACGGGCAGCCCAGCTCACGGGCTTTTGTCTGATGATGAAAGGGCGGGCGGATGACCGGCGGTTGTTTGAGCGCGGCGTGAGGCTGAACGTGATGGCGTTTGTGGACAGTAACGGTTTTGATGCGGAGGGGTTGGCTAAGGGGGTTGATCTGGCTAAATACGGGCTGGTGCTGGAGGATCTTACGGAGTTGAAACGGCTGTTTGAGTATGCCAAGACCTTTGGGTCGTTGATTCAGGTGCTGGAGGGGTTGGCGCGGAAGCTGCCGGCGCTGAGGCAATTGAGCGAGGTGAGCAGCCAGGACCTTTTTGTGGCGACGGTGCTTGGACGCTTGAGGCCGCTGGTAAGGCAGGCTGAGTTTCTGGCGAAAAAGTACGAGGTGGTGGTGGCGAATCCTCCGTATATGGGTGGCAAGGGCATGAACACTGAGGTAAGGGGATTCGCCAAAAGCTATTTCCCACATTCCAAGAGCGATCTCTTCGCCTGTTTTATCGAGCGCGGGTACAACCTGGCCAGGGGAGCAGGGTGGAACGCCATGGTCACTATGCAGAGCTGGATGTTCTTGTCGTCGTTCCAGGAAATGCGGGAGAGAATGCTTAGAGAAAAGACCATCACAACGATGGTACAGATTGGTTACAACAGCTTTCCGTCGATGAATTCAAAGGTCGCGCAGGCGACTACCTTCTCGCTTGCAAATCGCCGCATAGAGAACTACGCCGGCACTTTCGTTGACCTTAATAGCGCACCTCAATCGGCAGACAAAGAAGCTGTATTTCTCACGCGAGGCCCGACGAATCGCTTTGACGTTGCGCAAAGAAAGTTCGAGAAAATCCCCGGCAGCCCGCTTGCCTACTGGTTGAGCAAGCCTGTGCTTGAGGTCTTCGGAAATTCGAGCAAAGCATCTCGAATTGCATCATCTCGAGCTGGAATGACCACCAGCGATAATGACCGCTTCACAAGACAGTGGAGCGAAGCTAATTTTCAGACTGTGAAAACCGATTCCAGTTGTCTTGCGGAGGCGCTCGAAAGTGGTATGAAATGGTTCCCCTACAATAAAGGAGGCCCTTACAGGAAGTGGTTCGGTAACCTCTCTTTGACCATTGCCTACGATTCCCAATCTCGGTCGATATTAAAAACGTTGGGTAATAAATGCGCCTCTGAGGATTGCTACTTTCAAGAAGGTGTAACTTGGACGGATTTAACGTCAGGGAGATTAGGCGCGCGGTTTCTTCCCAAGGGTTCTATATTCGATATCGCAGGACATTGCGCTTATCGAATCGTGGAAGGTGGACACGTGATTGCGCTGGGGCTGCTCAATACGCTATTCATCAACGACATCTCAAAGGTCATAAATGCGACGATGCACTTTCAACCGGGAGATTTTCGGAAAATTCCTTTACCGAGCAATATCCCGACAGCTGCTACTGAGCTAATCGTCTATGAGTGTGTTCGTTTAGCCAAAAAGGACTGGAACGTCTACGAACGCTCCTGGGACTTCAAATCCCTCCCCATCCTGACCGCCGCCTCCGAGCCCACCCTCACCCTCGAATCCAGCTACACCGCCTGGATCACCCAGAACCGCGAAACCGTCGCCGAGATGAAAAGGCTCGAAGAGGAGAATAACCGCCTCTTCATTGACGCCTATGGCCTCCAGGACGAACTGACCCCTAATGTCCCCATCGAGCAGATCACCCTCACGGTGAATCCCGCATACCGCTACGGCGGAAAGCTCAACGAAGAGGAACAGTGGACCCGTTTTCTGCAGGACACCATGAAAGAATTGGTCTCCTACGCCATCGGCTGTATGATGGGTCGGTACAGCCTGGACGAACCGGGCCTCATCTACGCCCACAGCGGCAACGAGGGCTTCGACCCAAGCCGCTACACCATTTTCCCGGCCGACGATGACGGCATCATCCCGATCACCGACACCGGCTGGTTCGACGCTGACGCCTGCCACCGCCTCATCGAGTTCATCTCGGTGGCCTGGGACGCAACACACCTCGAAGACAACCTCACCTTCCTGGCTGACAACCTTTCGCCCAAGAAGAACGAGACCAGCCGCGAGACCATCCATCGCTACCTTTGCGAGAAGTTCTTCAAGGATCATCTACAAACCTACAAAAAGCGACCCATTTACTGGCTCTTTTCCAGCGGCAAACTCCGAGCCTTTCAGTGCCTCGTTTATCTCCACCGCTACAACGAAGGGACATTAGCCAGAATGCGGACCGAATATGTGATCCCGCTTCAAGGTAAGATGGCTGCTCGAATTGAACAACTATCAGGGGATATCAATGCCGCCACTTCCACGGCCCACAGCAAGAAACTGGGAAGGGAAAAAGACAAGCTCGTTAAACAACAGGCCGAACTTCACGCCTTTGATGAAAAACTGCGCCACTACGCCGATCAGCGGATCAGCCTTGATCTGGATGACGGGGTGAAGGTAAACTATGGGAAGTTCGGAGATTTACTGGCGGAGGTGAAAGCCGTCACCGGGAAAAAGTGACCACGAATCACACCCCGGTTGAACACCCTGGAAGGGAACCCGGTTCAACGGGGCAGGCGAATGAAACATTAGAGAAAAATAGGGGGTGTTGCCATGGGTAAAATACAGCTTTCTTCTACTCAATCTGAAGCCTTGGATCTAATCAAAAAAAAGGTGATGGCTGGCTTTCCCGTAGTGGACTTTGTTCTTTATGGTTCCACTGCAAGAGGGGATGCGGATGAAGAATCAGACCAGGATCTTATGATCATAATTTCAGAACCAATTTCCCGGTTTAAGCGTCATGAAATTACGGATATTGTTTTTGATGTCAACCTGCAGTTTGGAACTAATTTCAGTACATTGGTAGTGGATCAAGAATCCTGGGACACAGGTATGATATCCGTGCTCCCGCTGAAAGATGAAATTATGAGAGATGGTATACGCTTATGATAACCCGGGAAAAACGGTCATCGGTCGTTCGTTACTGGTTAGAAAAGGCAGAAGAGAGCATGGCTTCCGCCCGGCGTGAATTCGAAGCAGGATCATTATCCTTCGCCATGAACCGGCTCTATTATTCGGCTTTTTATGCGGTATCGGCTTTGCTGATGGACCGGGAGCTTTCCTTCAAAAAACATTCCGGGGTCCGTGCCGCTTTTCACAAGAGGTTCATTAAGACCGGCCTTCTTGAGCAGAAATGGGGTAGACTTTATGATCAGCTTTTCGAGGATCGTCAGGAAGGGGACTATGTGGTCTTTATCTCTTTCGAATCGAATTATGTTGAGACCCAGCTAGCCCGGTGTGCTGAATTTTTGGAGCATGTCAGCCGTTTGATATTGTCGGTACCAGAATGAAACACAGATAAGGATAGGCAGGTGACGGTCAAAATTGAGCAGATTTTTGCAAGCCCGGAAGGCAAGATGCTGGAGTTCAAAGGGGTAGGGTCAGGGGCAGAGTCAGGGGTAGAGTCAGATAAGTGGCACCGACCGGCGGATGAGTTTTGGTCTTGATGATTGGGTGAAGGTAAACTATGGGAAGTTCGGAGATTTGCTGGCGGAAGTGAAAGCTGTCACCGGGAAAAAGTGACCACGAACCAGACTGATAGCACGAATGAGAAAACCATAAAGAGGAGAACGCTAAAATGGAAACATTAAGGGAAGAAGCTATAGATATTATTTCAAGATTGCCTGACTCAGCAAGTATCGATGACATCATGTATCGACTGTATGTTATTGACAAGGTGAGGAAAGGTAAAGCAGCTATCAAGCTGGGGGATAGCATTTCCGTTGAAGATTTAAGACGGGAAATTGAATCATGGTAGAATGGTCTGGGCCTGCGAAAAGGGAACAGATAGGAGATGGTATCTGCCTATGACCACTCAGGAGGAAAACACGTTGTCGTGGAAAATAGACGCGGCTTTTCGCCAGGCAGCGTACAAAGTTATCCTGCGAGCCAAACAGACGGGCACTTTTGTGGTTATTTGGGAGGATGATCAGATAAAAGAAGTCCCTCCGGAGGAACTGGAGTTGCGGATGCTCTCAAAGAAGAGGTAAACCAGGGTGCTTGATTGATCTATTATCCATGCTATCCGCTTACCCTGTTGAGAAAGGTTCACGTCCAGGGGGTTCAACCGGGGTGTCATCTCTGGTCAGAATCTCTAATCATTCGTCCGATTCGTGTAATTCGTGGTTAAAAATGGAAAACAAAAAAATCGAAGCAGCTCTCGCGCGCCTCTTTAAGGAAGAAAATCAGCGCATCGTCTTCTGGAACGATCCGGATTTGGAATTTGCGATTACGCTCTCCCTTTTGAATCTTCCTACAGGCGTCATTATCCTTCGTTTGGATCAAATGAGTGCTCTCGAAACCAAAATCCGCCTGGAGCGGGAAGACCCCGAGGGAAGGTATCTCATCTACGCCCCCACCGAAGAGCCGGACTATGAGTCGGATTGGCTTCTGGATATCCGCCTTTACAGCCAGAGCTTTCGGGCCGACCGGGCCTCCATCATCCTCGATGAACTGGGTTTGGCCAACCAGCATCTCCGAGATCATATCGCCTCCCGCCGGAAGTTTTTCGACAACAAGCAGCGTCTTCAGAAGCTTAAAGAGATTGTGGCGCCCACTGACACCGATGTGGATCTCGACATAAAGATGGTCACAATTGTCGTCAAAGGGGATCACCCTGAATGGTTCAGTATTGTTCGGACCCTTTACCATGGGTTTATTTCAGCGGATAACGGAAACGATATCGACCTGGATAACCCTCCGGCCGTCTGGCTCCAATTGGAAAAGTTCGACCTGGACAAACCTTTTTGGCGAATGACCAAATCCCTGTTTGGCTACGAAGAGGAAAATCCCACCTTAAAGAATCTCCTGATCCGTCTTTTGGTCACCGATTTCGCCCATCACCTCCAAGGGATCGTACCGGATGCCCTTGCGAATTTGGTATTGCCGCCCACCGGTAAATCCAATACCGTGGTTTGTCTGGCCCAGTGGCGGGACAGCAGCAGTAAGGGAAGCAGTTATGACCGGCTGTCCGATCTTGTGGCCGGGATCATCAAAATGGAAGACCAGTTATACGGTTTTGAAATCGAGGCCCTGCTGAATGTCATGACCTTCCAGGCTGTGGAAAAAGCCATTGCCCAGGGGCTTCGAAATCGAGTGATTTCCGGGGGCGATACCATTCGTTTGGATGACGTAAAGAGAGTGGCAACCCAAAGACAGGCCGGACACTGGGCCTCTTCATATATTTTGGGGAAGGATGTTCCACGGGAAGCCTATTATGCCGTGTATGAAGCATTGACGGCATCAGCCGGGCTTTTTGTGCTGACCGGGGAATACCGCGAAGGCTTTGATTATGACACCCCAAATACAATGGTGACCGCCTATCAGAAAGAACTCTTTCGTTTCGATCTGCTCTATCGCCACTTCTGCGAGCAGGCGGATATTGCCGAATCCAAAATTTGGGATATTCTGAAAAAACTCCGGGAAAAGGTGGAAGCCTGTTATGTGAATGGATATTTGCAATCTCTGGCGGACCGTTGGGGTAAATTCTTAGACCCCGAAGGGAGTACGGCTTTACTGAAGTCCTGGTGTCTCGATGATGTCCCCAACCAGACCCAATTTTTCAGGAAACATGCGGCGCCGCGTCTCAAGGAAGCCGAAAGACGCCGGAGCTTTGTCATTATCAGCGATGCCTTTCGTTATGACGCAGCCTGGGAACTGACCAAGGAATTGAATGGAAAATACCGTTTTGAGGCGAATTTAAGCGCCCAATTAGGGGTCCTGCCGTCATACACCGCCCTTGGGATGGCGGCCCTTCTGCCTCACGAAGAATTGACATATAAGCCCAACGGGGATGTTCTGGTGGATGGCAAGCCGATGGCCTCAATGGAGCAACGAAGCCAGATACTGGCGTCTCACGAGGGTCTGGCCGCCAAAGCAGACGACCTGCTTGAGATGAAAAAGGATCAGGGCCGGGCTTTCATCAAGGATCACCGCCTGATATATATTTATCATAATGCGATCGATTCAACGGGGGATTCAGCCTCCACCGAAGGTCACACCTTTGAGGCGGTGAGGCGGGCCATCAATGAGCTTGCATCAGTTGTTGCCTACATCATCAATAATTTGAATGGTCACCACGTCCTGATCACGGCGGACCATGGCTTTCTGTTTACGGAATCGGCCCCGGGTGAACCCCACAAGAGCAGCCTTAATGATAAGCCCCCTCAGACCGTAAAGGCCAAGCAACGCTTTCTCCTTGGGCCTGATCTTGGGGATCACGACAGTGTATGGCATGGCACAACGGCTATCACCGCCAAGGCTGAACCAGCAATGGAATTCTGGATTCCAAAAGGGGTCAACCGGTTTCATTTCATGGGTGGATCCAGATTCGTCCATGGTGGGGCCATGCTTCAGGAAATTGTTGTACCGGTTGTCACGGTTCGGCATAAAAAGGACAAAGGGGCCGGGGCCACCAAAATAAAGCCCGTTACGGTTCACGTCCTGGGGACCGGCCACAAAATTACCACCTCACGCCACCGGTTCGAGATGATCCAGATGGAGCCGGTCAGCGATCGAGTGAAACCCATAACCCTCAAAGTCGGGGTTTTCGAAGGTAATGACCTTGTGACCAATATGGAATCGGTCACTTTTGAGAGCCAATCCGACAATCTTGATGAGCGGAAGAAATCCGTCACCCTTGTACTTCAAGACCGGCAGTATAACAAAAAAACAACATACAGACTTGTTCTGCGGGATGCGGAAACAGGGGTGGAGCAGGAAAGTGTGGATGTAATCATAGACAGGGCATTTACCGATGACTTCTGAAACCACGAAAGACCCCGGAGTTAAAGGTTTGGAGGACAAAAGTCTGGACGAGCTTCTCAACCGCCATTTTGCGGGCAGGGTGGTTCGCAAGGACCTCACCAAATTGGTGAAAGAAGGCGCCAATGTCCCGGTTTATGTCCTGGAATACCTGCTTGGACAACACTGTGCGTCCGATGACGAAGCCATTATTCAGGATGGGCTGGCCACCGTAAAACGAATTCTGGCTGAAAATTATGTCCGGCCCGATGAAGCCGAAAAAGTCAAATCCATCATTCGCGAACGGGGCAGCCTGAAAATCATTGATAAGGCTACGGTCAAGCTCAATGAGAAGCGGGACGTCTACGAGGCCTTGCTCTCCAACCTCGGCATCAAAGGGGTTGAGATCAACACCCAGACGGTTCGACGTTATGAAAAGCTCTTGGCCGGGGGGATCTGGTCCATAATTTCAATGGAGTACTTCTACGAAGAAGGGCAAAAAGGGTCGCCTTTTGTCGTTCAAGCGCTAAAGCCAATCCAGATGCCCGGCATGGACATGGAGGAGTTATTCGAGGGCCGCAGGCATTTTACCGAAAGCCAATGGATTGATGTCCTTCTTAGATCCACCGGCCTTGAACCCACCCAATTTACGGATCGGGCAAAATGGCATTTCCTGTCGCGCATGGTTCCGCTGGTTGAAAACAACTACAATGTCTGCGAGTTGGGTCCCAGAGGAACCGGGAAAAGCCATATCTATAAGGAAATCAGCCCCAACAGCATTTTGATCTCCGGCGGCAGAACCACGGTGGCCAATCTTTTTTATAATCTTGCAAACCGGACCGTGGGCCTTGTGGGTTTATGGGATGTGGTCGCCTTTGACGAGGTGGCAGGCATCTCCTTCAAGGATAACGACGGCGTCCAGATCATGAAGGATTATATGGCGTCAGGCTCCTTTGCCCGGGGGCGGGATCTGATCAACGCCTACGCTTCCATGGTCTTTGTGGGGAACCTCAACCAGCCGGTGGATACCCTGGTCAAAACCAGTCATTTTCTAGCGCCTTTCCCGGAAGCCATGATCGACTCGGCCTTCTTCGATCGTTTCCACGCCTACATTCCCGGATGGGAAATCCCCAAAATGCGACCGGAATATATTACGAACCAGTATGGTTTGATCGTGGACTATCTGGCCGAATTCTTCCGGGAGATGCGAAAACGGAATTTTTCAGACGCCATTGACCGCTATTTCAAACTGGGCCGGGACCTGAACCAGAGGGATACCATTGCGGTGAAGCATACGGTTTCAGGCCTGTTAAAACTCCTCTACCCCGGTGAAAATTACGATAAAGAGGCGGTACAACGCTGTCTGGAATATGCCCTTGAGACCCGTCGTCGCGTTAAAGAACAACTCAAGAAAATTGGTGGAATGGAGTTTTACGATGTTCATTTCTCTTATATCGATCAGGAAGACATGGAAGAGAAATTCATCAGCGTCCCGGAACAGGGGGGCGGCTCTCTGATCCCACAGGGGCCTCTCAATCCCGGAGTGCTGCATACCGTTGCCACGGGCAACAGCGGGCATCTGGGGCTTTATCGCCTTGAAACTCAGGTGACACCGGGAACCGGCTCTCTGACTCTCTCAGGATTTGGGTCTGTCAGCGCCGCTAAAGAGGCCGTGAAAGTAGGCTTTGACTATTTCAAAGCCAACGCCACCGGGGTCAGCGCCTCGGTCAAGGCCGGAGACCACAATTATCATATTCACATTATCGAGCTTCATAATACCGGTCCCACAAAAAACATGACCCTTACAGCGTTTGTGGCCCTCTGTTCGGCGGTCCTTGGAAAGCCGGTTCAATCCCAATTGGTGGTTTTGGGGAGCATGAGCCTGGGCGGCAGCATCGTCCCGGTCGAGAACCTGGCGGAGTCCCTCCAAGTGGCTTTCGACTCGGGTGCAAAACGTATATTGCTGCCCATGGCCAGCGTCGGGGATATTCCCTCCATTCCAGGTGAACTGTTCACAAAATTCCAGACTGGTTTCTATGCTGATCCGCAGGATGCTGTTTTCAAGGTGCTGGGAGTGGAATGATACCGTGATTGCAGGGCGTCGTTTGGGCCCTTCGCTGAACCGAGAATTCAACCCCCCGTTACCCACCCACCTGAAAAAACTGCTTGACAGCTCATTCTGTATACAGTACACATTCTTGATCGTGTATCTGAATGTTACCGGCTGATTACCGTCTCCGGTTTGCGTTTTGAATCCGGTCCATGCATCTGCCTTGGAAACTCGTCATCAATGGAGTGCCACTTATGAATATCATCGTGTTGGTCAAACAGGTTCCCGATACCACGGAAATCAAACTGGATCCCAAGACGGGGAATCTGATTCGGGAAGGGATTGAAAGTATTATGAACCCGGACGACCGGCATGCCCTGGAGGCTGCGGTCCGATTAAGAGAGTCCATGGGGGGGCGCGTAACGGTGGTGTCCATGGGGCCGCCCCAGGCCATCGACGTGGTCACCGAAGCCATGGGCATGGGTGCGGATAGGGGCATCCTGCTGTCGGACCGGGCCTTTGCCGGTGCCGATACCTGGGCCACTTCCTATACCCTGGGAAAAGCGATGGAGAAGATCGACGATTATGATCTGATCATATGCGGAAGGCAGGCCATTGACGGCGACACCGCACAAATCGGCCCCCAGGTGGCGGATTATCTGAGCATTCCCCATGTGAGCTACGTATTCGGCGTTGAAGAGATCAGCGAGGCGCGCATGGTGGTCAAGCGGCGCCTGGAAGACGGCTTTGAAAAGATTGAAATCTCTCTGCCGGCCCTGCTGACGGTGATCGGGGAGTTGAATGTTCCCCGCTATGCCAATGTGAGCCGTTTGATTGCGGCGTGTGGGAAAAAAGCCCCCATTGATGTCTGGAATGCGGCGGATATCGGTTGCAAGACCAGTGAAATCGGTTTGGAAGGATCCCTGACCCACGTTATCAAAACCTTTGCGCCCAAATTCAAACGGCAGGGGGAAATGCTGGAAGGAGACGCCGGTAAAGTCATTGGCACCCTGCTTCATAAGCTTCACGAGAATCGAATCATTTAGCGAATGGCTGATCAAGGAGATGGAATATGACCATATGGATTGACGCTGAACTTTGTAACGGCTGCAAACGCTGTGTAAAAGCGTGTCCCTATGAAGGTGTTGAAATGCGGGACGGTAAGGCCCATATCCTGGAGCGGTGTACCTCTTGCGGCGCATGTATTGAAAGCTGCAAACAGAAAGCCATTTCAAGTGATGCAGCGCCCAGGGAAATTCCCGATTTCAGCGATAGGAAGGGCGTCTGGGTCTATGCGGAACAGCGCGAAGGGAAACTTCACTCCGTTTCCCTGGAACTCCTTGGAAAAGCAGGGGAACTTGCTGAAAATCTGGACCAGGAGGTGTCGGCGGTGCTATTGGGGGATGGCGTGGTGCATCTGGCTGAAACCCTTATTCAATACGGTGCCGATCATGTGATCCTGGTGGAGGATCCATGTCTTCTGCAATACCGGACCGTCCCCTATACCGATGCCATGGAGATGTTGATAGGCCGGTTTAAACCAAACATCCTGCTGATGGGGGCAACCCACATCGGAAGGGACCTGGCGCCGCGGATATCGCGCCGGGTGGCGGTGGGGCTTACGGCCGACTGTACGGAACTCTCTATCGACCCCGATGAAAAAATCCTGCTTCAAACACGCCCCGCTTTCGGCGGCAATGTCATGGCCACCATTGCCAACCGGTATTCCCGGCCCCAGATGGCCACGGTTCGTCCCGGTGTCATGGAACAAAAAGAATGCCCCGGTAAGCAGGGGGAGATCATTCGGGAAAGCATTTCCATCAGCGAACAGGACGTCCAAACGAAGATCCTTGAAATCGTCAGAGAAGCTAGAAAAACAGGGGATTTGAGCAAGGCCAAAATAGTTGTTGGCGGAGGCAGGGGGGTTGGTGATGCCGATGGCTTCAGGGTCCTGGAAAAATTGGCCGATGTTTTGGCGGGTGAAGTGGCCGGTACCCGGGTCGCCGTTGAAGAGGGATGGATTTCGGCGGATCGGCAGGTGGGGCAGACCGGGCAGTCCATTAGGCCCGAGCTTTATATCGCCTGCGGCATATCCGGTGCCATTCAGCACCGGGCGGGAATCATGAACGCCCGGTACATTGTGGCCATTAACCGGGACGAAAGGGCGCCTATTTTTCAGGTGGCCGACTGGGGCATTGTGGGAGACCTGCGTGAACTGGTGCCCGAAATGATCCGACAGCTTGAAAGTGCATAGGGGAAGGGGAAAAATCAATGCTTAGGTCCAACGCCGAAGATACCATCAGAAAAAGCATGGCCATGTTTGTGGACAATGAAGTCATACCACGGGCCAAAGAGATCGATGAGTCGGGTGAGTTCCCAAGGGAGATGTTTCAGAAGATGGCCGGAATGGGCATATTCGGCCTCAGGTATCCCGCGGATCGGGGCGGCAGCGGCGGCAACACCACGCTCTTTTGCATTACCGTTGAAGAACTGGCCCGGGGCCTCATGAGTCTGGCGGCAATTACGGCCATGCAGTCCCTCATGGGGACCAATTTTCTGTTTCATTTCGGAACCGATGAACTGCGGGAGAAGTATTTTCTTCCGGCCATGAAAGGCGAAAAAGTGGCGTGCTTCTGCCTCACGGAGCCCGAAGCCGGTTCGGATCTGGGAAATGTGAGCACCCTGGCCCAAAAGACCGATAGCGGCTACCGGTTAAACGGCATGAAAACGTGGGTCACCAACGGGCCGGTGGCCGATTTTTACACGGTGTTGATGCAGACGGATCCCAAAAAGAAATTCAGGGGACTGAATTTCTTCTTTGTGCCCCGGGGCACCCCGGGTTTTTCCAACAGCAAGGCCTTTGATCTGTTGGGAACGCGTACCACCCCCATTTCCGAAATCGCCTTCAAGGACTGCCTGGTGCCCCATCACCATATGCTGGGAGCCGAAGGAAGAGGCTTGAGCAACCTACTCTCCATTCTCGCCGAAATTCGAACCATGACGGCTGCCTTGGCCATCGGCCTTCAGCGAGCGGCCATGAATGATTCCATCCAATATGCACGTGAAAGGGTTCAGTTCGGCCAAACCATCAGTAAGTACCAACTCATTCAAGCCAAGGTAGCCAATATGGCCGTGGATCTGGAAGCCTCCAGACTGATGACCTATAAAGCCACCCACATGATCGATGAGAAAAAAGAAGCACTCACTGAATCCTCCATGGCAAAGTATTTTGCAACGGAAGCCGCATGTCGAGCCGCCGACCACGCAACCAGAATCCTGGGTGCATATGCATACTCCATGGAATATGCAGCGCAAAGATATTATCGTGACAACCGGTTCCTGCTTTACGGCGGCGGTTCCCATGAGATTTTACAGACCAATATTGCCAAATGGGTGGGACTGTAAGAATGCCGAATGGGAATTTCCGAATCCGAAATAACGAAAAAGGAGGATCGCTTTGAGGGGTGCTGCTGATCCGAGTGACAAAAACCTGAAAGACTTTATGACGTTGCCTGAGAGAAGGTCCCTGGGGCAGTCGGTTTATGAGAATCTCAAAGGGGCCATCATCCAGGGGACCCTTGCGCCCGACAGCCGTGTGGTGGAAACACGGTTTGCGGAAGCGCTGGGGATCAGCCGGACACCCGTTCGGGAAGCCATGCACAAACTGGAACGGGAAGGGTTGCTGAGGCAGGATCCCAAAGGGGGCTTTTATGTGGTGGGGCTCACCCGTGAGGATATCGAAGAGGCATTCGGCATTCGCGGTGTTTTGGAGAGCTATGCGGCACGGTTGGCGACGATCCGCCACAAGGAAGGGGAACTGGCGCCCCTGGAGGAAAAACTCTCGGAATACCAAGTCTGCCTGAAAGAGGGTCGGGTGGATGAATTGCCTGGCATCAACACGGAATTCCACGATCTTCTCTATGGGCTCAGTCGAAGCCCCAGGCTGGTGAAGATGATCAACGACATTCGGGAACAGATTTTTCGTTTCAGAAAGGTGATCCTGAGAATCGAAGAAATGGCCCGGGTCAGCAATGAGGACCATCGACTCATGATGGACGGCATCAGGGCAAGGGAAGCGGATCGGGTGGAGCGGTTGGTAAAAGAACACATACTGCGCGGCCAGGACATTGTCCTTCGGGAATTCGACATGGATACTTTTCAGGCGAAAACGTGATATTTGACGAACATTGTCAAACAAGGAGTGAAGACGAAATGGGACAGAAAAAAATACGGGTGCTGCTGGCGAAACCGGGCCTCGACGGACATGACCGGGGCGCCAAGGTGGTTGCCCATGCCATGAAGGAAGCCGGGATGGAGGTTATCTATACAGGGCTCCATCAGACCGCTGAAAGCATCGTCAACCAGGCTCTTCAGGAAGATGTGGATGTGATCGGTCTTTCCATCATGTCCGGCGCCCATATCCCCATCTGTAACAAACTGGCGGGGCTGATCCGGGCGCAGAACCTTGAAGATAAGCTGCTGTTGGTGGGCGGTGTCATTCCCAACCGGGATATTCCGGTTTTGAAGGAGATCGGTGTGGACGGGGTTTTTCCGGGCGGTGCCCTTTTTGAAGAGATCGTGTCGTTCATTAAAGAAAATGCGCGGAATTGAACAATCCACGCATCCCGGGCGAAAACCTGTACGATAACCGGTGATCATTTAAATAATGATGATCACGCAAACAATGAGGGGAAGACATGGGAGTCGCAACATATATAAAAGATGAAAAGGATGCCATAGGGAAGGTCCTTCTGCAGTCGGGGATCGAGATCAAGCCCAGCTATACACCGGAAGATCTTGAACGGGTGGGGTTTGATTATGAAACGGATCTGGGAAATACGGGAGAGTTCCCCTTTACCCGCAGCATCCACCCGCAGGGTTATCGGAGTCGAAATTGGACGACCCGCCAATACACGGGTTTCGGGACGCCCGAGGAAAGCAATGAACGGTTCAAGCTGATGATTTCCCACGGGCAGAACGGACTCAATGTGGCCTTCGACCTTCCCACTCAGATGGGATATGATTCCGACGATGAAATGGCGGAAGGGGAAGTGGGCCGTGTGGGCATGGCCATTGACAGCCTGAGGGATTTCGAAATTGCTTTTAAGGATATCCAGCTCAACCGCATCGGAGCGGGGCTTACCATCAACGCGGTGGCATCCATCATGCTTGCCATGTATCAGGCCATGGCGGAAAAATTCGGATACAAAAAGACGGAAATTTCCGCAACACCGCAGAACGACATCCTCAAGGAAATGGTGGGACGCGGCGCCTGGATTTATCCGGTACAACCGGCGGTTCGCCTCATCGGGGATACCATTGAGTACGCCATGAAGGAGCTGCCCAGATGCAATCCCGTGTCCATCTGCGGTTACCACATCCGAGAGTCCGGTTGTACACCGGCCCAGGAGATTTCCTATGCCTTCATGATCGCTTTTGCCTACATGGACAACGTAATTGCCCGTGGTTACAAAGCCGAAGATTTTGTGGCGCGGTTTTCCTTTAACCTGAATATCTATGGAAACCTGTGGGAGACGGTGAGCAAATTCAGGGCGGCCCGGAAGTTGTGGGCAAAGCTTTTGCGTGAAAGATACGACGTGCAAAACAAAAAGGCTCTTTTCCTTCGGGGTATTTTCGGGGGCGGCGGTTCGGGCATGACCAAGCAACAGCCTGAAAACAACATCATGCGCGGGGCCTATTATGCGCTTGCGGCGGCGCTATCCGGCGCACAGACCACAGCCCTTTGCTCATTTGACGAGGCCTATACCATCCCCACGGAGCGGGCGGCGTTGCTCTCTTTAAGAACTTTTCAGATTCTGATGGATGAAATCGGCTTGAGGGATACCGTAGACCCCTTGGGCGGTTCCTACTTCGTGGAGACCCTCACCAAGGAGATGGAACAAAAAATCCTCGAGGAAATGGAAAAGGTTGAAAAAGTGGGCGGCATGGTCGAAGCGGTTTCCAGCGGTTATGTTCAGAGCGAAGTGGCCCGCCAGGCATATGAATACGAAAAGAAACTGCAGAAAGGTGAAATTACCAAGGTCGGCGTGAACAAATATACCGAAGGGGTTGATATGGAGGTGGAACTCCATGAGTACAGCGATGAATCGGCGAAGCTGCAGATCAAGAGGTTGAAGGAGCTGAAACGGGACCGGGACGGATCGGCGGTCAAAACGTCCTTGCAGGCACTGGAAAAAGCCGCAAAGGAAAAGAAAAATGTGATGCCTTATCTGGTGGATTGCTGTAGAAACTATGCAACGGTGGGTGAAATGGCCGATATCTTCAGACAGGTGTTCGGCGAACATGTGGAGCCCAATATCTTTTAAAATTTTTTTAAAAACATCATGAAAGGAGGTAAAACGCCAGGTTCACGCAAACGCTGCTTCTTAGCTCTCTAACCCTAAATAAGGAGGTCCGAATCATGAAAGGAAAAGTGGGACTTTTACTGGCCGGAATATTTTTAGCCGCAACGTTTATCATCTCCTGGGCGCCTGCCGCAGTTCAGGCGGAACCCATTAAATTGACCTATGCAAACTTTCCCCCCGCACCGACCTTTCCCTGTATCCAGATGGAACGGTGGAAAAAAGAGGTGGAAAAAAGGACCAACGGAAAGGTGGCGGTTCAGACCTTTCCCGGTGGAACGCTTCTGAAAGCCAAAGCCATGATGGACGGCGTCATCAACGGTGTGGCGGATATCGGCTGCCTGTGCATGGCTTATCAGCCGGGCCGGTTTAAAATCACCAATGCCACGGCGCTTCCTTTGGGTCTTTCCAATTCGGAAGTGGCCAGCCTGACCCTTTGGGATCTGTATGAAAAATATCAACCCAAACCCTTTCAGAAGGTCAAAGTACTGACCATGTTTACCACGGCGCCTTCCAACATCATGAGCAAGATCCCCATCAAAAATCTTGAAGATTTGAAGGGCGTTTCCCTTCGTGCCTCCGGCGGAGCGGCCCAGATCCTGAAAGCCTGGGGCGCCACACGCGTGGGAATGCCCATGCCGGAAACCCCCGAAGCCCTTCAAAAAGGCGTGGTGAAGGGATTGTTTTCCTCCCTGGAAGTCATGAAGGATTTCAAGTTTGCCGAAATGTGTAAATTCGTCACCATGACCCAAGTACCCGTCTATCCTTTTGCCGTTGTCATGAACATGGACAAATGGAATTCCCTTCCCAAAGACGTTCAAAAGGTTTTTGATGATCTAAGGGTTGAGCAGACAAAATGGACCGGCAACTACATGGACAACCATGTGAAAGAAGCCATGGATTGGTCCGTCAAGACCCAGGGCGTGACGGTTTTTGACCTTTCGCCCGAGCAGAAAGCCAAATGGGACGGTCTTCTTGAGCCCATCACCGCCAAATGGATCAAGGACAACGCTGCCAAAGGGCTTCCGGCCCAGGCCATTGTCGATGACATTCGTGCCTTTGCCAAGAAGAACGAAGGAAAATAAACTCTGACTATTCAAACGCGAAGGCGAATCCGAGGATTCGCCTTCGTTGGAGAGACCAGCATGTTGATTTTGGATCGGATCAATAACACTATCAATCTCTTTCTCATGGTGCTGGCCGGGCTTTTTCTGACCGCGATGATCGCTTTGACCTGTGCCAACGTTTTTCTCCGTGCCGTGTGGATTCCCATCTCCGGGACCTTTGAACTGATGGGGTATTTTGGTGCGGTTATCACGGCCTTTGCCATGGGCTATACACAGATGAAGAAGGGTTACATCGCCGTGGATATTGTGGTCTCGGGGTTTTCAAAAAAGGTCCAGAATATTTTAAATGCCGTTAATGCCATTATTTGTGCTGCTTTTTTCGTACTGCTGACCTGGCAGATTTCCAGGTACGCGGCAAATCTTCACAGAACCGGTGAAGTGACGGAAACGTTGCAGATCATTTATTATCCCTTTACCTATGCGGTATCCGTTGGATGCGGTGCGCTGGCCCTTGTTTTTTTTGTGGATTTTCTCAAAAACCTGATCCCCGCAAAGGAGTCTGACAAATGAGCATGACCATGATCGGCATTTTAGGCATCGTCATTCTCATTGCCGTGCTGTTCTTTTTGGGGATGCCGGTGGGTTTTGCCATGGCCATTGTAGGTTTTGCCGGTTTCTGGTATTCGGTCTCCTTCAATGCGGCCATCAACATGGTGGGCGCCGATGTCTGGAGCACTTTCTCCAAATACGGTCTGACGGTGATACCCCTTTTTATCTTTCTGGGATATCTGGCGTTTAACTCAGGGATCGCCGAAAGGCTTTATAATGCCGCTTACAAGTGGTTCGGCCATTGGAGAGGGGGCCTGGCCATCGCCACCATCGGCGCGGACGAGCTTTTTGCGGCCATCTGCGGCTCCAACACTGCGACAGCGGCCACCATGGGCACCGTGGCGCTGCCGCAGATGCAGAAGTTCGGGTATGATCCCAGACTGAGTTCCGGAACCGTCGTTACCGGCGGAACCCTTGGGACCATCATGCCCCCCAGCGTGGTGCTTATCGTCATCGGCCTTCAGACGGAACAGTCCATCATAAAACTGTTTCTTGCGGGGATCCTGCCGGCGGTGCTCCTGGGCATTCTCTTTATTCTCACCATCTTTACGCTTTGCCGCATCAATCCGGAATTCGGGCCCGCGGGACCCAAAACCGGTTTCAGGGAAAAAATGCGTTCCCTGTTGGGCATCATTGAAGCCGTCATTATTTTTGTGCTCGTCATCGGTGGTCTGTACACAGGTCTTTTTACGCCTACCGAAGCCGGGGCTGTCGGGGTTTTCTTTGCCCTAGTGGTAACCATTTTCACCCGTCGGCTGACCTGGAAAGGATTCGTCAACTCGGTTACCGAATCGCTCAAAATTTCAGCGATGGTGTTCTTTCTTGTGACGGGCGCCATTATTTTCGGCCGGTTTCTGGCGGTCACCCGTCTTCCTTTTGCCATCGCCGAGTTTGCCTCATCGCTACCGGTTTCACCCTATTTGATCCTGACGTTTATTCTGCTCATTTATCTGATCGGCGGGTGTTTTGTGGATTCTTTGGGTTTCCTGGTTTTAACAATTCCCATCTTTTTTCCGCTGGGAATGGCCCTCGGGTTTGATCCCATCTGGTATGCCATCATTCTGACCATGGTGACCACCATGGGGGCCATCACGCCGCCTGTGGGTGTCAACATTTATGTGGTCAAGGCGCTGGCGCCGGATATTGAACTGAGCACCATGTTCAAGAGTGTCAGTTTTTTCCTGATCGCCTGTATCATCTGTATTATCATCCTGATTATTTTTCCGGATATCGTTCTTTTTATCCCCCAAATGGCCCGGTAATTTTTTCATTCAACACCAGACTATCGAGGTAAACCTGAAATTATGACAAAAACCTTCATGCCCAACATCAAGACAGCAGCGGAATTGGAGAATCATCAGCTGAAAGGACTTCAATGGACCGTCCAACATGCCTACGACGGTTCCCCGTTTTATCGAAACAGTTTGGATGAAGCGGGGGTGAGGCCCCGGGACATTCGGTCTCTGGAGGATCTTCAAAAGCTTCCCTTTACCACGGCCGACGGTCTGAAAGAAGGTTATCCCTTCCCATTGCTCTCGGTCCCTTTTGAAAAGGTCGTTCGGATGCATGCCTCTTCCGGGACCACCGGCAAAAGAAAGGTGCTCTGCTACACACAGAAAGATATCGCCGATTGGACCCATTTCTTTGCCCGGTGCTACGAAATGGCGGGGCTTGATACGACGGATCGCGTTCAGATTGCCGTGGGATACGGGGTGTGGACGGCCGGTATCAGCTTTCAGATGGGATGCGAGGCTTTCGGCGCCATGGCCATTCCCGTGGGACCTGGAAACCTGGATATGCAGTGTCAGTTCCTGGTTGATTTTGGGAGCACCGTCATGTGCTGCACGGCTTCCATGGGATTGTTGTTGGCCGAGGAGGTTCATCGGCGCGGTCTCGGAGACCGGATAAAACTCAAGAAAATGATTTTCGGTTCCGAGCGGGCCAGCGATGCCATGCGGGACCGGATCCAAACCCTTCTGGGTGTGGAACACATGTTTGATATCCCGGGTATGACGGAGCTCTACGGCCCGGGAACGGGGCTCGATTGTTCCTACCATGCCGGGATTCACTACTGGGCCGATTACTATATCCTGGAGATCCTGGATCCCGACACCCTGGAACCGGTCCCGGAAGGTGAAATCGGTGAAATGGTGGTGACCACTCTCAGAAAAGAGGCGGTTCCGCTCATCCGCTACCGTACCCGGGATCTTACCCGGATCATCCCGGGGACCTGCCCCTGCGGCTCGATTCTTCCCAGGCACGACCGGTTGCTGGGGCGATCCGATGACATGATCATTTTCCGGGCCGTCAATATCTATCCCGGCCAGGTGGATCACGTGTTGTCGGGCATTGATGCCATCGGCTGTGAATACCAGATCATTGTGGATCGCAGGGAAGACGGCCGGGATTATATGTGCATCAAGGTTGAGGCGGCCCAGGACGTCGAAACGACTCAATTCGAGGATATTTCAAAACGGATTTCCCGGGAAGTGAAAAAGCAGATCATGGTGAGCGCCGAAGTGGAAATGCTTTCCTACGGTATCCTGCCGAGATCGGAGCGAAAGAGCCAACGGGTCTTTGATAACCGGGAAGATTAGAATTGTTGGAGAGATTTAATGAAACGCTATGCCTATTACCAGCCCCAAAGCCTCGATGAGGCCTTCGGGTTGACGAAAAAATACCAAGGACGGGCCCGATATGTGGGGGGCGGCACCGATGCCATGATACGGGTCAAGCAAGGGCTCTGGCAGCCCGAAGCCCTGATTTCCCTCAGGTGGATTAAGGCGTTGCGCGGGATCGGAAAAGAGGATGGTTTTCTGAGGCTCGGCAGTATGACCCTGTGGCGGGAGATTGAAACAAATGCCACGGTGCTGAGCCACGCCCCGGCTCTGGCGGATGCGGCTTCCATGGTGGCCAATCCCCAGATTCGCAATGTGGCCACCGTGGGCGGGAATTTGTGTAACGCGGCCCCGTCGGCGGACGGCGCACCGCCGTTGATGGTCATGGGGACCACATTGACCATCGCGGGCCCCGAAGGAGAAAGAGAAGTCCCCATTTCGGAATTCTTTGAAGGTCCCGGAAAGCACTGCATGAAGCCGGGTGAAGTGCTGACCGCCATCGTCATACCCGAGATGACCGAAAATTCAGGCATGGCGTTCTTGAAGTCGGGCCGGGTGACCCAGGACATCGCCGTTGCCAATGCAGCCGTATGGATACAAATGAATGACGGGGTTTGTAAAAAATGCCGTATCGCCGCAGGCGCCGTGGGGCCCGTGCCCCTGCGGCTTCATGGCGTGGAAGCCTTTGTCAAGGGCAGGGAGATCACCCCGGAACTGCTTCCGGAAATACAGGACAAGGTGGCTGCTGAAGTGACGCCCATTACTGATGTGCGATCCACCGAAAGCTATCGCAGGTCCATTACCGGCGTCATGGTCAAACGGGCCATGGAGCGCGCCCTCCAACAATTGAAAGGACCGTCAAACGGGGATGCGGACGTTTCGGCACCGGAAAAGTTTTTCCCTAGGGAACCCACCGTGGGCCTCTACGACTCCCCCCTTCGAAAGCTGGTTCGTTTCAACCTGAACGGGCAGGCCGTGGAAACGGAAGTGATGAGCCACAAGATGCTTTCAAATGTGTTGCGGGATACCTTTGAGTTCACCGGCACCAAAGAAGGGTGCGGCCAGGGGGAATGCGGCGCCTGTACGGTTCTGGTGGATGGGGAGAGCGTCAATTCGTGTCTTTTCCCCGCCTTTGAGGTGGATGGAAAGGACGTTGTTACCATTGAGGGTCTTGTGGGCGAGGGGAACCGAATGGATCCCGTGCAGGAAGCGTTTGTGGAAAACGGCGGTGTCCAATGCGGATTCTGCACCCCCGGCATGATCATGAGCACCAAGGCATTGCTCAAGCGAAAGCCCCATCCCACGGAAGAAGATATTCGAAAAGGGATTTCCGGAAATCTCTGCCGCTGTACCGGTTATGTGCAGATCGTGGAGTCCATCAAACAGGCATCGGAAGTCCTTGCAGCCAATGAGGTAACATCATGACCCAGTTCAAGTTTATCGGATCGGAAGTCCCAAGACCCGATGCGCCGGACAAGGCGGCCGGAAAGGCCCTGTATATCCACGACATGACGCGCCCCGGCATGCTGTACGGTAAAATCAAATTCAGCGATCACGCCCATGCCAGAATCAAACATATCGACACGTCCAGGGCGGAAAAACTGCCCGGTGTCCGTGCGGTCATTACCGGTTACAATACGCCGGAGATTCGCATCGGATTTATCAAGGACAATTTCGCCCTGAAACGGGATAAGGTCAGGCAATTCCGGGATGAGGTGGCGGCCGTTGCGGCCACGGATCCGGATATCGCGGCCGAAGCCATCGACCTGATTCATGTGGAATACGAGGAATTGCCGGGCGTCTTCTCCCCCACGGGAGCCCTTGCCGAAGACGCCCCCATTGTCCATGAGACGGACCTTAAGGGCCGGCCCAAGACGGACAATATCGTTCCCGTGCCCTGGAAATTCGAGACCGGCGATGTCGAAAAGGCCAGGGAAGAGGCCGCCTACGTGGTGGAGGAGGATTATAAAACCCCTTTGATCCAGCAGTCCTGCATGGGGACCGCCGGCTGTATCGCCGAGTTTGATCTCCAAAGCAATCTGATCATACGCACCAAAACCCAAATTCCCTTTCTGGCCCAAAACGATTTCAATCAGGCCCTGCGCGATATGGGCTTGAAGGGCCGGAAGACGCGGGTGATCGTTCCCACCCTCGGGGGATCCTTCGGCACGGGGCTGGACACCCACGGCTATGAATTCATTTCCATTCTGCTGGCCTACAAAACCGGCAGGCCCGTCAAAATGGTCTTTAACCGTGAAGAGGAGTTCACGGCCCTAAGCCCCCGCCAGCCCACGGAAACCCACATTATCCAGGGGTGTGACAAAAACGGGAAAATGGTGCTGAGGGATATTCACATGGTTCTGGATAACGGGGCGTACACCTCCTGGGGTGCCACCACCCCCAGTGTCATGATGATTCCGGCATCTTCCATTTACCGGGTCCCCAATGTGCTGTTCAAAACCACCATCGTTTACACCAACAACACCTATTGTCAGGCCATGCGGGGGTACGGCAATCCTCAAGTGGCGTGGGCCATGGAAAGCAATATGGATCAGCTGGCGGAGAAGGCCGGTATCGATCCCTTTGAATTCCGGAAAATCAACAGCAACATTCCCAATGAGACTACAGCCATGGGCCTCAAGATTTCCACCTGCGGCATGACGGAGTGCCTGGAATCGGTGGCCCAAAAACTGGATTGGAAGTCCATCTGCGGCAAGAGCGATTTGAAGCGCGGATCCGTGGACGCCTGTACCACCCTGGTCGGCAGTACGCCCGTAAAAGCAAAGGGCGTGGGCATGGCGGCTCTCTTCCATGTGGGCGGTTCGGGCCGGGTTTACCGATCGGACGGTTCCGGCGTCATTTTAAAGATTGACGATTTCGGAGACGTTTCCGTGGTATCCGGCGGCGTGGAAATGGGACAGGGATTTGATTCGGCCCTGGCCCTGGCCACTGCGGAGGCCCTGGGGGTGACGGAAGACCATGTGAGGGTCGTTACCGGTGATACGGCCACCTGTCCCTGGGACGTGGGAACCCACGCCAGCAGGGGGGCCTTTACGTCGTGCAATGCCGCCATCATGGCCGCGGAAAAGGCCCGCAAAAAGATTTTTGATCTGGCCAGCGAGCATTTTATGCTGCGTATTAAGAGCCGCATGAAAAGGATGAAACAAAAGAATCCCGACTTCGAAATTCCCGATCTGGACTATGAAGCCATCTTGGACCCTTCGGATTTCGACATGAAGGAAAACCGCATTTTTTTAAAAGCCGAGCCCGACGATCCCGATCTTTACGTGACACTTGAGGAGATTTTGCGCGCCGCCCACTACAAAGAGCAGGGAACCATGGTCATCGAAGAAGCTTTTTACGATCCTCCGAACCAGATGCTGGATCCCCGCACGGGGCGCGGGAACATGAGTTCAACCTACATTGTGGGCGTACAGGGGGCCGTGGTGGAGGTGGACCTGGAAACGGGCAAGGTGGAGATCATAAAGGTGGCTGCCGCCCATGACGTGGGTCAGGCGTTGAACCGACAGACCCTCAAGGGGCAGATTTACGGGGCCCTGGCCCAGGGAATCGGATATGCCCTGTCCGAAGAATACAAAACACACGAAGGCCGGAACCTGAATCCCAATTTCCTCGATTACAAGATTCTTTCCGCACCGGACCTCAATTTTCCCATCGAGGTTGATCTTATTGAAACCCATGACGAGACAGGGCCTTTCGGCGCCAAAGGGGTCGGCGAGCCCGGGCTGGTTCCCACGGCCCCTGCCATCGCCAATGCGGTCTACGATGCCATCGGCGTTCGCATTCGGGACCTTCCCATCACACCCGAAAAGATCCTGGCGGCATTAAATCAAAAGTAGGGGCATTCCCCTGTGGTTGCCCTTATTGAGGAGACATCCATGTCTGACAAGATATACCGGCTGGGCTGTGATATCGGCGGCACCTTTACCGATTTCGTTTTACTCAACGACCGGACCGGGGAACTCACCATCAACAAGTGCCTGACCACCCCCCGCGATCCCTCCGACGCGGTGGAATACGGCATCCGGCAACTGGACCAAATGGTCCCCGGATTCGTGAAAAGCCTGGACGAGGTCATTCACGGAACCACCCTGGTGATCAATTCCATCATCGAGCGAAAAGGTGCCAGAACCGGTTTGATCACTACCAAAGGGTTCAAGGACGTACTGGAACTGGGTCGAGAGATCCGCTATGCCCCCTATGATGTGTTTGCCGAGTTTCCGGAACCACTGGTCCCCCGCAGCTTTCGCTTTGAAGTGGACGAACGGGTGCGGAGCGACGGCACGGTGTTAAAACCGTTGGACAAAAATGGAGCGCGGCAGGTGGTGCGCCAAATGCTGGATATGGGAGTTGAATCCATTGCCGTGTGTCTTTTGAACTCCTTTGAAAATCCTTCCCACGAAGAGCAGATCAAAGAGATTGTTCAGGCGGAAGCACCGGATGTCTCCGTCTGTATCTCCTACGAGGTGCTGCCCCAGATCCGTGAGTATGAACGGACCAGCACCACGGTCACCAATGCCTATGTGAAGCCGCTCACGGGAAAGTATCTATACAAGCTGGCCCGTCGCCTGGAAGACCTAGGGTCCCAAGGCAAGCTTTTTATAATGCTTTCCAGCGGCGGTATCACCGCCATCAAGACTGCGGCGGAATTTCCGGTGCGCATCATTGAATCGGGCCCCACGGCAGCGGTCATATCGGGTCAGTATTACGGAAAACTATTCGATATCCCTGAGATCTTCTGTTTCGATATGGGGGGTACCACCGCCAAATCGTGTCTCATTCAGGGAGGGGTGGCCAGCGTGGTGCCGACCTTTGAGGTGGGCCGGGTACAGCGGTTCATGAAGGGAAGCGGCCTGACCATACAGGTGCCGGTGGTGGATCTCATGGAAATCGGCGCCGGTGGGGGAAGCATCGCCCATGTGAGCAAGCTGGGAACCCTTCAGGTGGGCCCCGAGAGTTCCAGCGCGGAGCCGGGCCCCATCTGCTACGGCAGGGGGGGTACATCGCCCTGCGTCACCGATGCGGACCTGGCTCTGGGATACCTCGATGCCGATTATTTCCTGGGCGGCGAGATGAAACTGGACAAAGATGCGGCCATGAAAGGGATCGAGAGGGCCATCGCCGAACCGTTGAAGGTTTCTTCGGTGCAGGCGGTGTGGGGGATCCATGACCTCATCAACGAGACCATGGCCGGGGCCGCCAAGACCCATATCGCCGAAAAAGGGGGAAATCCCAAGCTGGTGACGGTCATCGCTTTCGGTGGGGCCGGACCGGTGCATGCCTATGGCCTCACCAAAAAACTAGGGGCCAAGCGGTTGATCGTGCCCCCCAACGCCGGGGTGGGTTCGGCCCTGGGCTTTTTTACGGCCCCCAGAGCCTTTGATCTGGTCAGAAGCCATAAAAGCCCGCTTCTAGAGGCGGATTTCGGGGAAATCGAAAAGATCTTCTCCAGAATGGAAGCGGAAGGGGCCAGGACCCTGGAAAGCGGCGATGAAAGTGGAGAGATTTGCTTTGAACGGTCCGTGGATGTGCGGTTTGTGGGCCAGGGATCGGAAACCAACATTTCCGTGCCGGAAGGGGAATTTTCCCGCATCGATCCACAGGAAATCCGCAGGCGCTTTGACACGGTTTATGAAAAGCTTTACGGTCGGACTTACCCGGATTCCGCCGTTGAATTCATCAACTTCAAGGTCCGGGCCAGCCTGCCCGAGCGCCTTTTGAAACTGCCTGAACTCAAAGAGACCGGCTATACTCTCAAAGATGCCGTCAAAGGCCAGCGGGATGCCTATTCGGGCATTGCCGGCGAATTCGTTCCCCATACGGTCTATGATCGGTACAAGCTGAACAGCGGTGTCCGATTTCAAGGACCCGCCATCATTGAAGAACGTGAATCCACGGTGATTGTGGGTGAGGACGCGGACGTCTCCGTGGACAAATACGGTTTTTTGTGGATTGAGTTGGATTAATGAAGGAGGATACCATGGGTCAGCAATTTGATCCCATTACCATTGAAATACTCTGGCGACGGCTCATTTCCATTGTGGACGAAGCGGACAGCGCCGTTTCACGAACGGCTTTTTCAAGTCTGTTGAGAGACGCGCACGACTATACCTGCATGTTTACGGACCGGAAAGGGCGCGAACTGGCCCAAGGGTCCTTCGCCACCCCCGGGCAGTCGGGCGCCATGGCCCTGGGAATCAAGAAGCTGGTCACCCAGGTTCCCGAGGAGAGCTACCATCCCGGTGATGTCTATATCACCAACGACCCCTGGGCACTGGCGGGCCACTTAAACGATATGTGCGTGTTCAGCCCCATCTTTCATCAAGGAAAACTGACCGCCTTCACCGCCTGCGTTTTCCACCATTCGGACATCGGCGGACGTGTTTCTTCGGACAACCATGACGTTTACGAGGACGGTCTTTTTATTCCCTTGGTAAAACTCTACGACGGGGACCTGCTCAATGAGTCGGTGGTGGAGATGATCAAGTGGAACGTGCGGACCCCCGACGAGGTGATCGGAGACATCCGCAGCCAGATCGCCGCCAACCATGTTTGCGCCGAGAAGATTTCCCAGATGCTGGAAGAGTACCAACTGGACGGATTGGACGATCTGGCCGATGAAATCATCAGCCGTACGGAAAAGAGTATGCGGGAAGCCATCAGCAAGGTCCCGGACGGCGTCTATGAGGCGGAAGGGATCGTGGAGCAGGGGAAAGGCAAAGATGATGTTATCATCAAGGCTGCCGTGCATGTCACGGGAAGTGATATCATGGTGGATCTTGCAGGGTCCTCCTCCCAGGTGGACTGGGGCGGCAATGTGGTTTTCAATTTCACCTACGCCTACGTGTTCATGGCCATGAAAAGCATGTTCGACCCGGACATTCCCAACAACGACGGCTGCACGGCCCCCATTGCCATGAAAGCGCCCCTGGGGAGTGTGGTGAACTGCAAATTCCCGGCTGCCGTGGCGGCCCGTATGCAGATCGGACATTTTATTACCGAAATCATTTACCGGGCCATGGCGGACGTTCTGCCGGACCGGGTGATCGCCGGGAGCGGCGGAACGCCCGCAAATATGAACGTGCTCTACGGTAGGCACCAAGACGGTCGGCCCTGGCACTCGGTGCGGATCCGTGGGGGCGGCATGGGCGCCAGTGCCCGGGCCGACGGTAACTACGTTTACATCTTTCCCGCCAACGGGGCCAACACGCCGGTGGAGATCCTTGAAAGCGATACCCCTCTGATCGTCGAGAAACGGGAATTGTTGACCGACTCGGGCGGCATTGGTCGCATGAAGGGGGGGCTTGGAAGGCGTATGGTTTTGAAAATTCCTGATGATGCCTATGCACCGCTTCCACCGGTAAATCTGGGCATCCAGTCGGGACGTCATCAATATGCTCCGGAAGGTCTGTTCGGCGGCGGCGAGGGTGCCAAGGCGGCTTTCCTCGTTAACGGTAACCCCGGCAACCCCTACGGTCTCAGTCAGCTCAAGCCGGGTGATGTGGTGACCATCGATGCCGCGGGTGGCGGTGGATACGGCGACCCCCTGGAACGGGACATCGATAGGGTGGAAGCGGACGTGCGGGAAGGGTATGTGAGTATGGCGGCCGCTGAAAAGGATTACGGCGTTCTCATCGATCCCGAAACGGGCCTCGCCGATCCCGAGGCCACCGAGAAGATGCGGGAGACCCTCAGCGGGTAGATGGGAAGAAGTGCGTTTAGGCGCATCTGAACGGCCATGGCATCGTGCCGGCTAATGTCAACACCTATGAAAGAGGAGAAACAAAAACTACGCCAACTCAATCATTAATGTTCCTTTCTTCAGGGTTTGTCCCGGTTTTACAAATACTTCCCTGACTTCTCCGGAAAACGGTGCTAAAATCGTATTGATCATTTTCATGGCTTCCAGAGAAAGCAGTTTTTCACCCTCGACCACTTGGTCTCCGGTTTTGACATAAATATCCAACACGGTTCCCGGAAGGCCGTTTGTGACCATTTTCGGATTCTGTTTTTTCCACTTCGGCCTGTTCTCATACTTACGAGTAAGGCGGGTCACATACGCCGTTCCGTTGATGTTTAAAGACTGATATGTTTCCTCTGTTGCCATTCAACCCCCCCTTGCGGCATCTTGCTCCGGTTTTAAAACGGCGGAACACCGTGTTTTTTATCAGGTCTTGACACCACTTTATTTTCGGAAATTTCAAGGCAGTGCAATAGAATATCCCGGGTCTCGTTCGGTTCAATGACCGAATCAATATATCCCCTGGAGGCTGCCACAAAGGGATTCGAAAACTTTTCCCGGTACTCATCGATTCTTTTTTGGCGCATTTTTTCCGGGTCTTTGGCGCTTTGGATTTCTTTTCTGAAGATGATATTGGCAGCGCCTTCGGGTCCCATCACCGCGATTTCAGCACCCGGCCAGGCGAAAACAAAATCCGCTCTCAGGTGTCTGGAGTTCATGGCCACATACCCGCCACCATAGGCTTTTCGAAGCACCACCGTAATGCGGGGAACCGTGGCCTCGCTGTAGGCATACAGCAGCTTGGCGCCGTGGCGGATCACACCGGCATGCTCCTGATCGATTCCGGGTAGATAACCGGGGAGATCTTCAAAAGTAATCAAGGGCACATTGAACGCATCACAATAACGGATAAAACGGGCGGCCTTGTCCGAAGAATCACAGTCCAGGACGCCCGCCAGCACCAGGGGCTGATTGGCCACAAACCCAACCGGACGACCATTCATTCGGGCAAAGCCTACGACAATATTGGCCGCCCAGTTTTCGTGAACCTCAAAAAAGTGGGAACTGTCCACCACGGAACGGATGACTTCTCTGACATCATAGGGAAGCGCGGGATCACTGGGAACAATTTCATCCATTTTTCTCCCTTTTTTCGGTTTTTTGGGCGGCACCGTTACCGGTTCCTTGGTATTGTTCCATGGAATAAAACTGATGAGATCCTTGATTTGCTGAAAACATTCCATTTCGCTTTCCGCGTAGAAATGGGCATTCCCGGTGATTTCACAATGAACTTTGGCCCCGCCCAGGTCTTCCATGCTGATTTCTTCTCCCAGCACGGTTTTGATGACCTGAGGACCGGTGATAAACATTCTGGAAATCTTGTCCACCACAAACACAAAATCGGTTAGCGCGGGGGAATAAACCGCGCCTCCCGCGCAGGGTCCCAGAACAACGGAAATCTGGGGAATGACACCGGATGCAATGGCGTTTCGATAGAAAATTTCTCCATAGCCGGCCAGGGAATTGACCCCCTCCTGCACACGGGCGCCACCGGAATCGTTAATTCCGATCAATGGAACCCGCAAATTCATGGCATGATCCATGATTTTTGTAATCTTCCGGGCATGCATCAGTCCAAGAGAACCGCCGGCCACCGTAAAATCCTGCGCGTAAATGCAAACCGGTTTTCCACTGATCTTTCCGGTTCCGGTGATGACCCCGTCCCCGTGAAGGACCTTCTTGTCCATGTCAAATTCGGTTGCCTCATGCCGAGCAAAAAGATCATACTCCTGAAATGAATCGTTATCCAGCAGGGCGACAATCCGTTCTCTGGCCGTCATTTTCCCCATAGCCGCCTGTTTTTCCGCCGCCTGCCGACCACCTCCCTTCAGGGCCTCGGCTCTTTTCCTAATTAAATCAAGTGTTTTTTTCTTTAAAGACATTTTGTTAGTATTTTCCACTTTCACCTTTCCAAATCAATAATTCAAAGAGCGCTCTAAGTGACGAAGGTCATCCCCCGAGTTCCGGAATATTTTTCTCCGTCGCCTCTATGGGCACAAACCGGGCGGCGTTTTCAGAGGAAATATTAACAGAGAATGACCGGAAATCTATCGGATTCAATGAGCTGCGTCATGAGTAGGGCTTCAAATAATGACATGATTTTTTGACGGTTTTTGGGATTTCCTCAGGCAAGTTCACCGATTCACATGAACGAATAAAGGGCCTAAAGCGATATTGTCTCGAGGACAGGCTGAGTTTTCGCAATTAATTCCTTAAGACCTTTATGGTTCCAGCTCTTATTCATGTGGGTTTGTAGTTCAGAAGACTAAAACTGTCAATATCAAATCGAAGAATTTCAAATACAATAGGGCCTTCTTTTGACGCTTGCCGCAGCGTTGTCGATGGGAATTGAATGGATTAAACAGCAGATGAATGGAGGGGACTATCAGTGGGGGCAGCAGCGGATGAGGGACCGGGCCTTTCAAATTTTTTCAAACGCCCAATTGGGTTATTAATATTGTCCAATCAGCCCAAGATTGCCAATCCTTCTGTTCGGGTGAGGAGGAACATGACGATAAAAGTTGACACGTTCCCCATATTCCGCCGGAACGGCCCAGAGATCATGAAGAAAAACATGCCCGGCATCCCCCCACTTCGATTCGACCTGATGGTGCGATTCGTCAAAAATTCCAATATGCGTGGGGGTTAAAGAACCGTTTTTCCATATCTGGTATTCAACGATATCTCCATGTTCCGGAACCTCCACACTTAAAAAAGCTTCCGGGAGCGCTCCGCTACGTCGACACAAGACCCATTGATTCCTTGTTGTCGGCGAATTTTTAAAGACCCAGGCGATACAATCGAATCCATCGGCCATATCCTCTTTGAGATTTCTCCATTCAAGCAACGAAACGCCCAAAACCTTCATAAGAGAAGCGACATCTCCCAAGTCGACGCACCGGCTGATCTCCAGCCGTTTTTTAAACAGCATCATCTCATCACAGAATTCCATTTCCGAAGATGCGTATCGGCTTTTCCCGTATGAAACCCGGCCTCACTTAACCGGATGTTCGAAGGCCTTTTCCTTGGCCATTTGGGTGAGAATCCCTTTGAGGAACCTGTCACGCTCCTCCCGCTTTCGGGATTGCCGGTCTATGAATCCTTCCATGTCTTGAGATCGTTGCTTGAGCGTTTCCACCACTTCGTCAGGCATTACAACGAGAAACCGATTTTCCTCGACGGCACGGACAGCGCCCAGAGCGATCGATTGAGGCGTTATAACGGTCCCTCCCTGGCCCCCTGATGGATCCAAAGATTTTCCCGCCATGAAACGCGTTTGGAGAGCCTTCAGGAAATCCCGGCGGGCTCAAGGGGTGGTGGCAGAAGCTTGGCGACGACCTCCGGTTTGGTTTCCCAAAAGACCGTAAGCATTTCAGCATCATAGAAATCGGAGCTGGAACGCTTCTTTGCAAGAATTTCCTCTAATGACTTAACAAATCCCATGGTTGTCCCTCCTGACGATAGCAGTTTGCTTGATGGCCTTTGAACAGGCCACAGTCCCTACTTCAAGCATACGGGACCGGGAACGAAACATCTTCTCCGTTCTTGCTTTTCATGTTTCCAGTCTTGCTTTTTTGCGATGGACGAAAGAGGGGCGAAAGATTTTGTGCGCCGGCGAATGGGGGATTTTTAAGGAATGGAGACGATTACGAAGGTTTTACGGGAAGGCAGAGATCCAGAGCATGACGTCCGAGGGGAAATTTTCCGGAAAAGTTATACATGATTTCAAAAAAAGGTCGATTATCCGGCAGATACGCGCTGGAGAGCAACCAATGGATGATCAATTTCATCCAGGCCTCCTGATGTTCACCTGGCTTGAGATCGCAATGGTAGACCGCGAATTTTCCGCCGCGCAGCCGCTGAATGTTGATTTTTCCATCGCCAGTCGCGAGTTTCGGAACTGTAATGCACGCGTCATAAATGCATTTTTCAGCAGGTGTGACATTAGGATCGTTCCATATGGCGCCGATGACGAAAGTGTTTTCGTCCATGAGTTCTCTGGGAATTGCCCACCGCATGAGTCGGTCGAAAGCGGGTTGTATGGTTTCGGCGCGATAGGGCCCGATGCTCCGGACATAGGCAACGTGAAAATCGGGTATTTTCGCGACACGTACCGACATGGGTGCTTGGTCTTTGATGATTTTTTTGATCATCAGACGAGAATCCAGGGGATGATCCTTTTCGTTGGGTACCCCGCACTCCTTCTCCGTCAAACCTTCACCCTTTCCCAGTTTGCTTTTCACGCGGCCCCAATTGTACGCGGTCCGAACGTATGTGGGGGTTACACCGAAGTGTGACTTGAATGCCTTGGCAAAGTTCTGGGAACTCGAAAATCCGCAGTCCAGCGCAATTTCGAGAACACTCTTATCTCTGTCCAGCGTGAGCATGCGGACGGCTTTTTCGAGCCGGACGCGACGAACATATTCATTCACGGTTTCACTGAGGAACGTGCTGAATATGCGGTGGAAGTGATACTTCGAAAAACAGGCGATCCGGGCGAGGCTCGTTAAATTCAGGTCTTCTCCCAAATGATTGTGGATGTAGTCGATGGTGCGGTTCAGCCGGAAGAGATACTCATAGTCTGATATTTCATTTGAAAATGCACATTTTTTCATAAGACAATGTCCGCCGAAAACCGCTACCAAAAAGCGTCATAAAATCTGGACCACATCCAGTACCCGCTTCTTTGTTTCAAGGGATATCCCCTTTTTAATGGCCTTTTCCACCATGTTCCGACCCAATGAAGCGGCGCCGAGAGCCCCGGTGATCAAGGGCTCTTCAGGAACGAGCAGCGCTGTCTGCAGCATATGGGAGACGGCTGCAACCAGACCCGCATTCTTGGCGCCCCCACCGGTCAGAACGATTTCCTTTTCCAAAGGAATCCTTCTGGCCATTCGAACCACGCGATCCGCCAGGGATCGGTGAACCCCCGCCACCAGGTCCGGAATGGGGCGGCCTTTGGCCTGTCCGGCCGTCACTTCCTGTTGGGCCCAGATGGTACAGATACTGCTGATACTTGCGGGATTCTTGCTTTTGAGGGAGACCGTTCCCATTTCTTGCAACGGTACACCCAGGCAATCGGCGATGATTTCCACAAAGCGGCCGCTTCCCGCGGCGCACTTATCGTTCATGACAAAATCCTTTGTGCGGCCGTTGGCATCAATTCGAATGGCTTTGCTGTCCTGACCCCCTATATCGATAACGGTTCGGGCCGCGGGAACGAGACGGGACACCCCTTTGGCGTGGCAACTGATTTCGGTCACCTGTTTGTCGGCGAAGGGGACATTGATCCTTCCATATCCGGTGCTGACGATGTAGGTGATGTCTTCAAAGGGGATCCCGGCACGGGAAAGGGCCTCCTCCATCACCTTGTTGGCCAGGCGTCTCTGCTCGACTCCGGTGGGACCGATCACGGTGGCGATGATCTCGTCTCCCAGGATCACCACCTTGGTCATGGTGGAGCCGATGTCGATTCCTGCGAAATAATCCGCCATTTTGCCCCCGAATCAATCCACCCGGCTCTTGGCAACGGATTCAAGGGTGTCGATAAAGGCATCGATCTTGTTTCGTGTATCCACTTCAGAATAGGACGTGATATCGATGATGTCGCTTTCAAGGACCAGCGAGGGATTTTCGCGCCATGCCTGGGTCTTGTTTCCGTCTTTTCCCAGACGCAGCACGGGGATGGGCTTGTAGATTTTGGCCAGTTGGTGGAGCTGCCAGATAAGCCCCACATGCCACGTCCGGCAGGAAAACGCTTCGTGCATGACCACGCCGTCAATTTTATACCTTTCGATGTAATTGATCAGACGTTCCACATCCGGCTCTCCGCCTTTGCGCTGCCTGGCCTTATCGTACCAGAAGGTCCAGTATCCCAGCCATCGCCAGGCCAGATGTTCCACGGGATCGTCTGTTTTGGGAATATTCATTTCAGCAATGGGGGCGACCATTCGATAGGTCGTTTCGGCGGGGAATACGGCACCCTTGCTGTTAAAGTAATTGAAATCTCCCAGGGCGAACCAGGAGGGGAGGCCCCCTCCCCAAAGAAGGCGGTATTTCTCATTTTCGACAACCCCTTCCTTTTTTTTGATCTTTTCTTCCAATTCCTGCTTCAGATTCAGGAAAAAGTCATAGGCATCTTGGGTGGCCATCATGAAATTGATGGGAACCATGGTGTTCATGGCATCCCCGGTCCCCATGGGGCAGGGGATCGCGCTCCTGAGATCATAGGTTGCTTCGATGAGGTTCCAGGTTTTGTCGCTGAGCCGGACCCGCTCCCAGAGGCGTTCATAATCCATTTTTTTCCCGGTCTGTTCTTCCACGAAAGCGATCAACCCTTTAAGTTCCTCGACAATATACTTGTGGTAATAGGGTAGTTCCTCCCGATGGTCCCGGTCGGGATGATAGAGGGGATATGGCAGATCGATATTATAGATGGGCACATCCGGCATGTACTGCTGGGCCGCTTGATACCACTTTGCCCTTGGATCACAGAGAATTTGCCCGGTTGAGATCATAAAATCCGGCCTGGCCTGTCCGCCCCACGGGGCATCAGGCGGCATTTCGCCCAATTCCTCACGCCAGTGATCAAAGCCCAAGCCGCAAAGCGCATAGGTGCAAAGGGATCTTGAAAAGCCCAAGGATTCAGCCCGTTGAAGGAATCGTTCCGCGTCTCTTTTGGCGCCGCAGACCCCGGCGAAGTTTTCCGTCCAGATGGGGAGGACGTCCATTGCACGCAGAATCTCTTCATGATGGCAGACGATAAAGCTGTAGGCAAGTTTTTGGGCGCCTTCCCGCTGCGCTCGGACTGTTCCGGCGATAAACTCCTTTACCATGGGGCCGATGGAGGCGGCGGCCCGGGTGGCCGTTCTTCTCTTCTTATGTTTCTTTTTTTGTTCAGCCATGATGCTTTCTCTCCTTCTTGTTCTGGGTCCGCTATTGTTCGATCATTTCTAAAAAGGCCTGGATTCTCGTTTTGATTTGCCCCATTGTTCCACTGGAATAGAGGTCTTCGATCCAGAGCAGCGGGAGATCAATAGCGTTATAATAGGCTTTTCTGGCCGGCACCTCGAATCCAAAAGGGTCGCAGTACTTGTAGACATACAGAATGGCGCCGTCTGCATGAAAGTGCTCGGCATAGCGGCCAATATCACCGAAACGATCGGCAATGTTTCCTTCAAAGGAGCCCGCTCTGTTTTCCCTGTAGGTCTTGGGACAGTTGATTTTGTCCAGATACCGACGGGCCAGGCCGGTAAAGGGGTCCTCTTGTTCGTCGGTGAGGGGAAATGTGTCCCTCATTCCGTTACAGGTGGTTTCAGCCACCACAGAGGCGCCGCTTTCCTCTATGAGTTTCACCAGTCCGGCATGGTCCACGCAGGCGCCGTCCACCAGTATCCTCTTACCGGTTTTCAGGGGTGGTTCGGAGCGGGTTTTCAGTTCTTCAATGATTTCATCCAAAAGGGCGTTGGCCTCTTCTACGGGCAAGCTCGTTCCCACGGTCAATATTTTTGAAATTTCCACGCCGGAGACCATTGGAGGATCGGACTTTCTGAAATCATAAATGGTTCGGATTTTGTTTCTGTACGCATTATGAAGCTTGATGGCTTGGGAGATATCCGCTTCCGTAATTTCGTGCCCGATAAATGCTTCAAGGGTTTTCTTGTAAGTCTTGATCTCTTCGGCAAAGAACTCAAAGGAAGCGGGTTTGACCACCGAGGGAATGTTCAGAAAGTAGGCGTAGGGGAGGTCGAGCGAGTAACTCCATGTGCTGTAACTCCGGGTCATGCTGTCGCACCCATGGGGAATGACGATGCCGCTCAAAAAGTCATATTTTCCCTTTAAAGCCAGGTCGAAACAGCTTCTGATAAAGGGGCACACGATGGTTTCGAGGACGGTGTCGCCTTTGGTGACCGGTTCGTTGATATCCCCCCGGATCCGAAAGGGGATGCAGCCCGCGGCTGAGATCATCTCCACCGGGACAAAAGAACAGACGTAACCGATGAGGGTCTTTCCCTCATCCTTCAATTCCTTCGCCCTTTTTCCGTAATCCCGGTAAAGTGCTTCGACTCTCGATGAAATTACGCTATTTTTACCATTCATCCGTTACATCTCCTTAAAATTGTATAAACTGCCGGCCAAAAGTGCAGCGCCATATGCCGCGGTCATATGAGGGCCTTCGGGTACGAGGATATCACGGCCCATGACCTCTCTCAGCGTTTTGACGAGCCCCGGATTGCGTGCCCCGCCACCAACCAATACCACATCCTCCTCAATGCCCAGCCTTTCCGCCAGACTGTTGATCTGGGACGATAAGGCCCGGTGAATGCCGGCCAGGAGATCCTCCTTAGGAACCCCTTCGGCCAGTCTGGAGACGGCCTCTGATTCGGCGAATACCACGCAGCCGGTGCTGAAATCAACGGGTTTTTTGGATTTCAGGGAAACCTCGCCGATTTCTTCCACCTTCATGTTCATGACCTTGGCGATAATCTGGAGAACCCGTCCACTGCCCCCTGCGCAGTTCCCGCTCAGCAAGAATTTGAGGGGGGCCCCGTTTTCGTCCAGACTGAATACCTTGCTGTGAAGGTCCCCCACATCGATCACCGTTCGGGCCGATGGAAAAAGGGCATGGACCCCAATGCACTGGCAGGCGATATCCGAACGGGTTTCGTCGGCAAACATAACCGACTTTGAGCCGTATCCCGTGGACAGCACTCCGACTATCTCATTGGCACTGCGCCCACTGATAAGGAGGAGTTCCTTCTGCGCCCTGCGGGCGGTGGCTTCAAAATCCCCTCCCGAAGGGCATTCAAAGGTGACACTCTCCGAACCTTGGCACCACAGGACGCCTTTTACCCGGAATGATCCCATGTCGATTCCCATGACGCATTTCATGACCGTCTCCAATTTATTTCTGTAGAAATTGCGCTTCCTTTGATATGACATGACCAAGCCATAGTGCCGTTTGTGACCGAAAAACCTCAAAAAGATCTTGTCGGCATGATGCCGTCTTATGCGGCTATCCCTCGACGGGTTATTTTCTGAAATCCGCCGGGTCCAGATTGTATTTCTTTAGTAAATCGTATAGATCCGCCCGGTATTTTCCGGACAGTTCGGAAGCCTTGCTGATGTTGCCCTGGGTGAGTTCCATCAATTGAACCAGATAGAGTTTCTCAAAATCGCTTTTTGCGCTCTTGAAGGATTTCAATCCTTCTTCTTCGAAAGGTCGCCCCTTTAAAATCAAGTCTTCCGTGATGATATCCTGGGTCGTCATGGCAACCGCGCCTTCAATCGTATTTTCAAGTTCTCTGACATTGCCCGGCCATGCGTACAGCATCATTTTTTGCAGGGCCGCAGGCGTAAATCCTTTGATATTTTTTTCGGATTTTTCCATGTTTTTTTTGAAGAAAAACTTGGCCAACAGAGGGATATCTTCCTTCCTTTCCCTGAGAGGCGGTATTTTAAGAACAATAACATGAATACGGTAGAACAGATCCTCCCGGAATTCCCCTTTTTCGACGGATTCCTCCAATACGCAATTGGATGTGGCGATAAAGCGGGCATCCACTTTCCGGATGGCACCCCCACCCAACGGATAAAACTCCTTTTCCTGCAGAACCCGCAGGAGTTTTGCCTGCATGGGCAAAGGCATTTCCGATATCTCATCCAGAAAAAAAGTGCCGCCGTCGGCTTGGGACAAAAGACCCTCCTTGTTCTGACTGGCGCCGGTAAAAGCCCCTTTTTGGTGGCCGAACAGTTCGCTCTCAAACAGATTTTCCGGAATGGCCGCACAGTTGATCGCCACCAGAGGCCCGTCCTTTCTCGTGCTGGCCAAATGCAAGGTCCTGGCAATCAGTTCCTTTCCCGTTCCGCTTTCACCTTCGATATAGACGTTCGAATCGGTTCGGGCCGCCTGGGCCACTTGGGCCAGAAGATCCTGCATGGTCTCACTTTTTCCGATGATGTTTTCAAACCCCAAATGGCTTTCAACCAGGTTTTTGAGTCGTTTCACCTCATTGGACAGCCGCCTTTTTTCGAGACAATTGTTGATTTGCAGCAAAAGCTCACGGTAATCGAAAGGTTTGGTGATATAGCTGTGAGCGCCCTTGCTCATGGCTTCGACCGCGCTCTGAATGGTGCCGTAGGCCGTCAGAATGATAATAGGCAATTCGGCATTGATTTGGTGAAGCTCTTCCATCAACTGAATGCCGTCTTTTTCGGAGAGCTTCAAATCCACCAGGGCCAGGTCAAAGATTTCCGACGTCGCTTCGGCCACCGCCTTTTCCCCATCGGATGCAGTGACGATTTGAAAGCCTTCGGCTTCCAGCCGCATCCTAATGACTTTCAGAACATTGTGATCATCGTCTACCACCAAAATCCTGCTCATTTTTCCACTTTTCCCATTGCCTTCAGCCTCTAGGGCGTTGCCTTTCGCTTCTTCTTCTCAATTCCCAGATCGATCATTTTCAGGGTCTCAATCTGCTTTTTGAGTCCTTCTATCTGATGTTGCGATGTCTTTATTTGGGAGTTCAGGCGTTTTACCCGGGTCTTCAAGCGATTGTTCATTTTTTGGCTCTTAAGAATACCTTCCTCTTGTAATGTCAATTTCCGGGTCAGCGCCTCGATTCGGCGATCCTTTTCAATCATTGTTTCCAGGGTCAAAATCCAGGTTTCCGACGTCTGCCTCAGCGGGGTTTCGGGGAACTCTCTGATAACCGACTGAAAATACCATATGGACTTCTCATAATCCATATGCGGATTCCGGGGATGGGCCAGAATGAGCCCCTGCCGGTACAGGTCTGCCGCCTTCGCGTCAGGATTCTTCGTTTCGGCGGATCGCTCGGCTTTCTGTGATATTGTTCCGGTTGGCCCGCATCCGGCAGCGGTTCCAACAACGATTATGAAACAGGCAAGGTAAAAAAGAAGGTGCTTCCTCTGCCCGGCGCGCTCTCCGCCCATATATTTCCTCCATGTTCCGTCACGATATGTTTAGCGATGGAAAGTCCCAACCCGGTGCCCCGGGCGGTTTCTTTCCCGCGTTCGATGCGCTTGAAACGATCAAAAATCCTTTCCAGGTTTTCCTTCTGAATCCCTGTGCCGGTATCGGCAACTGAAATCTGAATACAATCCTGGCCGTTACGCTGAACCGCCGTACGCACCGAAACCGTATCTCCTTTTGAAGAAAACTTCAGCGCATTGCTTATCAGATTTTCCAAAACCTGCTTAATGCGGGCCTCATCCATTTTCACCAGGGGCAAATGGTCTTGGAGTTTCAACTGTAAACGGATTTCTTCCCTGATTGCAATGGGCGCCAGTTTCAAAACGGTTTCCTGGATCAGGGGGGACAACTGACAGGGGACAAATACATATTCCATCATTTTCGCTTCCATTCTGGAAAGATCCAGAATCCGGTTGACCGAGTCGATGAGCCGGTCACACTCCTGTTGTGTAATGGTCAGCAGTTCCTGCTGGCTCTCGCGGGAATCGGCGTATGTTCCGTCCAGCAGCATGCCCGTGGCCTCTTTTATAACCGTTAGCGGCGTACGGAGTTCGTGTGAAACATGACTGATGAAATCGATCTTCATTTCGTCAAGCTCCTGCAATCTTTCGCTCATGACGTTGAAGTGATCGGCCAGTTCCTTTATTTCCGGTGGTGAGGAAATAGGCTGGATTGTTGCAAATTTTCCCCTGGCGATTTCCTTTGTTTGCTCCTGCAGCAGCCTTATGGAACGGTTGATGCTTTTAGTGTTAAAGAAAGAAATCATGATTCCCAAAAAGATCACCAGTCCGGCTGAGGCCGAATAAACCTTCAACACCTGTGAACTGATGGCCTGTGAGGTTTGAATTTTTTCATCCCGGTCCGAGCGTGCCACTTTCACCATTTCTTTCAGTCTTTCATTAATTTCATCAATGGTTTGCTCCTTCTCCGCCTGATATGCCTGTTGTGGCGGTTTTTCGGCAGTTTTCGGATTCCTCGTTTCTTTCTGAAAAAAGGAAACGTAACGCTTATACAACTTATTCACTTGGGCAAACAGTTCTTTTTTTCTTGAAGAATCCATCAGAAGGCCCAGTTGCTGCATTTCTTTGGAACAATATTCGCTAAGCTCAAAGAATTGTTTCAGGAAGTCGCGATCATGGGAAATGAAATATTTTTTCTCAAACCCGACCTGAGAAAAGATTGTGTCGGAGAGATTTTCAATCAGATGGATGGTCGCGCCGTCAATTAAAGCGATATCCTGTGTGAGGGCGTTCAGCTGGTTGAGTTTTAAAATGACGTAAGCGCCTAGAAAAACGACCAACAGCATCATGGCAATATATCCGAAGGTCAGCCGTTTGAAAATTGTAAACTTTGTCATGATTCATGTCCAAAACAAGAAAGATGGAAGCTTCGGGACGTAATCCGAACGCTACGCAAGTAAGAAACCTTGTCAACAAGATCGATTATCAGAAGAAATGAGAAAGGTCAAAAACATAAATTTGGGATGGTGTTCATTGAATTGTCACGGGACGGAATTCGAGGGGGTGGGTATTACTGCAAACAGGGGTTTTTGCAGCAAGAACCCCATGAAAAGGGGGAAACGGGATCAATCCCGTTTCCCCCCGTTCTKGAAAGACCGGCATTTATCGGTTCACAGAATTCCGATGATCCCCGGATCCATATCTTCCAACGGAATAGAGGCTCTCATGGATTCAGCCGCCGGCAGCAAGCGATCCACAGGGCTCTTCCCCGCATGATAAACTTTCATTTTCTTCTCACGCTGACGGGTGAGCCATCCGGTCCGATGGGGTGTTATGAGCGCGTAGACGGGAATCCAGAAAAGGCCCATCGTCCAGAAAAACCCATAGGCGTAAGCCCACAATCCTTCCGAACTCCGACAACGCCACCAATAGAATACGGCGGAAAGCGTTGAATAGATCAACACCCCCAGGAGCAAACTCAGACCGAACTCAAAGGGTTTGAACAACATGCATCCCAGCGTTCCGACCATGAGAAACGGCGATTTGACCGTGGTCAAGAATTGAAGCGCAAAGTTGATTCGGGCGCCGGCAGCTGATTTTTTGCGGAAGCGCGTAAAGATGAAGGTGCTCATCACCAGAGTTTCCCGTATGTTGCTGCGGGCCCAGCGAATAAACATTTTGCAGAGGTTTTTGTACCGGATCGGAACGTTTGTGTAGACCGTTGCGTTTTTCTGATAGTGGACGGCATATCCCTCCCTTAAAATCAGATTCGTCATGGCTCTATCCTCGCCGATGTTGGCGGGTTTTCCAAAGAACTTCTGACCCAGCCACGTGGGCAGAACTCTTAATACAACGTCCCTACGGTAAGCGGAAAGTGCCCCGGGCGTGCATATGACCGTATCCACCATGCTTTGACTGGCACGAAGAAAGTCGAAGCTGAATAGAAACGAAACATCCAGCATTCTGGGAATTACGCCTTCCCGCGTGTTGAGAACGCGGACATTACCCGCCACGGCACCGACCGTGGGGTTTACAACGAAAGGACTGACCATGCACCGCAATGTTTGGGGATCGACGATGGAATCACTGTCCACGGTGATCAGCACTTCGCCAAGGCTTTGCTTGAATCCCTCGTGCAGGGCATGCCTTTTGCCCGCATTTTTAGGAAGGCGTATGGTTTTGAGTCTGGAACCCAGCTCTTTTTTGGCTTTTTTGATCCAGAACCAGGTATCATCAATGCTGCCGTCATCAATGACGATGATGTGTATCTTGTCCTCAGGATAATCACCGTCGGCGATGCTTTTTAGCGTTTTCAGAACCTGTTTTCCTTCGTTGTAGGCGGGTACCACAACAGTGCACACCGGCAGCCGATCGTCGGAAACAGCCGGCGTTGCGCGATACATTATGACCAGCACCACACGCCAGACAAAGGCCAGAAGATTGACTATCAGAAACGTCATAACCAGAATCGCAAAACTTTCACCCAAAAAACCTTCCCGCAACAAATTCTTGCCCAGTTGTAGTTCTTTCCAATTCAGGCAGGCCGCTGTAACGACGGCGATCATGCTCAAAAAAATGAGACTTTTTAAAAGGGAGTTTGTTTTCCACCGGGAAGTCTTTGCATCCGCATCGTGAATATCATCCTCCGTATCCTTCCGGTTATCGGTGCGTCCGGCTGATGGTGAATTTGGAACCTGCGTGGTATTAGCTGTTAACAATATGAAATCCTCCTCAAAAAAGGCAAAAAGCGCCCCCAGTCTTCTTCTCCGAAGCAGAGATAAGGACGGGTGTCCCAACTGTTCAAAGAAGACCCCTGGACGGCCCAATTCCCTTATTAATTTAACGGAAACCTTTCTAGTCCTCTGTCGCTCCACAGCAATAACCGCGCCAATGGATGTCCTGGAGGCTATATTGCTGATTCCATTTAAGATATGGAAAAATCCATTTAGAGAAAGCGCTCGGTTGTGAAGGCTTTTTCATACAGCAGGGGCCTGATGTGCACGCCGTCAATATTCTAACCGGCTTAATATGCTGGATTCTTGGATGAAGGATTTTCCTTCACTGGTTCCCGGGAATCAACGCCGCTTTGTCCTTGATGCACGGGGGGGATTCCTCTATGATTTCTGTTGGAAGGGCGTGAGATTTTTTTCAGCGTTATCGAAAACCTGGTAAAAAAATTTTTGCAAAACATTTTAGGGGGGAAATATTGTGGTCGGCATTTTGCGGAAAACCCACTTCCAGGGTATTGTATTGCTACTTTTGACGTTATTGCTGGTGGGCTCAGCCTACGGATCCGACCCGGTTTCCGTCTCAAATCGGGCCAGGGTGCGCCTCGCGGTCAATCAGGTTCGACTGAAGCTGGCCGCCAAACTGGGCAAAAAGGTGCCTTCCCTGAATCTGATCTTTCAGGCGCCTGACGAGAAGATCTTTGTGTCTTGCTCACAAACGCCTGCCGAGGCCATAACCGAAAATACCTACTTTCGGTTCGCCAGCAATACCAAGAATTTCACCGCCGCAGCAATATTGAGGATGCATCAGGATGGATGGTTGAACATGACGGACCGCATCGTGGGCACCATACCCGGCAGCGAAATCGCCTACGTGCCCAATACACCCCATTGGAATATTCCCTATAAAAACAAGATCACTATCGAACAGCTGCTGCAGCACAGCGCAGGCGTTTACGATGTGGACAATGACAAAGTGCCCGGATGCGACGGCATGAGTTACACCGAATTTATGAGTCTCAAGAACCCCAACCACCAATTTACCGCAGATGAACTGGTGGGTCAGACGGCCGCGAACAGGCTTTTCTATTTTGAGCCGGGAAACGGGTATCATTACAGCAATACGGGCTATTCCATGTTGGGTGAGATCATTGCCCGGGTTTATTCCTTTCACGCGGGAAGCCCCAAAACCTATATCGACTACCTGAAGGAGCATATCACAGGGGGTGATTCTTCCGTCCCTTTGGATATGGGGTTTCCATATCTTGCCGCGGACCGGCGCCTGCCGCACCCGCACGTATGCGGTACCGTTTACACGGAAAAGGAAATCGAAGTGCACTGCAAGGAGAACATGAGCGCGCAGGTGGCCGAAGGGAACGGTTACGGTACCCTGAGCCAGATGAATCGCTATATTCGAAGCCTTATGCGCGGAGAAAACGTTCTGACACAACAGACCGTAGCGCTCATGCAGACCGATGCTTCCAAGAGCAACCCGTCATATGCCCTGGGCTGTGAATATCGTAAGAATCTGGGCTATGGGCACAATGGCGCCAGGGTGGGGAATCTTTCCTTTATGGCGTACAATCCGGATACGGAAGTTTCGGTGGTGGTCTATCTACCCCTTTGGGATTTGACCGACGGCATGGAATCTTTCAAGTTCTGCTTCCAAACCATGTATGATGCTGCATACGCCGTCCTTGAAACGCTGGGCTATCCCGGAAAACCGGAATAGGCCTATCTGCGATCTGCACGGCAAAGGCGGGCTTTATATTTCAGAGAACCTCCGTTGAAAAGGCTTCCATCGCTTTTGATGGCGTTCCTTTTTAGAATTAATAGTCGCAGTTTGCATATACCGCTCCATTCAAGTTCATCCGTGGATAAGCCCCTTGATAATTGTTCCCCTTGTGGGTATGCTGGGAACAGAGATGGAGGGATTCATTTATGGCCAAAACTCGCATTAATGTAAGCCTCGATAAGGACCTGGCGGAATTTGCCAGAGTATTTGCGGCCGAAAATCGAATATCGGTGGCGGATATGGTCAACCAGTATCTATTGGCTTTGAAAAGGCGGGTTGAAGGAGAGCAGATGGCGTCAATTTTTGCTCACCCCGCTTTTGAAAAGGCGATGAAAGAGGTTCAGCGCAGGCTTTCCGATGGAACCGCGGAATGGCACAGCTATGAAGAGGTTTTCAAAGACTGATGGAAGCCTTGTTCGAAGCCGCTTTTCTAAAAGCTGTTCGAAAGCATGCCGCCATCAGAAAATTGGTTCAAAAGAAAGTTGATATGATTATTGAAGACCCTGTTGCTGTAGGAGAACCCCTAAAAGGGAATTGGCAGGGGTTTTATTCGTGCCCTGTTAAACGGAACTTCATTATCATATATTTGTATTGTGATGTGTGTCGAAAGAAAGGGGATGACGTTGTTGTCGCTTGTTCCGATTGTGAAAGGAATCAGGATCATACGATCAAATTCGTTCTTCTTGCGCCGCATGACAAAGCCTACGGAAAATGATTGATTTCCATTTCTCTGGTCAGCTTCGTGATCAACTGTGGGACATAATGGGTGAGTTATCGGTAACCTCCTAGCCTTTACGGAATGGGCCTGTTTTGATAGCCCTTACACCTCGAAACCGGTTATGAACATCGAATTTAAGCTCACCGCACTGCAAAGTTTAATTATTTTCTAGTCGATTTTTCTTGACATTCCCTCGGTTTCAAATACCATTTCAAGTTCGGTGTCGTTTCCCATGTTCTCAAACAAGTGCGTTTAAAAGAGGGCTGAGCCGTTTACCCCTCGTTGCACATTGGACCGCCAAAGCGTGGCGGGTTTGGGGCAAACTGAAACAGTGGGTTCGCCTTTAAGGCAATCAGACTTTCTGTGTGTCTCTCAAGAAAAGGTGATACGCAGATCTGCTGAATCGCTTGGGCAAATTAGGGATACATATGAGAGATCTCAGGACTTACGTTATAGTGTTTTTCACATCTATGAAGAATGTGTTTAGCATATTATCTCTTCCGATCTATGTGGGTCTTTTCTTTGTCCCGGAATTGGGCGCTTGGAAAGAACAGGTACAAAATGTCGCGCTCGCTATCGCTTTCTTCTCTGCAGGGTACTTTGCCTGGAAACGAGACCGTAAGCCGATTGAAGATTATTCAGAGCTTCGGGTCTCCGTATCGGAGCCTGCTTTAGGAGTTCACTCGTTCAGAGGTGGCGGGCGCCTAGCCAAGCTCCACATTTGTTTTGATGCAGATATTACAAATCCGCGTCACACCATTTGCTTTGTCGAACGACCTAAGCTCGACAAATTTCAAATGGGAACAGATTTATTCTCGAGATCGAAAGGGAAAATGAAGATAACGCAAAAGAATGAAAGAGTGTCCAATATACCATTTCCAATGAAACTTAGTCCTCTGGATCATACAATTTTACAAATCCAGATTGAAATAGAAACAACTTTTGATGATCCAAAAGTCATTGCGAGGGCAATGAAATCTCTCAATACCTATTCGCTCGAATTTATAGTGTGCTATAGTTTCACTCCTGAGGAGAAGGATGAAATACGATGTTTGGTTAGTGGGGACTATGACGATGTCAGGCAATCTGTCCTCAAGAATTGGCAAGATAACAACTTTCACGAATTGCTCTGCATAGCCAATGGAATCAAATGCTGAGGCCAACCTTGCCGCTGCAGCTGAATTAGGCAGCTGAGCGCCCCATTGGACGCTAAGAAAGATCGAAATGTCTTAACAAGTTGCCAGAGAGCGATGAATCCCGCCGCTCAAGCGGCGGTATTGGCGTCTCCGCGTTCTCCGATAGATAAGGAATTAGCAATTGTCGAAAAATGTTCGGAAAGTTGATACTGAAAAAAGGATTTTAAGCATCATAATGATAGTCCGAGGTGAAAAGGTTATCTTGGATTCTGATCTGGCAGAGCTATATGGTGTTGAAACACGACGATTGAATGAGCAAGTTCGGCGTAACATAAACAAGTTTCCTGAGGATTTCATGTTTCAGCTGACAAGTCATGAGTTTAGCGACTTGAAATCGCAAATTGCGACATCAAGATCAGGATGGGGAGGTCGCAGGAAATTGCCATTGGTTTATACAGAACATGGCGCTTTACAAGCCGCCAACGTATTGAATTCGGAGTTGGCGAATCGAATGAGTGTTTTTATTATCAGAGCATTTGTTCGGCTACGAGAAATGGTTTTAACGAATGAGACTCTTTCCAGAAAATTTAGCGAATTGGAAAAGCGAGTGAGTGACCACGATGAAATTCTAATGGAATTGATTGTGGAAATACGAAAATTGATTGAAACGCCAAAGACAAAGGGAAAGAAGCGAGCGATCGGATTTATCAACTACGATGATTAAAACGGTAATTCAAGAAAATAAAAAACGGAAAACATGCGTGTTCACGAGACGGCAAAAGACCGCCGCCCGTGGCACGCGTCGTTGTGTTTTTTAAATCGAATGGAGTATTCATGAAGATTCCAAGAGTTACAACGATTACACTTGGTGTATCAGATTTAAACGAATCGACCGAATTCTATAAATCCGTACTCGGTGACGAACCAAATACATCTTACGATGGTGTTACATTCATCGAACTGCCAGGCGCATGGATCTCACTTTATCCACTTGAGAACTTGGCAAAAGATATTTCACCTGACGTTCCAACAAATCAACGTGAATTTAGTGGGGTAACGCTTGCCCATAACGCCCAAAGCCGGGAAGATGTCATTTCAATAATTGAACGTGCAAGGTCGGCTGGTGCACGCGTTGTTAAAGAACCACAAGAGACATTTTGGGGCGGCTTCAGTGGATACTTTGCTGATCCTGATGGTTATTACTGGGAAATTGCCTGGGGGCCTATGTTTGAATTTACAGAGAACGGCGATATGAAATTCAAAGAAGACGCATAACAACGCTTCACCGGCACCGCGATTCTGCAGAAAAAAAGAGCCACAAAAAATGCGTGATATAAATCCAATCGGAATAATCCATTCACCTTACGAATCCATTGAAGACATGCCGATTCAGCCCAAAGGTGCATCAGCGGTTGCCGGGCGCGTAATCGTGAATGAAGAATATATTGATGGATTGCAGGATCTTGATGGTTTCAGCCATATATATCTGTTGTATCGCTTTCATAAGGCAACAAGAACCGAAATGGTCGTAACCCCCTTTATGGATCAGAAAACAAGGGGCGTTTTTTCCACACGTTCCCCGTTGCGCCCCAATCATATCGGCATATCGATTGTTGCGTTAACGGGAATTGAAGGTAACAATGTTTTTGTTGCGGGAATCGATGTTCTTGATGGAACGCCGTTATTGGATATCAAACCATATATAGAAGAATTTGATGCCGTACAGGGTAGTGTTTCCGGTTGGCTAAAAGCCACTGCTGAAGAAATCAGAGGAAAACGTTCCGATAAAAGATTTGAATAAAGAACAAAAAAAATGCCGAACATTATGGTCCGGTAGAAATCCGGGGCGGAACGCGCGCATCAAATTTGAATTTATTATCGCCCCCCCTTCTGCTGACTATCGTGTCACGTGCCCGGAGGAACCACATGAAAAAGACTTTGAAGCCAGGAATAGAGCATACCTTTTCTTTCGGTATTACCGCGTCGAAGATTGTCCCGGCATTGTATCCTGAATCGGATGAATTTCAAGCAATGCCCAACGTCTTTGCAACCGGCTATCTGGTGGGATTTATCGAATGGACATGTATCCAAGCACTGAAGCCCCATCTTGACTGGCCGCAGGAGCAGACTGTGGGAACCCATGTGGATGTAAGTCATATGGCGGCGACACCTCCCGGACTTGAAGTCACGGCCAACGTAAGACTTGTTGAAGTGGACGGTCGACGACTATTGTTTGAAGTGGAAGTCTACGACGACGTAGACCTCGTTTCTCGAGGCAAACATGAACGCTTTGTCATAAACAAAGAAAAATTTGATGCCAAAATGAAAAAAAAGTCCAAGATCAAAAACACACAATCATAAAACAACGATCCGCGGAGTAATGTTATGAAAGCTACCATTATTTATGACAATACGACTTTAAGAAAGGACCTTCGGGCTGACTGGGGCTTCTCGGCCCTGATCGAGGCAAAAGGGAAGAGGATTCTTTTTGATACGGGCGGAAGTGGTTCGATTCTGCTTTCGAACATGCGCAAATTAGAAATTGCCCCGAAAGAGATTGACGAAGTCTTTATTTCACATGCTCACTTTGATCACACCGGTGGCCTTTCCGCTTTTCTCGATCAGAACCATGACGTTAAGGTATGGGTTCCGCACTCTTTCCGGGGCGTTAAAAACGCAAAGGAAGTTATTACAATCAAAAATTCTCTGAGACTACACGAAGGAATTTATTCCACGGGAGAATTGGAAGAAATAGAACAGTCCCTTTGTATTGAAACGCAGAAAGGTATTGTCATTATAGCGGGATGTTCACATCCACGAATGGAGCACATTTTGAGTGCTGCTTCTGAATTTGGCAACGTCTACGGGATAATAGGCGGCTTGCATGGGAATCGGCCTGAATCCTTGAAGAATCTTGAATTGATTTGTTCGACCCATTGCACGCGATATAAACACGAAATAATGTTTATCTATCCGGAGCGTTATGTTGAAGGGGGAGCGGGGAAGGTAATCGAAATTTAGGAGGCTGCATTCGGAAGTCAAAAATTAGAGATAACCGATTGAAAATGCCAGCAGAAATTGGCCGCCGAAATAGAGGGGAAGCCCCAGGATGCGATTGACGGGGCCTTTCTTGACGAAGCGATCTCTGGCCACAAAGAGGTCGGATACGTAAAATGACAGGGCCCCGGACAGCGCCAGCAACCGACCGGGCAAAGCCAGTTCAGGCTTTAAGAGAATCGAAAAAGCGCCGCATATCATGATGGTAATAACGATGATATAGATGAATACGGGAATCATCATGTCTCCCAGATGGCGTGTCAACCGCAAAAATATCCAGGATCCGGCAACGGCCACGGGCAAGGCGACCAGAAGGACCAAACCGGATGGCGGTGATGTGTAATAAAAACAAATGATATAAAAGAGATGGCCTGCCAGAAATGAGATCAAGCCGAAGAAGAACATTTTTTTCTGCGGCAGCGCCAGGAAGACATCACCGCCCAGACAGCAGATCAGCCCGGGGAGAAGCCATAAGAAGTAAGCGGGAACCGGCCGCGGTTGAATCAGCGCGGTCAGGACGAACAGCAGCGAGATGGCTGTTTTAACGGGCAGAATTTTTTTGGGAATTTCTTTGCTCTCAACGCAGAGCAGAACCGGCATCAGAATGCACGCCAATACCACCGTAATCGCCGTCATTTTATACGGTGCCCTCCTGAAACATCGTCAAAAGCTGCATGCCCATGCAGTGTAGTGCGTGCCGATTCGGATGACAAGCACGGGTTCATGCAGTGACCTTATGGAATTTCATCCTGATCGGAATGGTTGCGGATGATTGGAAGTTCTTGACATGACCTACTCTTGAAAGGTATAGCTCTGTTCGTCGCTAGGGGTGGTTTTGCTGAGAGCCGGATCGGATCTGAACATCCTGCAACCCTTGGAACCTGAACTGGTTAATGCCAGCGGAGGGAAGCGGCACGGTCGTCAAATATTCCTGCGATACGTGTTCTATGGTCCTTATTGCGCCGCTTTTCTTATTTGGGAGAAAGCGGCTTTTTTTATTGGGGCGTAAGCGGTATTTCCGGCCTGAAACCCGCAAAATTTTAAGTGATTCCATGCCCTCAACCAATTGATTTCTTAAGGAAGTTACTGCAATGACACAGTTAAAAGATGCAAGATCCGGTGTCGTCACGCCGGAAATGGTAAAGGTGGCGGAGTATGAACAGGTAAATGTGGATTGGCTCAGGGAGCAGATGGCTTGCGGAAGGGTGGTCATACCCGCCAACAGGCGGCATGCGCGATTGGTTCCCTGCGGTATCGGTGAAGGGTTACAGGTGAAAGTCAATTCAAACATCGGCACTTCATCGGACAGGGCCATTCCGGAAGAGGAGCTGGAAAAACTTCGTGTGTCCATTGAAGCCGGCGCTGACACGGTGATGGATCTTTCAACGGGAGAGGACATTGATGGGTCCAGGAAAAGCATTCTGGCTGAATCCACCGTGGCCATCGGTACGGTTCCCATCTATCAGGCCATTGTTGAGACGGTGGAGGAAAAAGGCGCTCTCATTTACCTGGACAGCGACAAAATTTTTGAGGTGATTGAAAAACAGGCCCGGGACGGTGTGGATTTCATCACCGTTCACTGCGGATTGACCTCGGCGGCCCTTGAATTGCTCAAAAACCAGGGGAGAATCACCAACATTGTCAGCCGCGGAGGATCTTTTCTTGCCACATGGATGTTGCATCATGGAAGGGAAAATCCGTTTTATGCGGAATATGACCGTCTGCTGGAGATTGCCGAAAAGTACGATGTCACCCTGAGCTTGGGCGACGGACTACGTCCCGGCTGTCTGGCGGACGCAACGGACAGGGCGCAGATCCACGAACTCATGACCCTGGGTGATTTGACCCGGCGGGCTTGGGAAAAAGATGTTCAGGTGATGATCGAAGGTCCGGGTCATGTGCCCCTTGACCAGATTGAAACCAATATCATTCTTCAAAAGAAGATGTGCAATCACGCACCCTTTTACGTGCTGGGTCCTCTGGTGACGGATATCGCGGCGGGATACGATCATGTGGCCTGTGCCATCGGGGGCGCTCTGGCGGGTGCTGCCGGCGCCGACTATCTTTGCTATGTAACCCCTGCCGAACATCTTTGCCTGCCGAGCGTTTCGGATGTGCGTGAAGGTGTCGTGGTGACGAAGATCGCGGCCCATGCCGCGGACATTGCAAAAGGGAATAAACCGGCCATCGAACGGGACCGGCAAATGGCCGTGGCCAGAAGAAACCTGGACTGGGAAACCCAGATGAAACTGGCCATTGATCCCAAGAAAGCCCGGGGCTACAGGGAACAGAATCCTCCTGAGGAGGACGATGTTTGCACCATGTGCGGCAAATACTGCGCCATCAAGCAGGTGAAGGAATATTTCCGGAATTGATCATCTCGTGCGGATAGAAGAGGCTTTGGATGAAAGCCCCTTTGTCCGATCATTTGCCCATGCAGAACTGGCTGAAGATGCTGTCCAGTATTTCATCGTCGATGGTCTCTCCGGTGATTTCTCCCAGGTGATCGAGGCCGTTTCTGAGCTCAAAGGCGACGATTTCCATGGGTATGTTTTTTCGAGCGCTCTTACTTGCACAGAGGAATTGGTCTCGGGCTTTTAAAAGGGCTTGCCGATGCCTCAGATTCGGAACGGCCCGGGAAGTTGCGCTTGTCTGGGCGTTGTCTGAAAGAATGGTATCTTTGATGGCTTCTTTCAAATGGTCAATTCCCTCACCTGTCAGTGCGGAAATTTCGAGCACTGAAAAGCGACTCAGGGAATCGGCTTTTTCGGCGAAATCAGGTGCCGGCGGAAGATCAATTTTGTTCATGACCACCAGGGCCTTTTTGTTTTCGCCCTGTTCTAAAAGATCCATGTCATCCCGGTTGATCGGGCGGCTCCTGTCAATGACAAACAGGAGAAGGTCCGCCTCCGCGGTCTTTTGCAGCGCAAGATCAATCCCCATCTTCTCAACTGTGTCATTGACCTTCCGAATGCCTGCCGTATCCATGATACGGATCGGAATGCCCCCTACGTTGAACGTGGCCTCAATGACATCACGGGTGGTGCCGGGAATGTCCGTTACGATCGCTTTCGTTTCATTCAAAAGCCGGTTTAACAGGCTCGATTTGCCTGAATTCACACGGCCTGCAATGACCGTATTGATGCCGTCAACCCAAACACGTTCGGCGTGGGCCTTAATGAGGATGTCGATGGGATGAATCAGTTGTTTTTGTATGGTTTCAGCCCCTTCACTTCTGAAGAGGTGTTCGATGTCTTCTTCCGGGAAATCGATGGCGGCTTCCGCGTTTGCCAGAATGTGAACGGCTTCCTTTCGGAGGGCCAGCATGTCCCTTTTGATAGCCCCCTGGATCTGTTGCGCCGCCAGAGCCAGTCCCCGTTCGGACCTCGCGTTCATTAAATCAACCACCGCTTCCGCCTGTGACAAGTCAATACGGCCGTTCAGGAAGGCACGTTGTGTGAATTCCCCCGGCCGGGCCAATCGCGCACCGAGCCCCGTTAGGATTGTCAGTATTTTGAATAACAGGGTGTATCCACTGTGGGAATTAATTTCAACGACGTCTTCGCGGGTATAACTGTTGGGGGCCGCCATATAGGACAACAAAACTTCATCGATGACCTTTCCGGAATCGGGATCATAGACGTACCCCATGTAGAGGCGGTGGCTTTTTAACGCGGTATGGGGTGTTTTGGGTTTGAAAATTTTTTCGGCTGTTTCAAGGGAGTCAGGGCCACTGATCCTGATAATCCCGATTCCTGCCTGACCCACAGGTGTGGCGATGGCGGCAATGGTATCTTCCGTGGACGGCACCCACTTAACCAAGGGCTATTGGGCGCGGGAAGCCCTTGACCCACTCTGTTTTCTGGGGATGATGACCACTTTTTTCAGGATCCCGTCTCCCTTTCCCTTGGTACCCAGTTCATCATCGTCCCTTAGCGCCAGATGAACGATCCTTCTGTCGTGTGGGTTGAGGAGGTTGGTGGCTACCGGCCGTTTGATCTTCTTGGCCTTGTCCCCCATTTTCAGTGCCATCTGGACGAGAAATTCCTGTCGTCTCAACCGGTAGTTTTCAGAGTCTATGATCACACGGGACCGTTTTTCCAGTGTCTTGTTGACGATTTTATTGACGATGAACTGAAGGGCGTCAAGTGTTTTGCCTTTGCGTCCGATCAAAAGACCCGTCTTGTCACCTTCAATATCGAGGTTGATGGATCCGTCCGCTATTTTTCCGGTAACGGTGATGCCTTCCATGGGAATGAGGGCCAGAATGTTCTCAAGTGCTTCTTTTGCGATGGCGATTTCGTTCTCCGGATCATTGGGAGCAACGTCCGTAGCAACATCTGCCGGTTCAGGGGCGGCAGCCATCGCCTTGGGAGCGGCCTTGGGCGCCGGGGGCTTTTCTTCCGCAATTTCTTCGACCGGTTCCGGTTCTTTCGATTTTATGGTGACCTTGATTTTGGCTTTTCTGCCCCCGACGAGGCCGAAAATGCCGGCCGATCCCGGTTCGAGGATGACAATGTCCATCTGGTCTTTTGTGAGGTTCAGCTGGCGGCATGCGTTTTCAATGGCGTCTTGATCGTTTTTTCCTTCAAATTCGTAGGTTTCCATGAGTGTCCTCCAGTTATTACGCCTTCTTTTTGTAAATTCGGTATTGCTGTCCTATGGAAAGGAGGTTGTTGACCAACCAGTAAAGAACGAGGCCGGAAGGGAAATTGATAAACATAAAAGTGAAAATCACGGGAAGAAACATCATAATTTTCGCTTGAGCGGGATCACCCGGTGAGGGAGTCATTTTCTGCTGAATAAACATTGAAGCACCCATTAAGAGGGTTAAGACCGGTATGCCGTAAGGCGGCGCCATGAACGGGATTTGAAATGAAAAATGAAATAATCGGTCGGGTGCCGACAGGTCATTAATCCAGAAAATGAAGGGGGCATGTCTCAATTCGATGCAGGCACCCAGGACCCTGAACAAGGCAAAGAATACCGGAATTTGAACGACCATGGGGAGACATCCTCCCATGGGGTTCACCTTGTAGGTTTTGTAGAGCGCCATCATCTCCTGGTTCAGTTTCTGTTTGTCACCCTTGTATTTCTCTCTCAGCTTGGCCATGCGGGGTTGAAGTTTCTGCATTTCCTTCATGGACTTATAGCTCTTGTGGGTGAGGGGCCAGAACAGAATTTTAACGAGAATGGTCAAAAGGATGATGGATACCCCGTAATTATGGAGGTACGCATCAAAAAACTTCAGGACGTACAGCAACGGTTTGGCGATGATATCGGTCCATCCGAAATTGATGGCTTTATCCAGGTTTTTGCCGAATTTTTTCAGGATGCTAAGGTCACGGGGACCCAGATAAAGCTCGTATTCGCTGGTGGCCTGGGCCGATGGCGGCAGAGAAACCGCGGCAGGCAGGTAGACCCCCTCAAACACTCCGGAAGAAAGATGTTTTCCGGTAAACGAACCCTTGGCGGGGACCTCCGGTACAACGGCTGAAATGAAATAGTTGTCTTCATAACAGATCCAGCCGATGGTTCCAGTGGCTGATTTTGTTTCACCCGGATCTTCCACTTCCAATTCGTCAAGTTTGTCATCCAGAAACAGCGCAAACCCCACATAGGCATAGTAGCCGCCTTTGTCTTTTGGCGGCAATGCCCGTAATGTTGTTCTGAAAACGCCATTAACAGTCACCGTGTTCGGGTTGACGGCCGTCACGGCCAAATCGATACCATATCGATCGGGATGGAAACGGTAGGTTTGGGTAATGGCAATGCCGTTCCGGTTGGTTCCGCGGAAGACGATGGTTGCGGGTTCCGAGCCCTGCTGGAGCGTCAGGGATTCTTTATCCGCTGAAAAGGCGATGTTTTGCGTACTTGCATCGATGCTGTCATCAAATAGAATGGTCAGGTAATCACCCATTCCCTCCTCCAGCGTGACCATTTCAACAAAGGGGGATTCGGGATTGACTGTCTGACGATATTTTTTCAGTTTGAAGCTTTTGATGGTAGGGCCCACATTGCTGAAAACCGCACTGTAAAGCGGCGTATCGATTTTGATTCTCTTTTCTTCCTGCTGAACGGTGGGCTGCTCAACTGCCGCAATGGTCTTGGAAGGTGCCGCGGGGGAGATGGTGACGGAACTTTTTTCATGTTCCGGTTGGACGCTTTCAGGGGATGACTCTTTTGGTGGCTCTTTTTTGGGTTGCGGTGCGAAAAAAAGAGACCATCCAACAAGTATGACAAAGGACAGGGCAAAGGCCAATATTGTTTTTTTATCCATAAGTTGGGCTACTCGGCTTAAAAAGGCTTATGATTGAAAACCTGCAGTCGGCAATTTTGTAGCGGGTCTAAATGCCACGGCAACGGTGCGTCATTCCTAAAACTCAGATCAATGACATTATACCAGAGGGTCATACCCGCCCGGGTGGAACGGGTGACACTTGAAAATCCTGATAAGCGCCAGCAAACTCCCTTTCAGGATCCCATACTTCTGATAGGCATGGCGAGCATAGGTGGAGCATGTTGGGTAAAAACGGCAGGAAGGCGACCAAAAAGGCGAAATACACCGCTGATACAGGACTATCAGCAGGATAGGTATATATCTGCAATTATATATGAAACCTTTTTTAGGCGACGATCTTTTCAAGTTCTTTTTCGGCTTCGTGATAATTTAGATAGCCGGCACCTTTTTTTGCAATGACGACGATGTCAACTCCCTTGGGAAAACACGCTTTATGGAGCCTGTAAAATTCTCTGATCAGTCGTTTGGCCCTGTTCCTTCTGACGGCATTTCCCACTTTCCTGCTGGCCGTCACCCCAAGTCTCGTTATTCCTAGCTCGTTCTTTCCGGAAACGGCAATGAAATGCCTCATGTGTCGGTGTTTTCCGGAGCGATTTACATTGACAAACTCCGTGCGACGCAATAGCCTCTCTCCTCTTGGAAAGGAAAAGGCACCCCGCAAGCTTGAAGGAAATCGTTTCGATTCAAAGGGCATTTATACTGCCAGTCTTTTCCGTCCTTTGGCCCTTCTTCTTTTCAGAATATTGATTCCGGCCCGTGTTCGCATTCTTGCCCTGAAACCGTGGGTTCGTGCTCTCTTTATTCTACTGGGTTGATAGGTCATCTTCATAATGTAATAGAACCCCTTTGCTGAAATTTTTTACAAACGATAATATAAACACATGCCTTGATTCTTGTCAAGCGCCAATTGGGCAGCCAGGCAATTCTTCAAATGGAAAGAAAGGCGTTTCAACCACATTTTCAACTTCAGGACAGGCCGCGAGTAGAGGCCTCAGGGATGATTTGGGTCGATACGGTTTTTTCACATTTTGTATTGATAATTTTTGGCATATCCTTTATCTATTGTACTCCGGGTCGGCAAATTTTTTCACTGTACATGGGCGGCATAATTTTTAAATTAGTGCATGTGCGGGCAGCCGCCGTTCCGTGTCGATTATGGAAGGTAACATAATTTTTTTATACCGTAGACTTTTTATTTAGTTTCTGAAGCGAGCAGAGAGGAAAAAGCGATGCTTTTTGACCCCATCCTGGGTTTATTCTCAAATGATCTGGCCATTGATCTCGGTACGGCAAATACGCTTGTATACATGAAGAGCAAAGGGATTGTTCTAAGTGAACCGTCCGTGGTGGCGGTTAGGAAAGACGGTCGGGGCGCCAATAAAGTGTTGGCCGTCGGTAAAGAGGCGAAAATGATGCTGGGCCGAACTCCCGGCAACATTGTGGCCATCAGGCCCATGAAAGATGGGGTGATTGCGGATTTTGAAATAACGGAGGCGATGCTCAGGCATTTTATTCGGAAAGTTCACAACCGGCGGACCCTTGTCAGGCCCAGGATTATCATATGCGTGCCAAGCGGCATTACCCAGGTGGAGAAGCGGGCGGTTCGTGAAAGTGCCGAATCCGCGGGTGCCAGAGAGGTTTTTCTCATTGAAGAACCCATGGCGGCGGCCATCGGGGCCGGACTGCCCATTACCGAACCCACCTGCAATATGGTGGTCGATATCGGTGGCGGAACAACCGAGGTGGCGGTTATTTCCCTGGCAGGGATTGTTTACAGCAAGTCCGTCAGAGTTGGCGGTGACAAGATGGATGAAGCCATTTTGCAGCATATCAAGCGGAAATACAACCTCCTGATCGGTATCAGTACTGCTGAAATCATCAAGACAGGTATTGGGAATGCCTACGCTGGTGATACGGTTGAAACCATTGAAGTGAAGGGGCGTGATCTGGTAACGGGAATTCCCAAGATTCTCACCATAGACTCCGATGAAGTGAGACAGGCCATTTCCGAACAGGTTGAGACCATTGTGGAAACCGTTCGCATTGCCCTGGAACAAACGCCTCCCGAACTGGCTGCTGATATTGTGGATTCGGGTATCGTCCTGGCCGGAGGAGGCGCCTTGCTTGAAAATCTGGATATTCTTTTAAGAGAAGAGACGAAGTTGCCGGTAACCATTACGGAAGATCCGCTGTCCACGGTGGTGCTGGGATCCGGAAGGGCACTTGACAATATCAATATCCTGAAAGAGGTTACCATTCGATAAAATCTCTTTTTCTCCTCTGGCCTTTCATTGCCGTGCCCTTGATTTGGGCTTTGGCTTCCGAAATTGATAACAAAAACACGAAATTTGTTTCAAACCGTCCTTTCACGGGCGCGGTTTATGGGGTGCGGGATTAACCATTGAAGCGTGAAAAACGTTTTCCGAAAATTTGGATCTGGTTGGCCTTTATCTGTTTCGCACTGTTTTTGCTTTCCTCAAATGCCAGCCAGCGCGGTGGTTGGAATCAGGCGGAGCAACTGGTGGTTGAGGGTGCAACGCCGGTGCAGAACTTTTTCAAGCAGACCGTGAGAATGCTGATCGACCTGTGGGATGACTATTTCTATCTGGTTGATGTTCGGCAGGAAAACCGGCGTTTGAAACTGGAGTTGGATTCTCTTAAACGGGAAAACGGGCTTTACAGGGAAATGGTGGCTACTCAGAAACGCCTGACCGATCTCCTGAAATTCAAAAGTGCGGTTGGTCAGCCGGTGGTCGCTGCTCAGGTGGTGGGCCTGGATCCCACGGGGTGGTTCCAGTCTGTTGTCATCGACAAAGGCACGACATCAGGCATTAAACGGAACATGCCCGTGGTGAATTCCTCAGGGGTCGTGGGTCGAATTGTCTCAGTCTCTCCAAACTATGCCAAGGTTCTGTTGATTGTGGATCAGAACAGCGCAGTTGACTGCCTTGTTCAGCGCTCCCGCGATCGGGGAATGGTCAGGGGGCGGTCAGCCCGGATTTGTCAATTGGACTACATGGTTAAATCCGGCGACGCGAAAGAGGGAGATGTGGTCATCACATCGGGTCTTGGGCAGGTATTCCCAAAAGGTCTTCCCATTGGAACCATCTCCAATGTGAAAGAGGGGGAAGGGACCCTTTTCAAGGAGATTAAAGTGACACCTGCGGTGGATTTTTCTAAACTGGAAGAAGTGCTGGTTATGTTGCAGGCATCCAGTGAAGAACAAGAAAACCTGTCAGCGCATTCCATGAATTGAGCAGGGTCGTTAACATTACTGAAATAGCGAGGATAGAGCCGTTAACGCTTCAGGAAAAAGGCCGATAAGCTTCTACGCGTGGGCATGGGTGGGGGGAGGTATTGTGACCCTTCTGACCGGTATCTGGAGTGATCCCTGGGGGCTGGACTTTTTTGACCTGGATTTTCTAACGATCCTGACGGCGTATCTGTTTATGGCGTTCGGCCAGACAGCAACGGGTGTTTTCGCCTTGGGTCAAGGTTTCTTGATTGACGTCTTTTCAGGCGGACTGCATGGCCTGTTTTCCGCCGCCTGTATCAGCGTTTTTTTTGTGATCCTTGTGGGATCCCGTTTTTTCAATCTTCTGAACCCGAAAGGGCAAATCATTATTGTCTCTGTTTCGGTTTTGCTGAAAAACGCCATGCTACTGGTTCTTCTTCGTATCTTTTCACAGGATGTTTTTTACTCAAAAACATTTCTGCTGGAATCCCTTTTTTCCATAGGTATTACCGGGTTATCCGCACCGCTTTTTTTTCAATTGTTCAACCACCTGCGAGGTGTTTCAGGCAGGATGAACGAAGGGACGTCGCCGGATGAGAGTTGAGGGTTTGTGTGATTTTCTTTTACAGGTGGTGCTTCAATTTAGGGCCGACATTTAAGTTCGAAGCTTTTGAAACAACGAAAAAACAGGGTAACATACCTTGAAGTCATCAAACTTCGATCCCATTACGCAGGATCTTTTTGAGAAACAGCTGAAAATCGCCATGGTATTTGTTCTGGTGATTTTTGGCGTCATTTTCCTTAGACTGTGGTTTCTGCAGATCGTAAACGGATCCTTCTACCGCGCCAAGAGTGAAAACAACCGAATCCGGCTTCAAAGCATGCCGTCCTTCAGGGGGGTTATTCGGGACCGTAGCGGAAAAATTCTGGTGGATAATCGACCATCCTATGACCTCTGTGTTATACCGGAAGAAATTCACGACGCCGGAACCCTGCTGAATCGGCTGGCTGCTCTGGGCGATTTTGATATGACGTCCATGAGAACAAAAATCAGGCAAGCCGCTAGTGGATACCCTTTCAAACCCGTCTGCCTGAAAAAGGATATCTCCCGCGAAGAACTGGCCATGCTTGAAACGCGTCGATTCGATCTGCCGGGTGTCATGATTACCGTGAGGCCGCAAAGGACCTATTTTTACGGGGCTCTGGCGGGACATTTGCTGGGATATCTGGGTGAAATCAGTGAGAAGCAACTAAAAAGCGGGGCATTTCCCGATACCAGATCCGGTGACCTGATTGGGAAGACGGGGATAGAGAGAAAATGGCAGAAGTCGCTCAAGGGAGGGCGCGGCGGTGAGCAGGTGGAGGTTGATGCGGCAGGTCGAAGGATCAAAGTGATTTCTCGAAGCCCGCCCATTTCAGGGGCGGATGTCTGTCTGACCGTCGATCGGGAGTTGCAGATGCTGGCCGAAAAGGCCTTGGAGGGAAAGCATGGGGCTGTGGTGGCCATGGACCCGCGCAACGGGCAAATTCTGGCCTTGGCAAGCAGTCCTTCCTTTGACCCCAACCTGTTTATTACGGGTTTTGATGAGAAAACCTGGAAAAACATGGTGTCATCCGGTGATCATCCGCTGAATAACCGGGCCCTTACCGGGCAATACCCGCCCGGAAGCATCTTTAAGATCGTGGTGGCACTGGCCGGTCTTCAGGAAGGGGTGATCACGCCCGATGAAACGCTGTTCTGCAATGGTCAATATTCGCTTGGCAGAGGGAAATACCGTTGCTGGAAAAGGTGGGGGCATGGAAAGGTAAATTTGAATCGGGCGCTGGTGGAATCGTGTGATATCTACTTTTATCATCTGGGCATGCGGCTTGGTGTTGATAGAATTGCGCGATACGCACGACAACTGGGGCTGGGGCAAAAAACCGGCCTTGATCTGGGAAATGAAAAAGCGGGGCTCATACCTACAACCGAATGGAAAAAGAAACGGTGGGGCGTTCCCTGGCAGGGCGGGGAAACCGTTTCCACTGCTATCGGTCAGAGTTTCGTGCTGGTGACACCGCTGCAGATCGCCACTTTTGCTTCGGCGGTTTTTAACGGGGGGCACGTCTACAGACCCCAGTTGACCCAATGGGTTCGAAAACCGGGCGGCGAGAACATTTTTGAATTCAAGCCGCAACTGATCAGGGATGTGGGGATCAAGCCGGAATATCTGGAGTTGGTGAAGAAAGCTCTTGCAGGTGCCGTTAACAATTCACACGGTACCGGGACCAAAGCAAAACTGCCGGATATCACGGTGGCAGGGAAAACCGGTACCGCACAGGTGGTGAATCTCAAAAAGGAAAAAGATGCGAAAGCAAAAGGTGAGATCCCGTGGAAGTACCGGGACCATGCCTGGTTCGTTGCGGTTGCGCCGGCCGATGCCCCCAGGATCACGGTGTCCGTTCTCATCGAGCACGGCGGGCATGGGGGAAGCGCCTCCGCCCCCATTGCCAAAAAGCTCATTGAGGCCTACCTTCGCGTACCCGTTGATTCATAATATTTTGATATTGAAAGCGGAATCCAGTGTCTATAATATCTTAATTTTTTAGCTCGATGCGTTCGTTGATATGCTTGACCGAAGACTGATTCAAAATTTTGACTGGGTTTTGCTGTTGCTGCTCTTGCTGCTGGCCGGAATCAGCATTCTCAACCTCTACAGCGCTACTTACGCCATTCGGGAAGTGGGTGGTTCGCGAATTTTTATGAAACAGTTTTACTGGTTTCTGATCGGTTTCGGTGTGTGTCTGGTGATGATTACCTTTAATTATTACTATCTTGAGCGGCTGGCCTATCCGGCATACTTTCTTACGGTGGCACTTCTGATGATCGTTTTGGTGGCGGGAAAAGTCATGTCCGGATCACAGCGCTGGTTAACGCTGGGTCCGCTTGTTTTTCAGCCATCTGAGCTTGCAAAAATTTCAATGGTGCTGGTGCTGGCCAAATTTTTCAGTGACAGGGGCGACGTTGTGGAATACCGGTTGAGGGATCTCTGGCAGCCGTTTATCCTGATTCTGATACCTTGTGCCCTTATTTTGAAAGAACCGGATCTGGGGACGGCTCTGTTTGTGGGGGTGGTCTCTTTTTCGATGATTCTGTTGGTAAAGGTAAACCGTAAATCCATATTGATCTTTGTTGGCGTCTGTGTTTTGGCCGCTCCGGTGATCTGGTTCGGGATGAAAGATTACCAGCAGCGTCGTATCCTGACATTTTTGCAGCCCGACACGGAACCCCTGGGCGCCGGTTATCATATCAACCAGTCCAAAATTGCCATTGGATCCGGTCAATTCTGGGGCAAAGGATATTTAAAAGGGACCCAGACCCGACTTCATTTTCTTCCGGAACAGCACACCGATTTCGCTTTTTCGGTGTTCGCGGAAGAATGGGGCCTGGCCGGTGTCACGGTCCTGCTGCTGCTATACCTTTTTCTGGTCCTCTGGGGTCTATATATCGCGAAGGGATCCAAGGACAGGTTCGGTGCCATTCTTGCCGCGGGCATCGTTGGCATCGTATTCTGGCAGGTGGTTATCAATGTGGGGATGGTGACGGGCCTTCTGCCGGTTGTGGGGATTCCGCTTCTGCTCTTCAGTTACGGCGGTTCATCTCTGATTTCGACCATGGCCGCCATGGGTCTGCTGATGAATATCAGCATGAGACGTTTTATGTTTCAATGAAAATCTGTTGCGTTCGCGGCAAAAAAGCTTACTGTTCGTTTTTGTTGCATGAAAACGAAAGCTTGTGCTATTAACCCTTGCATTTTGGGCCTGCTTGGCAAGTCCGCTTAAGAACACATGTCAGCAAAACATCGACAAATTTTCATCAATACCACCAGTGGAACGGATGTTATTGATATTACCACTGAAGTTTCGCGCGAAGTTCAAGAGTCGGGGGTGGTGAGCGGGGCGGTGACCCTTAAACATAACAGACTTCGCAAAAGACGGGTTGAGGTTCAAATAATTGACTAAATCATCTTCCAAAAAAAGGCTGCCGTCCATAAGCAAGAAAATCCGTTTCACGGACAATGAACTGTTGCGATCCTTGTGCGGAGAACAAAACGCTCATCTGAATCTCATTGAAAAGAAGATCGGGGTTTCCATAAACCTCAGAGGGAATGTGCTGCTGCTTCAAGGGGGTGATTGGGAAGTGGAGCTGGCGGAGAAGGTGCTTTCTCAGCTCTATGGCTTGTTGGAATCTCAATATCCGCTCTATATTAATGATGTCTCGCATGCCATTCGGATATTGAGTGGAGATCGTTCGTTGGATTTGAAGAAGATTTTCAAGGACGAGGTCTATATCACTGCCCAAAAAAAAATTATCACCCCCAAAACCGTTAATCAGAAGAAATACATCGACAGCATCAAAAATTATGATATTGTTTTTGGAATCGGGCCGGCAGGGACCGGAAAAACCTATCTCGCTATGGCCATGGCTGTGGCGTCTTTGATCAGAAAAGATTGTAATCGCATTATTCTGGCGCGTCCCGCTGTGGAAGCGGGGGAACGTCTGGGATTTTTGCCCGGTGATCTGTACGAGAAAGTGAATCCCTACCTGCGGCCGCTTTATGATGCGCTCCACGATATGATGCCCTTTGAGAATGCGTCCGAACTGTTGGAGAAGGGGATCATCGAGGTGGCGCCCCTGGCTTTTATGAGAGGACGTACACTGAACGACTCCTTTGTCATCCTGGATGAGGCGCAGAATGCGACGCCGGAACAGATGAAGATGTTTCTCACCCGCTTGGGATTCAGTTCCAAGGCGGTTATCACCGGAGATATTACGCAGACGGATCTGCCCAGAGGGCAGGAATCGGGCTTGATTGAGGCCTCCCATACGCTATCCGGCATCGAAGGCATTCAATTTGTGAGTTTTTCCAGGGAAGACGTGATCAGGCATCCGCTGGTTCAGAAAATCATCGATGCCTACGAGAAACTGGATTCGCAGAAAAAGGCGTGAGGCTCAGGTATCTATGACCAAGCAGACTACAAACGAGCGGAAACTGAAGCCCCTTCATCAAATGAAGAACGCAGGGAGACGGGAAAAGGAATCTGCAACCAGAACGAAGTCCGGCCTTTCGGACAGAAAACCCCGTTTTAGCGCCGATACCAAGAAATGGTCCATTTTCATCGGTCTCAGCCTGATTTTTTCCGTGCTCTTGTTTCCCAGCATTTTAACCCCGACCAAAACCTATAATCTCGGGGATGTGGCCGATCGCGATATGAAGGCTTCCCGAGAATTTCTGGTAGAAAACAGTGAGTTGACACAAAAGAACAGAGAGGAAGCAGTTCGCGCCGTCCTGCCCGTCTATGATTTCGACCCGACTGCCACCGATGTGATTCCCAGGGTTCGGGAAGCTTTCGCAGCCGGTCGAACCTTTCTGGCTGATTCGTTAGAAACGACGTGGACATCCACATCGCCCGAGGAAGCGAATAAAAATTATTTTGAGATGAAGAACACCTTTCGCGAGCGATTTTTTGAGATCCTTGATATTCCTGATAACGAGATCCTTTTCCAAACACTGGTGATGAGTGATTTTTCGTTCAGGGCAGAGTCCGTACTCATCAGGCTCTTAAGGGATGTATTCAAGCGAGGCGTGGTGAGCAATCAAGCAATGCTCATGAGCCATCGCGGCAGAGGCATTGTCCTTCAGAACATCCAGGACGGCAAAGAAGAGACGGTTACCGATTTTGACCGATTTTATGACCTTAACACGGCCCTTTCTTTTGTTCAGAACGAGGCTCGGACGCTCACCCAGAACCTGTGGCCGGGAACGCTGGCACAAGCCACGCTGGCGCTTTGCGAAACCCTCATCAAACCCAATCTTACTTTCAACAAGCGCGAGACGGCGCTAAGGAAGGAAGCGGCCGGCAAATCGGTCAAGCCCTTCTTTTTCAAAGTAAAAAAAGGCGAGATTTTTATCAGGGAAGGCGAGCGGATTAACCCTGAGCAACTGGTCAAATTGAATGCTCAGTACAAATACTTGAAACAGAAAAAGATGTTGGGAAGAGTCCCGGCCATGGCGGTTCTCATGGCTTTTTTGCTGGTTTCCATGTATCAACTGGGCCTCAGGAAAAGCAGGTCCCACGATTCTGAAATCAGAGACCTGTTGTTAAACGCAGTGATGCTGCTGGTCATCTTTTTTGTGGTAATTGCGTTTAATTTTGTGGCCATTGAAACGGCACGGGGCTTTCATTTCTTCTCTTCGAGAGCTCTGTTATATGCCATTCCGGTTGCCGGTGGCGCCATGCTGATCTGCATTTTTCACGGTATCGTCACAGCCGCCAGCCTTTCCCTGATCGCTTCCGTCTTGGCCTGTGCGGTCGTGGATGGTCGCGTGGAATTTTTCATCTATTTTTTCGTCAGCTCCCTTTTGGCGGCCACCTGGGTCCGCCGTTACAGGGACCGAGGCGTCTTTATTGAGGCGAGCCTTAAAGTGGGGCTCTGCAACATGATTCTGGCCTTTGCCATTGAGGGATTGTATGGCGCCTTTTTCAATGTTGAAAGTGTTATCGCCTGTTGTGCCGCATTCATCGGGGGTGTGCTGGCCGGCGTGATTGCCACGGGGTTGATGCCGTTGATCGAGATGTCCTTCGGATACACAACCGATATGAAGCTGATGGAATTGGCCAATCTCGATCAGCCTCTCTTGCGGGAGTTAATGGTTCAGGCCCCCGGGACTTATCACCACAGTGTTATCGTCAGCAGTATGGTCGAGGCTTCTGCAAGGGCCATCGGGGCCAATCCCCTGCTGGCCAAGGTGGCTGCCTACTATCATGATATCGGCAAAATCAAGAAGCCCCTTTACTTCATTGAAAACCAGGCGGATAAAACCAACCGTCATGAGAAACTGGCACCATCCATGAGCGCACTGATTCTTATCGCCCATGTGAAAGACGGTGTGGAACTGGCCCGTCAGGCCAAACTGGGTCGGGAGATCAGGGCCATCATTGAGCAGCATCACGGGACTTCCCTGATCTCATTTTTTTACGAAAAGGCCAAAGAGAGGGCCGAGAAAAGAGGGGACAAGTCGTTGCAGGTAAAAGAGGAGGATTTTCGCTATCGAGGCCCTAGGCCTCAGACCCGGGAAGCGGGTCTTGTCATGCTGGCGGATGTCATCGAAGCGGCTTCGAAAACCCTTGTGGATCCCACATCGGCGCGAATACAGGGGATGGTGCAGAAGATCATGAACAAAGTTTTTTCCGACGGGCAGCTGAACGAATGTGAGTTGACGCTGAAAGATCTTCATGCAATCGCCAAAAGCTTCAATCAGACCTTGAGTGGCATTTTCCACCACCGGGTTGAATATCCAGAGCCCGTGGCGAAGATTGCTCCCGCACGTCCTCAAGAGGGAGCGGGAAACGGCAAAAACGGTCTCAGAAGAAAGCTCGAAAATGGAAATTCAGATCAAAATGGACTGTCCGGTTCCAGGACTGGACGAACAGAAGATAAAGGTGAAAGTGAAGAGAGTCTTAGAAGACTTGGACTGTCATGATAAAGAATTGAGCATTCTTTTTACCGATGACGAGAACATGGCGGTGCTGAATCGGCAATACCGACAGAAAGAAGGCGCCACCGATGTGCTGTCGTTTTCCATGCAGGAGGCGTTGGACGGCGAAGACGGCACCCCTCTTTTTGAAACGGTCATGCTGGGAGATGTGGTTATATCCGTGGACACGGCGCTAAGGGATGCAAAAGAACTGGGAGAGTCCTTTGAGAAGACCGTTGACCGCTTGTTGATACACGGTATTTTACACCTCACGGGATATGATCATGAAAGATCTCAAGAAGATTCCGAACGCATGATGGCGGCGGAAGAACGTTTATTGGCACTGATCTGAATCCGATACCCTGAAAGGGTACGTTAAACGGATTTGGTTTATGGAGGTTGGATGATGGCAACACTGGCTGTGAATGTAGATCATGTGGCAACAATCCGCGAGGCCAGGGGCATTGATGCCCCCGATCCGGTTCTGGCGGCGGGCATCGCCGAGCTTGCGGGTGCGGATGGTATTATCTGCCATCTCAGGGAGGACCGGCGTCATATCAATGACAGAGACCTCAAATTGTTGCGTGAGACCGTGAAGACAAAGCTCAATATGGAAATGGCGGCGGTTGATGAAATGGTTGAGATCGCCCTTTCCGTCAAACCGGACATGGTGACCCTGGTCCCCGAAAAGCGGCAGGAACTCACAACGGAAGGGGGACTGGATGTTTTGGCCCGACCGGCGCATTACGGCGAGGTGGTGGGTCGGTTGCACGAGGCCGGGATCAAGGTCAGTTTGTTCATCGATCCGGATCCGGAACAGGTGGGGGCCGCCCGCGACTGTCGGGGTGACATTATTGAGATCCATACCGGTCATTATGCTGAGGCAAAAAGCGAAGAGGAGGCGGAGGAGCTCTTTAAAAGAGTCGTTCGCGCTGCACAGGCCGCGTCGTCAATGGATTTGGGCGTCAGCGCCGGCCACGGCCTCAACTATCAGAATATCAAGCGGTTCAAAAATCTGCCCCTGGTTCAGGAATACAGCATCGGTCACAGCATTGTTGCCATGGCGGTTCTGGTGGGATTCGAGAAAGCTGTTCGGGAAATGATGGCTTTGGTAAAGGCGTTTTGAAGTGCGATTCGAAATGGGGGTATTTTTCGATGCCAAAAAATAGCAATGGAGGTCAGCCGTCATGCTAAACGCCAGCGACATAATGACGACGGAAGTCATTACGGTCAAAAAAGAAACCCCGCTGAAGGAACTTGCCGAGATTCTCTACAAGAATCGTATTAACGGCGTTCCCGTGGTGGATGACGAAGGCTTGCTTATCGGCATTATCTGCGAAAGCGATCTGGTTCGAAAGGACAAAAAACTCCACATCCCCACGGTGGTGGCGCTTTTTGATGCGGTGTTTTATCTTGAAAGCTCAAAAAACATTGAAAAAGAAATCAAACGGATAAACGCCACAACCGTGGAAGAATTATTTTCCCGGAAAGTTGTGACCGTTGATGAAAAAACGCCCATTGACGAGATTGCCACCATCATGACCCAAAAAAAGGTTTATACGATTCCCGTAATGGACGGAAATCGTATGGTGGGTGTCATCGGAAAGGGCGACGTTATAAGGACCTTGCTTACTTGAAAGAAAACCGCGTGCGTTACCGAACCGGGTCTTCCGAAGAGACCGTTGGACTGGGGCGAAAGCTGGGACAACTTCTGCAGGGGGGCGATCTGATTGTTCTGACGGGAGAACTGGGCTGCGGAAAAACTTGGTTCACCAAAGGAATTGCACTGGGCTTGGGTATCACCGAGGTTGTGACCAGCCCTTCATTTGCTTTAATGAACGACTATGAGGGTGTGAAGCATACGCTTTTTCACATGGATGTTTACCGCCTGGAAGCCCCGGAGGATTTTCTGGATACGGGATTGGATGAGTGTTTTGAAGGTGAGGGGATTGTGGTGATGGAATGGGGCGACAAGTGGCCCGAAATTCTGCCTGCCCGTCGCTTGAATGTGGCTATTAAAATTATGGGCGAGCAGTCACGGGAGTTGGTGATGACCGGGGAGCATCCCCGGATGATCCAAGTCCTGGCAGCCCTCGATCAAGACCTATGAAGGAAGGGAAATGGCACTGATTGTACAAAAATATGGCGGCACTTCGGTGGGCAGCATCGAGAAGATCAAGGCGGTGGCCGAACGTGTTATAGAAGCCCACAATGAAGGAAACCGGATGGTGGTGGTACTCTCCGCCATGGCCGGTCAAACCGATGGCTTGATCAATATGGCGAAAGAGATCGACCCTGACCCGGATTCGCGGGAACTGGATGTGCTGATGTCCACGGGGGAGCAGGTCAGTGTGGCGTTGTTTGCCATCACATTGAAATCCATGGGCCATGATGCGTGCTCCCTGCTGGGGTTTCAGGCGGCGATTCACACGGATGCGTTATATGGAAAAGCCAGAATTCATGACATTGAGGTTGATCGGATTACCCGAAACCTGGATGCCGGGCGAATTGTGACTGTGGCCGGGTTTCAAGGACTGAACGCGCGAGGTGATATTACGACCCTGGGACGCGGGGGGTCGGATACAACGGCGGTGGCCCTCGCAGCGGCGTTAGGTGCAGACGTGTGTGAAATTTTGACGGATGTGGACGGGGTCTATACCACGGATCCCAATGTCTGCCGCAAAGCCAAAAAGATGGATTTTATTTCATACGATGAAATGTTGGAAATGGCCAGTATGGGGGCGAAGGTTCTCGAAATCCGGTCGGTGGAGTTTGCCAAGAAATTCAATGTGCCGATTCACGTAAGATCCACATTTACAAAAGAAAGGGGGACCATGGTGGTTGCTGAAACGAAAGACATGGAAAAAGTCGCAGTATCGGGTGTGGCTTATAACAAGAATGAGGCCAGGATCACCATACGACAGGTTCCGGATCAGCCGGGCGTGGCATCCACAATTTTCGACCCGGTTTTCAAGGCAGGTATTCTGGTGGACATGATCGTTCAAAACACCAGCCAGGACGGATTTACGGATCTCACCTTTACGGTGCCCAAAGGGGATTTTTACAAAGCCATGAAGCTGGTGAGCGAAGTGGGTAGAGAGGTCGGTGCGGAAAAGGTCCTGGGAGATGAAAACATCGCCAAGGTTTCCATCATCGGCGTCGGCATGCGGGTCCATGCAGGCATTGCCAAAAAGATGTTTGCGGCGTTGGCCGAAAAAGGCATCAATATTCTGATGATCAGCACTTCCGAAATCAAGATTTCCTGCATCATCGAAGACAAATATACGGAATTGGCGGTACGCGTTCTTCATAATACCTTTGGCTTGGACGAAGAGCATGCGAAAGAGGAAAATTTTTGACGGTGCCGGAGCGCTCCTGCTGCTTCTATTGCTGGTGTTTCTAAACTTTTTGGGCAATCCTTTAACGCTCGCGTTTCCGGATGGTCCGCAACCCGCAAAAGAAGTATTTGTCGAGGTTGCAGGCGATGTCAAAAACCCCGGTGTCTACGCTTTTATTGATCCGCCTCATCCGGCAGAACTACTTGATCGTGCGGGCGGCCTGACGGGCTCAGGCCTAGGGGAACTGCGTCGGGAAACCGTGCCGCTGACCTCGGGCAGCAAGATAATCATAACCCGTACTCTTAAAAAAGAAGTGACCCTCGCGAAGAATAAGATGTCACCTTTTTACCGCTTGACATTGGGAATTCCCATTTCCATCAACACGGATACACGCCAGGGGCTCACGGCCGTACCCGGAATCGGCCCTAAAACGGCTGGGGCCATCGTTTCGGCCCGTGAGCGAAAAGGCGGATTCACGCAGTTGAAGGACCTCATGTTCGTTCGGGGCATCAGCGATGCCGTTTACGCCAGAATCAGCCCATATCTGACATTATGAAAGAATCGAAGGCGTAAATGATTTTTTTAGGCATCGATACCTCCTGTGATGATACGTCCGCCGGCATTGTGGCCGACGGCAAAAAGACCCATGCCAACGTCATCCACTCACAGGTGAAGCTTCACCACCCTCACGGCGGGGTGGTCCCTGAACTGGCCAGCAGGGAACATGTGAGGAACATTGTCCCTGTAGTGGATGAGGCGTTGAGATGTGCAAATCTGGACGCGGCGGAGCTCGACGGCATCGCCGTTACCGTGGGGCCGGGTTTGGTGGGGGCACTTCTGGTAGGTCTTTATTATGCCAAAGGACTGGCATATATGTTGAGAAAGCCATTGGTTGCCGTGAACCATCTGGAAGCCCATATTCTTTCCATCTTTCTGGAAACGGAATATCCTTCCTTTCCCTTCGTGGCCATGACGGTTTCCGGGGGACACACAAGCCTTTATCACGTTGAAGGTTTCGGTCGCTATACTCTTTTGGGCCAAACCCTTGATGACGCTGCCGGCGAGGCATTTGACAAAGTGGCCAAGATTTGCGGCATGGGATATCCGGGCGGCGCAATTATTGAAAAAGCAGCCGAAAAAGGTCGCCGGGACGCCGTGGCGTTTCCGCGGGCCTATCTGTCCAAGACATCGCTTGATTTCAGTTTCAGCGGCTTGAAAACAGCCGTCTCCCTGTTTTTGAAAAAATGGCATGAGGACACTTTGTTAAACGGGGAGATCGGTTTAAACGATATTGTCGCCTCTTTTCAGGAATCCGTTGTGGATGTGCTTGTGGACAAGGCGGTAATCGCCGCAAAGCGCATGGGCGTGGGCTCAGTGGTCCTTGCCGGCGGCGTGGCATGCAATAACCATCTAAAAAAGCGTCTTAAGGCCGTCGCACGTTCCGAGGGTATTAGCGTATATTATCCCCGCCCGGCATTCTGTACGGACAACGGCGCCATGATTGCGCTGACCGGTTACCATCAATTTATGCGAAACGACATTGCCCCCATGTCCGTGGACGTCAGGGCCAAATATCCGATCCGGGATCTGATGGCGAAGAACTAAAAAACGCGCCGGTGTCATATTTTTCCGAACTCTATTTTTCAGGGAACATGGAGAAGACAAGTCCTTCGGCACTTTTCCATGGTTGTTGACTTTTGAAAGCAAGCAGGCTGATCCGATACTATTACCTTCGATTCATTCGGCTGCGGGGCGATCCCCATGAGTTGGCGCTCGGCATGACCTTCGGTGTTTTTACGGGCATGATGCCCATCATGCCTTTTCAAATGGCGTTTTCCGTGGCGCTGGCGCTCGTCTTCAAGGGGAGCAAGATTACGGCAGCCGTGGGGACCTGGGTCAGCAATCCCTTGAACTGGTATTTTCTCTACTATTTCAGCTACAAGCTGGGGGCCTGGGTCCTGGGGATGGACGGATACGGCGCCATGTTTAAAACCATTATGGATATGGTGCGATCCGGTGCGGAATCCATGGCCATCGTACATAAGATCATGGAATCCGGCGGACTCATGGTGGCGGCGTTTCTTGTGGGGGGGGGCATTATGGGAACGCTCGTCGCATTGCCTTCCTATTTTATTTTCCTGTACATTTTCAAACGCATCAGGCAGTGGCGGGAATCCGGCAGGGATTGAATTTTGGGAACCGTCCAAAGAGTGAAAACAGGCCCCTCCTATCGGCCCAACAAGAGACTGGGACAGAATTTTCTGGTGGACCCCGGTATCAGTGTGAAGATCGTATCCCTTTCGAGATTTACACCTGAAGACACGGTTCTGGAAATCGGACCGGGAAAAGGCGCCCTGACAATCCCTTTGGCCGCCAGGGTAAAACATATTTTGGCCGTGGAGAAAGATGGTCGATTGGCGGACTGGCTGGATAACAGGCTCAAAATGGCCGGGATCAACAACGTAACGCTGCTGCATGGGGATATCCTGAAACTGGACTGGCTTGACCTGAAGTCGTATTTTCCGGGCAGGATGCCCGTCATCGGGAATCTGCCCTATAACATTTCCTCCCCTCTTCTTGAAAAAATGTGTGAAAAACCCCAATGGATAGCACAGGCCATTCTCATGTTCCAGAAGGAGGTGGCCCGACGATTGACCGCTGTAACGGGGAGCAAGGCCTACGGAGCGCTGAGCCTTCTGGTGCAATACCATGCGGAGGTCCTTTCGAGGCTTACCGTGCTGAAAGGATCTTTTTTTCCCGTCCCGAAGGTGGATTCCATGGTGGTTTCTCTCGATTTTGAAAAGCCTTATCCCCGGAGAGCCGTCAATGAGGCGGTTTTTAAAAAAGTGGTGAAAGGCGCCTTTATGCATCGAAGAAAAACAATCATCAACTCTTTGAGCGGTGCTCTGCCGGATCAAACCAGGGAATCCCTTTTGGAGGCTCTGGCAGCCTGTGGCATTGATCCCTCCAAAAGGGGGGAAGCCCTCGAAATGGGGGATTTTCTACGACTGTCATCCGCGCTGCAATTGACAACCGAATAACGATGGTGATACAAAAATAAATTTTACTTTGAAACCATTAGAAAATACCGCAGAGGAAAGGTACTTTCATGGAGATTATAAAGACCGTTGCGCAGATGCAACAGGCCGCCCATGCCATGCGCATGGATGGAGAATCCATTGCCCTGGTCCCCACCATGGGATTCCTTCACGAGGGCCATCTTACGTTGATGCGGGCCGGGAAAGAGCATTGTGATCGACTGGTTGTGAGCATTTTTGTCAATCCGATCCAGTTCGGCCCCAATGAAGATTTGGAGGCGTACCCCAGGGATACCGAGGGGGACCTCAAAAAGGCCGAAAATGTGGGCGTCGATATGGTGTTCATGCCTTCCGTAAGGGAAATGTACCCTCAGGGCGCTCAAACCAGTGTGGTGGTAAAGGATCTCCCCCGCCATTTATGCGGGCTTTCGCGGCCCGGACATTTTGACGGTGTCGCTACCGTTGTGGCCAAATTGTTTCACATGGTCAATCCCCACGTTGCTGTTTTCGGACAAAAAGACTACCAGCAGCTGGCCGTGATCAGCCGAATGGTTATGGATCTTAACATGGACATTCAGATCATCGGTGTGCCGACGGTGAGAGAAAGAGACGGATTGGCCATGAGCTCCCGGAACAGTTATCTGTCGGCGGAAGAGAGGCAATCGGCCCTGTCACTCAATAAATCGTTGAATCTGGCCGAACGGCTCTTTAACGAAGGGGAAAAGCGCGCACAGGCAGTTAAGAATTTTATACAGTCCTATATTCTGGAATATCCTCACACGGAGATCGATTATATTGCGCTCTGCGACCCCGTTACCCTGGAGGATGTCAATGTTCTCACGGAAGGTACGTTGATAGCCCTGGCGGCCCGGGTTGGAAGAACCCGCTTGATTGATAATGCCCAGTTAAAAAAACAAAAGAAGTCAAAAAAGCAGTGAAGCAGCGTCCATTACCTTTAACCAATTGAATAAGAGGAGCTTTTCCATGAAAAGTACAAATTTTCTTTTTACTTCGGAGTCTGTCACCGAGGGCCATCCGGACAAGGTGGCGGATCAGATATCGGATCATATTCTCGATGAAATTTTCAAACAGGATCCCAACTCCCGCGTGGCCTGCGAGACCCTTGTAACCACCGGTATGGCCATGATTTCAGGTGAGATTACCACCACCGCCTATGTACACATGCCGGAGGTGGTCCGGCAGACCATCAAAGATATCGGTTACAAGAATTCCTCCATGGGATTTGATTGGGAAACCTGTGCCGTTCTTTCCACCATCGACAAACAGTCGCCGGATATCGCCATGGGTGTCGACGGAACCGGACTTTTCAAGGAGCAGGGCGCCGGCGACCAGGGACTCATGTTCGGATATGCTTGCCGGGATACGGAAGTCCTGATGCCCATGCCCATCTTTCTGGCCCATGCCCTCACGAGACGATTGGCCCACGTGCGGAAATCAGGGCAGTTGCCGTGGCTCAGACCCGACGGCAAGAGCCAGGTAACCGTTGAATACGAGGAAGGAAAGCCCAAAAGAATCCATACGGTGGTCATCGCGGCCCAGCACAGTCCCGATGTGGATTATGACACCATTCGGGAATCGATTATCGAAAAAGTGATTCTTGAGGTGATTCCCGAAAGCTTGCTGGATGATGAAACCCAGTATTTTATCAATACCACCGGCCGTTTTGTTGTGGGGGGACCCCAAGGAGACTGCGGGCTTACCGGCCGCAAAATTATCATGGATACCTATGGTGGATTCGGCTACCACGGCGGAGGCGCTTTTTCCGGAAAAGACCCTTCCAAGGTGGACCGTAGCGCTTCTTATATGTGCCGCTATATCGCCAAGAACATCGTGGCGGCTGGATTGGCTGAAAAGTGTGAAATCCAGGTTGCTTACACCATCGGGCGCGCCGAACCGGTTTCCGTGGCAGTGGGCGCCTACAGCACCGGCGTATTGCCGAGCCGTGAGTTGACCGAGATCGTCAAGAAAGAATTTGACCTGCGGCCGGCGGCCATTATTGAACGGTTGGACCTGTTGCGGCCCATCTATCGCAAGACATCCAATTACGGTCATTTCGGGCGTGAACTGCCGGAGTTCACCTGGGAAAAGACGGATGTGGTCAATACCCTCAAGAGCGCTGTCAAATAGTCCCTGATTTTCAGAAAACCATCAAGAGGAAATTTAATATGGATTACGATATCAAAGACATTCAGCTGGCGGAAAAGGGTCGGCTGAGAATTGAGTGGGCCGAAAAGAGCATGCGGGTCCTGAAAACAATCAAAGAACGATTCCTGTCCGAAAAACCGCTGAAAGGACTCAGGCTTTCCGCCTGCCTTCATGTGACCACGGAGACGGCCGCCCTGGTAAAGACCCTCAAGGCCGGTGGTGCGGAAGTGGTTCTGTGTGCTTCAAACCCCCTTTCCACCCAGGATGATGTGGCCGCTTCACTGGTGGCCGACGATGAAATCCCGGTTTTTGCCATTAAGGGCGAAGACCATGCCACCTATTACAGCCACATCCTGTCGGCCCTTCAGCATGAGCCGCACATCACCATGGATGATGGTGCGGATCTTGTAAGTTCCCTTCATTTTATTGCACTCAGGAAATGGGATGATCTTGAAGCGTCCGTCAGTGCCTGGGGCCAAAGCCTCACGGAGGAAGACCGCACCCGCTTTTTAAAGAACGTCATCGGCGGCACCGAAGAAACCACCACCGGCGTGATCCGGCTTCGAAGCATGGAAAAAGACGGGGTGCTGCAATTCCCGGTGGTTTCCGTGAACGATGCGGATACCAAACATCTTTTCGATAACAGATACGGCACCGGGCAAAGTACGGTGGATGGTATCATTCGGGCGACCAACCGGTTGCTGGCGGGCAGCACCTTTGTGGTCAGCGGTTACGGCTGGTGTGGCAGGGGTGTGGCGACCAAAGCCAAAGGGCATGGCGCACACGTGATCATTTGCGAGGTGGATCCGCTCAGGGCCCTGGAGGCGGTCATGGACGGATTTCAGGTGATGCCCATCGAAAAGGCCGCACCACTGGGTGATTTTTTCTGCACATTAACGGGCGATATCAATGTGATCCGCGTCGAACATTTCCTGAAGATGAAGGAAGGGGCCATTGTGGCCAATTCGGGCCATTTTGATGTGGAGCTGGATTTGAAAAACCTGGCAAAGGTGGCGGTGGAAAGACGTCAAATCAGGGAATTTGTGGAAGAGTACGCGCTGAACAACGGCCGCAGAATTTACGTGCTGGGAGAGGGACGACTCGTGAACCTGGCCGCGGCGGAAGGGCATCCTTCAAGCGTCATGGATATGAGTTTTGCCAACCAGGCGTTAAGCGCCGAGTACATGGCCAGGGAACATGCCGAACTGAAAGAGAAGGTTTATCCCGTCCCCCACGCCATTGACCAGGAGATCGCGCGGCTGAAGCTGGCATCCATGGGCGTCGACATCGACACCTTGACGGAGGAACAGAAACACTATCTTTCTTCTTGGGAGATGGGAACCTGATGGAACCGGCCCGGAAAGGAAAAATGTATGTTTAAGACCATGGTAATGGATCTGTTGAACATTCGGTATCCCCTGGTGGGGGGAACCCTGATGCACCTGTCCGATGCCGAGTTTACCGCGGCCATTTCCAATGCCGGCGGTCTGGGCGTATTGGCGTCGGCCATCTATCGGAATCGGGAGGAATTCGGTAATGCCTTGGACCGTCTGCGCCAGCTGACGGACCGTCCTTTCGCCGTAAATTTGAACCTCTTTCCCATGATGCGCCCCATCGACAACAACGATTATCTGGATGTTTTGCTGGATAAAGGTGTCAAGATTGTGGAGACTTCCGGGCATTCGGCGCCCGAGGCGCTCTGCGTACGGTTTAAAGAGGCGGGTCTCACCTGGATTCACAAATGCGTAGGAATCCGGTATGCTTTGAAAGTCCAGAAAATGGGCGCCGATGTGGTGACCGTTGTGGGATACGAAAACGGCGGTGCTACGGGAAAACTGGACGTGGGAACCCTGGTGCTGGTTCCCCGGGCCGTGGAAAGCCTTGATGTCCCGGTCATCGGTGGCGGTGGCGTTTCCGACGGCAGGGGGATCGCGGCCCTTCTGGCGCTGGGTGCGCAGGGGGTTATCGTGGGTACCCGGCTTTTGGCGACTAAGGAGGCCCCGCTTCATGATAATGTGAAACAGGCGCTTCTAAATGCCAGCGAATTGGATACCATGTTGGTTATGCGCACCATCGGCTCCACCCACCGGGTTTGGAAGAATGCCGCGGCCGAGAAATGTGCTGCGTTGGAGTCGGACCACGCGGAATTGCCGGAGATTCTCAATGTGGTGGCCGGTGAGAAGGCCAAACGCATGTACCACGAAGGGGATGTGGACTTGGGAATTATGTCTTGTGGACAGGGGATCGGCATGGTGCACGATATTCCCACGGTGAAGGACCTTTTCGATCGAATGATGGCGCAGGCATCGGATGTGGTAAGCGGCCTTGCCGTCCATTGCTAGCTGTTTGAAGTCCGGTTAAAACAAGCTGTCCAAAGAGGAGAAATAGATATGCCACCCGACACGCCGCCGCCCGGCCCTGAGACCGTCGTCGCATCCATCCAAAATCAGTCCGATCCTTCGCAGCACATCGATATCAGATATCTGCAAAAAGAGCATATTTTCGTCACTCACGGGATCGAAGCCCAATTCGCCGAGAAAGAGATCTCGATTCCAGGTCATTTGGTGGTCATGGATTTCCAACTTATGGGGGCCATCGTCAGTGAAATCCTTGAAAAGCTTTCCCTGGCACGTGAGGGGGATACCACATTTAACTATGCCTCCCGGATTCAAGTGATGGAAAAAGTCTACACCCTGGAGGATGAAGGAGAATACATGCTGCTCAAAGAGTTGGCGGGCCCATGAGGGGAGGAAGTGTTCGTGGCGGAGGAACAGGTATTTTTTGAATCAGCGGATTTGAAGCTGGAAGGCCTTCTGAACCGAGGTTCGGGTGATGCAGGGGTGGTCATTACCCACCCGCACCCACAGTATGGCGGGTCCATGCACAACAATGTGGTGGAATCCGTTGTTAAGGCTTTTAAAAAGGCGAACTTTACCACCCTCCGGTTTAACTTCAGGGGTGTGGGAAGAAGCGGCGGTCATTACGAAGAAGGGGTCGGCGAACAGGTCGATGTTCAAGGCGCTGTGGCATATCTCGAAGGCTTGGGCCTGACCGCCGTTCAGCTTGCGGGATATTCCTTTGGCGCCTGGGTGAATGCACAGGCAATCAATAAAATGCATGCAGTCGCCAAAATGATCATGGTATCGCCGCCGGTAAATTTCATTGATTTCTCCTTTCTGAATTACACGCCGCAGCTTCAACTGATCATTACCGGCGCTCAAGATGATATCGCCCCCCCGCACATGATTCAAAAGATGCTGCCCGGATGGAACAAGCATGCAACACTTCGCATCATTCAGGGGGCGGACCATTTCTACGGGGGAAAGACCGGGGAAATCGCGTCCATCGTCGAAGCGTTTTTAAAACAAGCCTGACGCAACAAGCGACTCGTAGTGAGGAGCCTGCCTTGAAACAGATCGGTATTCTGAAAAATCCGGTACAGAAATATGCCTGGGGCTCCAGAACCTTCCTCCAATCCTTTTTAGGCATGCCGGAGCCCTGGCGGGAACCCGCTGCCGAACTGTGGATGGGAGGCCATCCCAAAGCGCCGTCACAGGTTCGGGTGAACGGGGAATGGCGATCCCTTATCGATGTGATCCGTGCAGATCCCGCATCGGTCCTGGGAAGTGAGACGGCGGGGCGGTACGCAAATGAGCTGCCTTTTTTGTTGAAGGTGCTTGCGGTTGAGCGCCCCCTGTCCATTCAGGTTCATCCCCGCCGGGTGCAGGCAAGCGCCGGGTTCGATCGTGAAAACCGGCTCAATATTCCCCTGGATGCTCCCAACCGGAACTATAGGGATGCGAACCGCAAGCCCGAGTGCCTTTGTGCCGTGAGCCGTTTTGAGGCCATGAAAGGTTTCCGTGCGCCGAAAGATATTTTGAAATTGATGGATCGGGTTTTTGCCGCGTTTCCCCTGGTGGAGCTGGATTTATTGCGGAGGGAACCCAACGACGAGGGGTTGAAGCGCTTTTTCACGGGTCTTGTGACCATGGAGCGTTTTCGGAGTGTGCGGATGATCGGGGAAGCGGTAAAAGGCGCAGCGCGCGTTGTTGATGAGGATCGCGCCTTTTACTGGGTTCAGGCGTTGAACCGCGAATATCCGGGGGATGTGGGCGTCCTGTCGCCGCTGTTTCTGAACCTTTTGGATCTTTTTCCCGGCGAAGCCATCTATGTCCCGGCAGGTGAGCTGCACGCATATCTTTCAGGGGTTGCAATGGAAATCATGGCCAGTTCGGATAATGTGCTGAGAGGAGGATTGACCCCTAAACATGTGGACATTCCCGAACTGTTGGAGATCGTCCATTTTACCGTCGCTGCCGCCAAAAAGCAGCGACCCTCTCCTGATCCCAATTTCGAACGGATCTATGAGACCCCTGTCCATGAGTTTCGTCTGTCGAGGATTGTTCTGAGAAATCAAGAGACATTCATGAGTGAAATGAAGAGAAGTGTTGAAATTTTGCTCTGCATGAAAGGAACGGGCGTGATCAAGGATTTAAAAAGCGGCCGAACCTTGCCTTTGGGAAAAGGCGTTTCGCTCATTGTTCCTTCGGCGGTTCCTCGGTATGCTGTTTCAGGCAGCGTCACCCTGTACAAAGGAACCGTGGGAACCGTGCCATTGAGACCACGATTTCGAAAGTGATTGGCGCCTATTGCGTGCCGTTGTTCTATGTTAAAGGTCGTCCGTCTAATGATTTTAAGGCGGTTGCTTTTTTTTCTTAATTTTTTATGATGGCTGTGCTATTAGGTTAAATAAATAATAATGTCCGGTAAAGAATCCGCTGATTCCCTCGGATTTTTCTTGACTGAAAATGTAAGTATCCAACAGAAAAATGCCAAGCCCATCGTGAAGTGGGTACGGAAAGCCGCGAGCCCCTTTTTTCAAGGGATAGTCGGGTTGCCTGTAAATGATAGAGTTTTCGGTATCTCTTATCTCTCAATCCATTGGCAGAGCGCCAGAGCCCCTGATTTTTAGTGATTTTTTTTCGTTTCATTGGAATAAATTCCGTGTTTTTCAGGATTCACCGCCATTGGCGCTTAACCGTGCGTATCACGCAATCTCTTTTTTCAAAAGTGACCACTATACAGACGCTTTAGATTACAAATTATAAATGTTCTTTGCAGGCGCTGGAATTCGACAAAGTAACAATTTGTCGAATGAGCACTGTTGAAATTCTTGGCAAGCTGAATTTATACTATGGGAGGGCTGATTGGTGAAATCGGTGTGTTCAAAACTACCGGTACGGGCCTTCGAGGGATGGATGGGCCTGACCCTTGAAGGCATGAGTTGTTCAGGCCGATCTTACGCTGTGTTTGGCTTTGAGGACAGCGGATTATTCAGATCATATGGAGAGGAAGGAGGAATTGGTCATGAAAAAAACAATATGCGGTTTTATCGTCGCCATTGTTATCCTGTGCTTTGCGGGTGCGGGGTTGGCTGACGGAATTCCGGGAGCAACGGATAAAGTTAAGGCTGCAACGCTTTTGGTGCCCTTTTTTGAAGTGGGTGTGGACTCATCAACGCATCCTCTTGACACATTGCTGAATCTTAATAATGTAAACTAAAGTTTCACCGTTTTTGAACCTTTTCCAATTTTTCCAGCCAGTTCCGCGCATTTTTTTTATTATGCGCAGAGAATTTTGGCACGAAAAATGAAAAATTTTTTCAATTTTTATGCCAATAAATTCAACTAGTTATTTAACTTTTTACCCTTGAAATTCGCTCCATCTCGTGATAGGATTCGATAACAACTTATTGATATTCCATCGGAAAGGAGCTGGCAA
>ADZZ01000748.1 GCA_000179315.1 delta proteobacterium NaphS2
GTGGATGTGATCGTTCTGACCCGGGGGGGCGGTTCGCTGGAAGATTTACAGGCTTTTAATGAAGAAGCATTGGCCCTGGCCATCAGACAGTCCCGGATACCGGTGGTTTCGGCCGTTGGGCATGAGATTGATGTGACCATCAGCGATTTGGCATCGGACTTCAGAGCGCCGACCCCATCGGCTGCCGCCGAGCTTTTGGTAGCGGAAAAGGAGGCTCTTAAAAATCGCTTAATTGACCTGCGATCTCGAATGGTGGCGGTGATGGGGCATCAACAAAGGTACTACAGGGAGACGCTGAACAACCTGAAAGACCGCCTCAAAGATCCGAGAAGAAGGCTTGCCAATGCGTGGCTGCACTTGGATGAGTTACAGCAGCGACTGAGCCGTCTGATGTACTTTGTCCTTCACCGAAGCCGCATGGCCGTGAACGAGAAGTCCAATGCGTTGTTGACCCATTCTCCCAAGAACAGGGTCGCATCCCACAGGCAACATCTTGCGTTTCAAAAATCATCCCTGGTTCGCGCCATGCAAAATGAACTCCGAGGGCTGGGGATGCGTCTTGATCTGCTCAAAAAGGGATTGTGGGATCTGAATCCGACGGCTATCTTGAAGCGGGGGTACAGCATCACCTTCGATCTGCCGGATGAGCGGATATTAAAAAGAGCTTCCGCAATACAGCCGGGGGATCAGGTAATGGTTCTGCTGGGTGAAGGGCGGCTCATTTGCCGGGTTGAAAAGGCCGAAACCGATCCGGGGCTTAAAAACGGAATTTTGAGATGATGGACCAGGGTTGCGTTGGGCTTTCATGCAGCCATTAATTCGGCTCGTTGTACTTTTGGCATACCGGCTTTGCGCGCTTGCCAGAGGTCATAGGCGGCCTGCTGGCCGATCCATAGGTCAGCTCAGCCACCGTTATCAACACCCAGCCAGCCTTCCAACCGCAAGGCCATCTCCGGAGAGATAGCGGCTTTAATTTCCCGTCGATAACTGATGCAACCGCCATCCCGGCACATTCATATCCATGGGACCGGTGGAAAGGTCTAAACGCACCAGCATCTGTTTCCGTCAGAACCGGCCTCAAAAGGCTGGGTGCGGAAGTGAGTCCAGAATGTCAAAAGAAATCTTCGTGCATATCGATCTCAAAGGGAAGACCTATTTTGTCGGACGTTTGTGGATACACCATGGATCCATTGGGGATYCCGCACCGGATCGGTGGGGGAGGCTGTTGATGGAACGAAGAGAAGCCAGGAGCGCGAAATCTGAAAAAAGAACGCCTCGAAAGCTGTATGAATCGGATTTTCTTTTGATGGTTAACGACAGGGCCAGACAGGGAGCACTGCGATTTTCCGAGCGTTTGGATGGCCCGCATTTGGCTTTGGAGACCGATACCCCCATCCCGCCTTTGGTGAAGCTCGGACGGCTTTTGAATGCTTCCGATCGAGTCCTGAGCCGAAAAGAACTGGATGAAGATATACGGGAATTGGTTGATCCCGGCGCATCCATCGGTGGGGCAAGGCCCAAAGCTTCGATCCTCGATAATAACGGAAATCTTCTCATCGCCAAATTTCCGAGTGATCATGATGAATGGGACGTGGTTTCCTGGGAATTCTTATCCTTTCAGATGGCCAAGCGTGCCGGTTTATCGATGCCGGAAGTCGTCTGGTAAAGGCCCTTGGGAAAAACGTACTGTTGTTGGAACGTTTTGATCGTCACACGGTTGACCAGCGGATTCCCTTTCTTTCAGCCATGAATATGAAGGGACATCCGGTTGGAAATTGTCGCCGGTATATGACCTTGAACCGACTCCGGCCCACAAAAAGCCGAGAATTCTCCACACCCGGATAGATCTATACGACGGGACAGCATCTCTGGACCTTGCCTATGACGTGGCCCGGGAATTTGGCGTTGATGCTAAAACGGCAAGGAGAATCGCAAGGGATGTGGGCGTAGCGGTTAATGATTGGCGGAAAAATGCCGCTAGGCTGGGGATCGGTAAAGAAGAGATCGAACTCATGAGTTCGGCATTTGACCATGCAGACTTGCAGAAATCACTGAAATGACAAGAGACCAAATTCCATTTGACAAAAAGAGTAACTCTGTGATGCTATTTAACTTTATTTTGTAGGAATTTCTAACGATTGTTCACCTTGAAGCCCAAAAGGCCGGTATTGAAGGCTGCCCAAGGAGGTGCTTCCCAATTTTCTGAAAACCCTTAAAAAAGGCATCCATTCCATTATCCCCGAAGGGATCCTTGTGGCGGTTCTCGTCATGAACTACATAGGGCTTGTCATTTTCCTGACTTTTGTGGCATACCAGGTCATCCGATACAAAAAGGAACCCCGCAGAAAACCGATTGCGTCGCCCGGAGGAACCTATGAAAGAGAACAACGCATTTGAATTGATCAAGAAACAGGAAATAGCCGAACTGAAAACCGAGGCCCGGCTTTACCGTCACAGAAAGACAGGGGCCCAGATTTTGAGCATGATCACCGATGATGAAAACAAGGTCTTCGGCATCACCTTTCGCACACCTCCCTTTGATTCCACGGGCGTGGCCCATATTCTGGAGCATTCCGTTCTGTGCGGATCAAAGAAATATCCGGTGAAGGAACCTTTTGTGGAACTCCTGAAAGGGTCGCTTCAGACCTTCCTAAATGCTTTTACCTACCCGGACAAGACCTGTTATCCCGTGGCCAGCCAGAATCTTCAGGATTTTTACAACCTCATGGATGTCTACCTGGACGCGGTATTCTACCCCAGAATCACGCCGGCCATCTTTCAGCAGGAAGGGTGGCATTTTGAACTGGAGAAAGCGGATGCCGAAATGGTGTACAAAGGGGTGGTCTATAACGAAATGAAAGGGGCCTATTCTTCACCGGATAATGTTCTCTCTGAATACTCCCTTCAATCCTTGTTCCCGGACAATGCCTACGGCCTCGATTCGGGCGGGGATCCGAAGGTGATTCCCGAGCTCACCTACGAGCAGTTTCATGCCTTTCACAAACGGTATTATCATCCGTCCAACGCATGGATCTTCTTTTATGGAGATGATGACCCCAATGAACGTCTCAATCGCCTGGAAAGCGTGTTGCAGGCATTTGATCCGATTTCGGTGGATTCCGAGGTTAAACTGCAGGCACCCTTTGATGAACCAAAAAAGCAGGTCCGCCCTTTTATGGTGGGTGAAGGGGACGTGTCGAATGCCAAGGGGATGATCACCATGAACTGGCTATTGGATGAAACAACCCGCGTGGATGCCAATTTCGCTCTGCGGGTCCTGGAGTTTATCCTGCTGGGCATGCCGGCCTCCCCGCTCAGAAAGGCACTGATCGATTCGGGACTGGGGGAGGATGTCGCCGGCGGGGGCCTGGAAACCGAACTCATGCAGATGTGCTTTTCCACCGGCCTCAAGGGAATGGAAACGAAAAATGCGGAACAAATCGAGAATCTCATCCTGGAAACCCTGAAATCCCTCAGCCTCTCGGGTATTGATCCCCATACGGTGGAAGCGGCCCTCAACACCATTGAATTCCGTTTGCGGGAAAACAACACGGGCAGTTTCCCCCGGGGCCTTTCGCTGATGCTCAGGTCCCTTACCACCTGGCTTTACGAAGGGGATCCCCTGGACCTGCTGGCCTTCGAAGGTCCCCTCGAACGGCTCAAGGGGCAGATTAAAGCCGAACCCCGCTATTTTGAGCATTTGATTGACCGGGCGTTTCTTTCAAATCCCCATCGGACCACGTTGATTCTGGAACCCGATGGGGACCTGGGCGAAAGGGAGGCGGAGGCCGAAAGGGAAAGGCTTCAAAAGGCCAAAAATGATATGGATGAAAAGAGGCTCTTAGCGGTCCGGGAAAACACCCTTGAATTGAAACGCCTCCAGGAAGAACCGGATACTCCTGAAGCGCTGGCCACCATTCCCATGCTGAAACGGAAAGATCTGGCGCCCCGGAACAAGTTTATTCCTCTGGTTGAAATGGATGAAAAGGGGACCCCGATCCTGTATCACGATATGTTTACCAACGGCATCGTTTATCTGGATCTGGGTCTCAACTTTCAACATCTGCCCGCCCGGTATGTGCCCTATGTTCCCCTCCTGGGGAGGGCCTTTGTCGAAATGGGAACGGAAAAGGAGGATTTCGTGACGCTCACCCAGCGCATCAGCCGAAAGACGGGGGGGATTCGTCCCGCACCCCTTACGTCGGATGTGCAGGGGGATGAAAGAGGCGCGGCCTGGCTCTTTCTTCGGGGAAAAGCCATGATTCACCAGGCTGATGCCATGGCTCAGATTCTTGAAGAGGTGCTGTTGACGGTCCGGTTGGACAACCGGGAACGTTTCAGACAGATGGTCATGGAGGAAAAAGCCCGCGTTGAGCAGAAATTGATCCCCGCGGGTCACCAGATGGTGAACCAGCGTCTGAGGTCCCATTTTTCCCGGGCCCATTGGGCTTCGGAGCAAATTGGGGGGATCGGTTATCTCTTTTTCATTCGACAACTGGCCCGGGATGTTGAGGAAGACTGGCCGAAGGTTCTTGCCGTCTTGAAGGATGTTCATGGCATTTTGGTGAACCGAAAAACCGTCCTGGCCAATATTACCGTTGATGGCGCCGGATGGAACCGCTTTGAACCGCGTTTGCGCCGGTTACTAGAAGCCCTGCCCGATGTGCCGGTTTCTCCCACCGACATTTCAAAGGGGGATTGGCCCGATCACAGCGAACCCCTTTTCGAGGGATTGACCATCCCGTCCCAGGTGAACTATGTGGGAAAGGGTGTGGATCTTGGGGCGTTGGGCTATGAATTTCACGGTTCGGCCCTGGCCATCACCCGATATGTGCGAAACGCCTGGCTGTGGGATCGCGTACGGGTGCAGGGGGGTGCCTATGGGGCTTTCTGCCTGCTGGACCGCATTTCAAATGTTTTGACCTTTGTTTCCTATCGGGATCCCAACCTGACCCGAACACTGGAGGTATTTGACCAATCCGCGCAATTCCTGGAAAAGAAAACCCTTTCAGAGGAGGAATTGACCAAAAGCATTATCGGTGCCATCGGGGATCTGGACGGTTATATGCTGCCGGATACCCGGGGGTATGTCTCCATGATTCGGTATCTCACAAAGGATACGGAAAGCATGCGCCAGCAAATGCGGGAAGAACTTCTGAGGACCACGCCGTCTGATTTTAAGAGCATGGGAGAAGTTCTGAAAAGGGTTGCGACTGAAGGGGTGGTCAAAGTCCTGGGGTCTGTGGCCGCCATGGATGCGGTGGAAAAGGAATGCCCGGGGTGGTTAAACCGGGTTAAAGTTCTTTGAATCAGATGACGGACATGAGACTCGCTTCACCCATCCCGAAGTAATTGCCGAAGCCCTGACAAGGGCCCTCGGATAAATGAGAACAAGTGAACCGAAATAGGCCCCTTCAAACCCTTCTTTCAAGGTAGATGGTTTTTGAAGGGGCGAACCGGTTTGCGCTGAAAAAATGGATCAGGTCGGAGTCATTCCAGGCCACCAGAGTGCTGACTTTCTCCACACCAAGGCTTTTCAGATGTTCGAGAAACTCATTAATCAGCTGCTCACCGATGCCTTTTTGCTGGTTATCGGGATCAACTCCGAT
>ADZZ01000747.1 GCA_000179315.1 delta proteobacterium NaphS2
TCATTGCGACTGGGACAGTTACCGTTTAAAGGAAACATTGAAAAGGAGCCCCAAATGAAAGAAATCACTATATACAATACGTTAAAGGGCAGGCTGGAAACAGTCAGTTTTGAGTTTACAGATGAAAACACCACCTGGTTTGATGACCTTGAGGATTACTATATTTACAGGATCGCAGATGCGTTCGGCGGACTCCTGGTCCAAGAAACCGGATATACTTATCCGATTCTAATTGGTGACGTATCGCGGTCTGAAATTGGGAAAAGTCAGGAGAAAGCACTGGAGTTGTTGAAGCAAATAACTTAACCCAACTCCGCGAATCGTTGCTGTAAACCATATAAATAGCTTAATTCAAAAATATTTGGCGACTTGAAGGAATGTTTGACTGATTTAAATGGGGGCCAGCCCCCAAACCCCCGGGATTTAACGCATTATGGACATAAGCATGTAATAAAAGACATGAGGAAAGGGCCGTACTATCGAGTACGGCCCCATGCCTACGTCACCTGCTTCGGCGCTCGGGTTGCTTCCCAGCAGTTGCCCTATCCTCCGAGCAGGTGAAAACAGCGTACCAGAATATGGATAAATGCAAAACTATTAAATCATAGAGGGGTCAATTTTCGGTTGACGCAAGGGGTCAATTTTCGGTTGACGTTTCGATGAAAAGCTTGTGAAGAGGCTTATGCGTCTTTTCGTATTTGTGCGGGCTTTCCCAAATTGCCTCAACAAGGGTGTAAACCGTTTTCAATCTGTGATAGAAAGCGAGGTGAGGAAGATCGAAAGGAAAGCCATATCCATTCAGTTCCGCCGAAATATCAAAAACCCACTGAATCAAAGCAAATGCGGACGCGATCGACATTTCGGCACCGGTTCTGACATCCCCATGCTTTATGCCGGCATTTAGTTGCTCCATTACCTTGCGGTCTTGAACAGCAGTTCTTTCAAGACTCTTGGCCATCCGTCGAAGCGAACCACGGATCTTGTGCTTTTTGAGGCGATTCCTGATTTTTTTGTATTCATCTTCCATCAAGTCCTTGCCGATATCTCTTAAAAAATGAAAATGGCAGATAAAATCAGGTGTTCCCGGGAATACCGCTGCAATAGCCGAAAGGATTCCCTTTCCCATGTCGTGAACCAA
>ADZZ01000746.1 GCA_000179315.1 delta proteobacterium NaphS2
TTTCACAGCGATTTTATTTGCCCCAAAAGGCCATAAATGCCAAATCGGACAATATGAGGGTTGCCGGAAAGGTCGTTTCTTTCCAAACCAAACTCCAACAAGCTGTCGAGATGGTAATTCAGGTAGCTCAACACTTTGCCGGCGTTGACATAATAATCGTTTGTGACAGCTGGTTCGGAAATAACGGCCTGTTCAAACCCCTCCGCACTAAACTCGGAAATTTTGTTCATTTGCTTTCAAGATTACGTTCCAATACCGTACTGTACTCCATCCCCAAGATCGGTTCTTCCAAAAAGCCGGGAAGACCCAAAAAATATGGCAGCAGGTTGGGTTCGTGCGCTGAAATGGCGGCGGCATTCATGGCGTACGCTTCAACCTATCACGTCTTCCTGTACGGAAAATACCGTGAAGTCAACGCATACTCCCAAATCGTTATGCTCAAAACACTCAAGTGCCCTGTCCGGGTTGTCTGGGTCTTTCGAAAAACACAGTGGATCGCAATCTTCTCCACGGACTTGAAGCTGTCGGTTGAGCAAATTATCGAGTATTATGGGGCCAGGTGGAAAATCGAGTCGGGTTTCAAGGAGATCAAGCAAGACATTGGAAGCAGCAAAAGCCAAACCCGCAATGCACAGGCAGTGATCAATCACATCAATTTTTCCATAATGGCCGCAACAATCATTTGGATCTATGGTTCACGGCTCGAAAACATTCCCGAACGCAGGCACAAGGTCAAGGGTCGCAACAGTTTCGCCTTTTCCGACCTGAGACATATCATCGCTAAGTCCGCATTGAGCGATGATTTTCATGCCGTTTGCAACCAAGACAACAAACTGCCCCGAAAATCTTTCCTGGAGGCGTTGCTGCGCATGGTCGGCTGATCAAGCCGGGGGCATTTTCTGTGAAACTTCAGTTTTTAAATTGACTCATAGGTATTTTTACCGAACGTGTTTCTCACTTGCAGGGGTGGAGCGACAGCGGAACACCTGTCAAGTGCAGAAAGTGGTTGGACGAAGCCGCTACGCGGCAGACAATTCCAGCGATTTTTTTCTCCCAGATTAACCTGCTGTAATCTCCTCCAACTTTGTAATAAAAAGAAATCATCAAGGAAGGCGCATTTGCCTTTCATTTCAATCATTACAAGGAGGAGATTACAATGGATACCACCATGCCAAAAAATTCGCAATTCAACAAGTATTACCGGAAGCACCAGAAATACCTGAAACTCAATGGATTACGGCCAAAAACCATTGAGGCGTACTCAAGGGCGATCAGGCGAATCGGAAACTATTTCGATTGCAGGATCGTCAATCTTACATCCGACCAGTTGCTTGACTATTTTAATGAGCTTCTGGAATGCCATTCCTGGAGTACGGTCAAGCTCGATCTGTATGGTCTGAAGTTCTTTTACGCCAGGGTACTGGACAAAACCTGGGAAGACATCCCCTTAATCAAACCGCCAAGAACATCCAGGATCCCGGATATTCTATCCATTGAGCAGCTCAACCGGCTGTTCGCCGAAACCAACAAGTTGAGCTACAAAGTCTTTTTCTTTACCACCTACAGCATGGGGCTGCGCCTTGGCGAAGGAATCAGGCTGACTGTCGGTGATATCGACTCCGTCAATATGCGAGTTCATATTCGCGACGCCAAGGGCAACAAAGACCGGCTGGTGCCGCTGCCTGAAAATACTCTGCGCGTGCTGAGAAATTTCTGGCAGGTCACAAA
>ADZZ01000745.1 GCA_000179315.1 delta proteobacterium NaphS2
TCAATGCGGACTCCCAGTAACGGACCGGGCCGGGAATTTCAGGGAAGTGGAACTGGGCTATGAGGAATCGGAAGGGCAGGAGGAAGCCGGTCGGTGTTTAAACTGCGGATACTGCTGCGAATGTTTCCAGTGTGTCGCCGCCTGCAAGGCGGAAGCGGTAACGCTCGATACACACGCAGAAAAACCCGAGACCCTTGAACTTCAGACGGGAAGCATCATTCTGTCCCCGGGGTTTCAACCCTTTGATCCGTCCCGGTTTGAGACCTATCATTATACGAACCACCCCAACGTTATCACGTCCATGGAATTTGAACGGATCCTTTCGGCCTCAGGCCCCACCATGGGGCACCTGGTCAGGAATTCCGATCATGCCGAACCCAAGAAAATCGCCTGGATGCAATGCGTGGGATCCCGTGATATCAACAGGTGCGACCATGGCTACTGCTCGTCGGTATGCTGCATGTATGCCATCAAGGAAGCGGTCATCGCCAAGGAACACGCAGGAGAAAGCCTGGACTGCACCATTTTCTACATGGACATGCGTACCCATGGAAAAGATTTTGAAATCTACTACAACAATGCCAAAGACAAACACGGGGTCCGCTTCATCCGGTCCCGCATTCACACCATCGATCCCAAACTTGATGACGATTCACTGATCCTGAAATACGCAACCGAAGAGGGCGTTTTTGTCGAAGAAGAATTTGACATGGTGGTGCTCTCCGTCGGCATGGAAATAACGCCTCAGGTGGTCCAACTGGCGGATGACTTGGGTATTGCGCTTAATGAGGACAATTTCTGTCACACGGAGCCCTTTAAACCGGTTAATTCCTCTTTGGAAGGCGTTTTTGTCTGTGGCGCCTTTCAGGGACCTAAAGACATTCCCCAGTCGGTGATGGAAGCCAGCGCTGCGGCATGTGCTTCCAGCGTGATACTCTCCGAAAGTCGCGGGACGGAGATCAAAACCAAAGTCATCCCGGACGAAATCGATGTGGCGGATGCAGAACCCCGCATCGGCGTGTTTGTGTGCAACTGCGGCATCAACATCGGGGGTGTGGTCGATGTTCCGGCCGTAACCGAATATGCGGCAACGCTTCCCAACGTGGTTTTCACGGATCAGAATCTGTTTACCTGTTCACAGGATACACAGGAAAAGATCAAAAAGGTGATCCAGGAAGAAAACATCAACCGGGTGGTGGTGGCCGCCTGCTCTCCCACGACCCATGAAGCCCTTTTTCAGGATAGTCTGTCGGAAAGCGGCCTGAACAAATATCTGTTTGAGATGGCCAACATCCGCAACCAAAACTCGTGGGTCCACCGGGACGATCCGGAAGCC
>ADZZ01000744.1 GCA_000179315.1 delta proteobacterium NaphS2
TTTTTTAGGCATGAAGGCTCCTCGGAAATATCACATAAAAAAGGGGAGCCCGAAGACTCCCCTCCCCGATGACGATATTTCGTCGTCGCCTATCCGGCTATCCCTTGGCGAGTTGCTCCTCAGCAGAGCTCGCCTCTGTTTCACCGAATCTGATTATGCAGGTTTAGCACTATCCCGTTTCCTCCACTGCGGTAAGAATATGTTCAGCCGATACAAGCTGGGCATTCTGCAGTGCCGCCACATTCAATGAGAGGTGTGCCAGCAGATTGATTTTGCGTGGCAGACCGTTTGTCGCCTGAAAAAGCGCTTCAAGAGCCGGCTGTTCAAAAAGATCCATCTGGGTTCCGGCCAACTCAAGCCGGTGTTTCAGATAAGGGAGCAACTCCTCTTTTGCAAGACCGGATATGTGATAACGCACCACAAGCCTTTGAGCCAAAGGCTCATGGACGGACAGTGAAAGCCGTCGCCTCAACTCGGCCTGGCCAACAAATATCATGCAGAGACGATTTTGTGAGTCCATCTCATAGTTTGTCAGCAGCCTGAGGTTTTCGAGGACCTCGTTTCTCAAGTATTGCGCTTCATCAATAATCAGCACTGGCCTGATTTTGGATTCCAGACAGAGTCGGTTGACCTCCATATGGATGGAACGATAAAGGGCTGCCAGGCTCCGTTCCGTGGTTAGCCCCATTTCCCAGGCAATGGATTTGTAGATATCCGTTACATTGCCGGTGGTCAGAGGAACGTAAAACACCCGGTACAGACCCGTATTCAGAGAAGCGGCCATCTTTCGGCAGATACTGGTTTTCCCGCTGCCCACTTCTCCG
>ADZZ01000743.1 GCA_000179315.1 delta proteobacterium NaphS2
CGAGGCCCCACCACCGCCTGGTTTTTCTCGTGATGAGATCGGTCAATTCATTGGGACCGATGGCCATCTCATGCTCAATCTTCAGACCGTCGCCGAAGACTTAGGCACCCTTTGTGAGGGAAGAGCCTGGGTAATCGTGACATCCCAGGAGGAAATCGATAAAATTTTGGGTGAACTCAGAACCGCCACCAAAAATGATTTCTCCAAGATTCAGGGCCGGTTCCAGACCCGGTTATCTCTATCCAGCGCCAATGCCGATGAGGTCATTCAGAAACGGCTACTGGAAAAAGAAGAAGCCGTAATAGCGGATCTTAAGACTATTTTTGCTGAAAAGGGCGACATCCTTCGTCACCAACTGACCTTCAGGGATTGCGGCATGACCCTCAAGCCCTATGCTGAGGGCAATGATTTTGTCGGAAATTATCCCTTCTCTCCTTATCAGTTTCGTCTTCTCCAGAAGATTTTTGAGGTCATAAGACGGGTGGGCGCCACGGGTCTTCATCTGGCCAAGGGAGAGCGATCCATGCTGGATGCTTTCCAGTCGGCCGCCCAAACGGTTGCTTTGAAGGAAGTGGGCGTCTTGATCCCCCTTTATGATTTCTATCCTTCCATCGAAAGCTTTCTCGATACCACCGTCAAACGGACCATTGAACAAGCCAGCGAAAATCCCGGCCTCGAACCCTTTGATATCAAATTATTGCAGGTCCTGTTTCTCATCAGGTATGTGGAAGAGATCAAAGGCAACGTGGACAACCTGGTGACCCTCTGCCTGGGTGAGGTCGACGCGGATCGACTGGCCCTTCGGCACCGAATTGAAAAGAGCCTTCAAAGGCTTGAAAATGAAACCTTGATCAACCGGAGCGGTGAAAACTATTTCTTCCTGACCAATGAGGAAAGGGATGTCAATCGGGAAGTCAAGAATGTCGACATCAGCAGCGCCGAAGAGGCCAAAGTTTTGGGGGAACTTATTTTTGAGGACGTTCTCAAGGGCCAGCACAAACATCGTTATTCCAGGAACAAGATGGACTTCGCCTTCAACCGGGTCTGCGACATGCATCCCGTGGGCGGCCGTGTGGAAGATGGGTTGATCGTTTCCGTTATCTCCCCATTGGCGGACGAATACCCCTTGTACAACGATGGCAAATGCGTCCTTGAAAGCAATAACGAAGATGGTCAAATCATTATATGGTTACGGGATAACGAAAGGCTGGGCCGGGAACTCCGAACCTATGCTCAGACGGATAAATACCTCAAGACCAAAAGCGACAGCGGCCTTCCCGACTCCACCAAGAGAATCCTTCGGGACAATGCCGATGATAACCGTGGGCGGCGGGAACTGTTGACCAAACTCTTGAGCGATATGCTCACCGAGGCTTCCTACTTCGCTGTCGGACAACAACTCAAACTGAAGGCGTCAGCACCGGGAACTTGCCTCTATGAAGCCCTCGAATATTTGATCTCCAACTCATTTTTCAAGATGGGCTATCTCAAACATTTTCACCCGGACCCTCAAAAGGAAATCCAGGCCCTTCTCCGAAGTAACGATGTAACCCAGCTGACCCTGGGCCTCAAGCTGGAAGAAAACAACCCTCAAGCCATGGAGGATTTGCGCAACTATATTGACCTTTGTACGCTCAAACATCATGCAATGGTGCTCTATGATGTCATTATGAAGCGATACGCGGTTAGGCCCTATGGCTGGCCCGATATGGAAGTCCTCATTTTGGTGGTTCGCCTCCTGGCGGCAGGGGTGATCAGTCTCAGGATGGAGGGGGCTACCCTGCCTCTCCACAAGGTCTATGAAAATATCAAAACTCCTGCCAGATGGCGAAAGATCACGATCCACAAACGCAAAATCTCAGATCCCATTGCCCTTCAGCGGGCTCGCCAGTTGGGAAAGGATGTTTTTGAAGAGATGGGGCCGGATAACGAGGATGACCTCTGTGCATTCTTGAAGGAAAAACTCCGATCCTGGGAGACATCCCTCAATAGCTTTAAACCCCTTGCCGAAACGGGCGACTATCCCGGCAAAGGGGAGATTTCTGAGAGCCTGGGTGTGGTCAAGCCGCTTTTGGCCAATGATGAAAGCTACAAGTTCATCGGGAAATTCAACGCATCAAAGAATGACCTCCTGGATCTTTCCGACGATTTCAGCAACCTAAAGCAGTTTTACGAAAGCCAAAGGCCTACCTGGGAAAAACTCCGGGCTGCTTACCGGAAATTCCAACTGAACCGTCTGGAACTGGAGCAAGATGAAACCGCCGCCTCCTCATTGATCCGGATGAAGGAAATTCTCATGGCACCGGCCCCCTATGGGATGCTGTATGAGGCCGAAGGTCTCATTCGGATCGTTGGTGATGTGAATAAAGAACTCATTCAAAAGCGGCGGGAAAAAGTCATTGTTAGAATTTCGTCCTTGCTGGATGAGGCTCGAAATGAACTGGATGCGGTTTCCGCGGATGGTAACTTCCGAACGCGATGCCTCAAGCCCCTGGAGCAGTTGTTGGAACAGGTCCCGAACCAGGAAAGCATCGCCCATTTGAACCAGTCCGAACAGGAAGCCGTGAGGGCGCTTGATGCTGTGATTGAAAGAATCGAAGCGTTTGCCAAAACGCCTCCGGTAAAGCAAGAAACCGCCAATGACCCACCGGTTGAAAAACCAAAGGTTGCTGTTAAGCCTCGGTGTATTGTGAAACCGGCAGAGTTGGTCGGTACAACCTAT
>ADZZ01000742.1 GCA_000179315.1 delta proteobacterium NaphS2
CCGCAAAAAAAGTACGCTCCTTACATCAAATCGACTCGTTGAAGACTGGGGTAAGCTTCTCAGGGACAATACAGCATCTTCGGCCATACTCGACCGCCTGCTTCATCACGGGCATCTCCTGAAGTTCGAGGGAAAAAGCTACCGCCTCAAAGAAGCAGCATCGAGGATATCGCAAAGTAAACAAAAAAAGCAGGATGAAAAAGGAAAGAATATGGACCTTTCTAAAGAAGATTTGTAAACTGAAACCGTCCTGTCGCCGGGGGATTTTGACCCGGCCACAAGTGGGGGATTTTCAGGTGGCCATCCAGGCCCTTTGTCTGGCCGCGGAGTTGAGGATATGCTGAAGCTCCTCGAAATAACGGATATCTTTTTCTTTCATGCGATGCCCATACCCGTGGCACCGTTGAACCAGACGAATGATTTCCAGGTCCCCTCCGGGAAACCCAAGCGCTTCAGAAATCCGTAACGCATGGTTGGATCGTTCATGCGGCCTGGCGCGTTTAATCAAAACAACGAGCTGCTCAAGCCGAGCATCGATTTCCAGAAAAGAAAGTTTCGGCAGAAGACCTAATGCGCCACAATGAACAAAGGATTGTTCCAGTTCTACCAGCTTTCGCCTGCTTATTCCGTGTGATTCAGCAACGGACCGTTGACGAGTCACGAGGTAATTGTGAATCTGATAGCCAACACAACCACTCGACAAGGCCTTAAGATTCAGGCTGAGATTGACTCCAACAGTTATCCAAAGGGGATCAAAGTAACTGACACCGAACTTGAGAACGTCAATTTGTTTAAGGCCGATTTTCATGGCGAATGGAACTATTCTATTCGCCCTAAATGTTCAAGTTATTAACGGACAGACTCTAAGCGTAGGACAGCGAGACGATAGGCCGTAAGCCGTAAGGTTGAAGGGATTGAGCCTCGAAAGGATTAGATGAGAGGGACGACATTTTCTTTGTGACGGAAGTCAACATGTCTGCTGGCGAATGGCACGTCAGCGGCGCCTCTCCGGGGTCTGAGACCATGGCATGTTGGACATTGCGAATATGCGGCAACCCGGGAGATCCCCTGCTGTAGATTGTCGCGGTTTTATCCCCAAAAATTCTCACGGTTTTTTACCTTCTTAGGTAATTGCTTAAAATTTTTCCCGCGATGGTTAAAGGGAACCGTTGCGGATAAGATCTTTGACGCGCCGTTCCACCTGGTCACGGACCTTTCGCATAAAGTCAATGGATTCATGGGCCGGGTCCGGCAGGTCCCATTCCTGCGGGACCACGCCGGGGAAGATGGGGCACGCAACCTCGCAGCCCATGGTGATCACCGTATCCGGTTGCCAGCCGGAGGGCAAAGCTGAAATGGCTGATGGTTTCAGGTAGGCCATATCAATCCCTTTTTCCGCCATGACTTTTTCCATCAAGGGATTGACTTGTTCAGCAGGCTCATTGCCCGCACTTTCCGTTTCAAAACGATCTCCCGCCAGTTGGCGTGTAAAGGCCGCGGCCATTTGGCTGCGGCAGGCGTTTTCACGACACAGGAAAAGCACTTTCTTCCGTTTCAGAAAAGGTTCCGCCAATTCCGCAGCCTTCTCTCTGGCCTCCGCCAGAGCCTTCGGGTGGGCTTCGATATCGCCCACTTTTTCCACCTGCCGGAACCCGAGGGTCCCTTCGAAGTCGGCACCAATGGCGTCAAAAAAATACCGGGCCGTGAGAACGGCGCCATCAAAAATATTCTTTCCCTTGGTGGCGCCCACCGTTAAGAGCAGCCCTTTTCGCCATTTTCGCCCCGGATCCTCCAGACCCATCACATATTTCCTGGACCAGAGGGCCTGGGACCGATCAATGAGGGCCTTCAGCTGTGCAGTGACGCCATAAAAGAATATGGGAGAAGCCAAAATGACAAGATCCGCCCTGCGCAACAGCGGATAAAGAGACTGCATATCATCATCCAGAGGGCAATAACCTTTCTTTTCGCAAGTACCGCATTCCACGCAGGGCTTGATTTTCTTTCGGGTTGCGTCTATGACCTTCGTATACCCCCCACGCCTTTCCACCTCATCCATAAATGCGGACAACAAAATTCTGGTGTTACCCTTCTTGCGCGGACTCCCCTGTAAACCAAGGACAAACATTTAGAAATCCTTTCAAGTTCGATATGGTTGCATCAGGCTTGTTTTAAAATGCGGACGGTCTGCTCTCGGGAACATATTCATGGGGAATTGTTCCTTCGTTCCATTCCTCGGACACATAGAGGTTACAGTAGCAGCTTCCGTATCTCTCGACATCCGCTTCCCTGTAAACACAGGGGCACATGATGTCCTTGTCTTTTTCTCGATCTCCGGAAGCCAGCCGACAGGGACAGCACATATAGCCATAGCGATTTTTGTTGTCTATGAGCCCCTGAATCAAGTCAAAAACCATTTCTTTATTTTCGCTGAAATAGTATCCTTTCGGCTCCTGAACCTTTTTCAGCATGTCATAAAGTTTTTGAACCTCGCTCATAACCCCAATGCCTCCTTGATTTCATCCTCCTTATAACCGACGATGACCTTGTCTCCGATTATAATCGTGGGAAATGAGCATTTAGGATTCCATTTCTTGACATCTTCCAGGATGGCAGCCCTTTCATCTCCATGTAGCAGATCCACATCGGTATAATCATATTTAACCTCGCATTCATTCAACAAAGTCTTGGTCGCTTTGCAGTGTCCGCAGGTACTGAGCGTGTAGAGTTTTACTGGTTCAGCCATTTAGACCCTCTCCTTATGGATGGAACGTATTTGGTTATGATATTTCATGAAGATATTTTTTCATGGTTTCTGGTTTTCCCGGGCCGCCGAAGGAAAACCCCTATGTTGCTTTCGAATGTTCTTCTTCCATGCGAGATATTCGCCGTGGGTGAAACCCGATCCGAGTCCGGAAACGGATGTCTCATGCGTACTTTTCCTGCAGATGCGGCATCTGGTTTCACTGCACCCCTGGCATTGAAGACAGTCGCTGCAACGCCTCTTTTTCTTTTCGGTATGCGTCGGGCTCAAGGGTTCCGTCATTGGGCCAAGAACGGTATCTAATCTCCCTGCTCCGCCATATAGTCATCATACATGGTTTCAAGGGTCAGTTTATGCTTGGCCTCCTCCTGGCACAGCATCTTGAATACTTTCTTCAAATCTTCTTTGTCCGCCCTTTCAAGGAGCTCATTATAGAGCTTCAGGGCCTTTTCTTCACGCTTCATGGCAAGTCTTAGGAGTTCCACATAATCCATGTCTTTCGGATCGTCCACATCCACCAGATAGTTGCTCCGTTTGATATCGGGGATCCATTCGAATTTGTAATCGGCCAAGGCCTTCCCGGCTGTTCCCAGATTCGCAAGCATGTCATAATGCTTCCGTTCTTCGCCGGCGAAGCCTTCAAGGGTTTCTTTGGCGCCTGAAAAGATGGCTTCCTTTGCCAGCCCCGAATAAAAATCGACGGCTTCTTTCTCTTTGTCCATGGCAAACTGAACAATTTCTTCAAATGATTTAAAAGACATATTCATCTCCAATTCAAAAAAAAGGTTTAATTCAAGAGCGAATTCAAATGAGATTCAATTTCCCCTTTGGGGAGGGCACCCACCAGACTGTTAACGAGATCGCCATTTTTGAACAACAGCATCGTAGGAATGCTTCTGATGGAATATCTGGAGGCGGTTTGCGGATTCTCATCCACATTCAGCTTGGCAATTCTGACACGCCCTGCATATTCCGATGCCAGTTGCTCGATGACCGGACCCACCGTACGGCATGGACCGCACCATGGGGCCCAGCAATCGATCAGAACGGGGCCCGGAACATTGATAATTTCCGATTGAAACGACATGTCGGTAACATCAATGGGCTTGTCCGTCATTGTCCCCGTGGACAATGGTGTCTTGCATTTTCCGCACAGTGGACTTTCACCCATCCGGCTTTTTGGAATCCGGTTCTTTGCACCGCATTTTTGACATTTCGCAATAATGCTGTCCCCGTTCATGATGCATCCTTTCCAAGCCTGTTACTCCGGCTCGAACTGACTTTTTTCCGCGCCACAAACCGGACACGTCCAGTCAGCGGGAAGATCTGCAAATGCGGTTCCCGCATCCACGCCGTTATCAGGATCACCCTCTTCAGGATCGTAAACATATCCACATACCGAACAAACGTATTTTTCCATTCAACTCATCTCCTAAATCAATTTTATTTATGAATTTAACCTAGTTTCTTGGCAATGTCCTTGCCGTATCCCTGAGCCATTTCGATCCCACCTCCCAGCAAGGCGGATTTCAACATCAAAGGGCCGCTGACCATATCCATTTTCAGGACGTTTTTCATAGTATCGAAGATTCTTCCGGGTGCTTCACCACTCCATCCATAAGCACCGAAAGACCCGCCCACCTTACCGTCGAGACCTGTTTTTTCCGCCAGGAAAAGCATGGTCTTCATGCCCTGCATCATTTCACCGTGATAAGTGGCGGACCCAAAGACATAGGCGTCAAACCCTGAAAGATCTTCAACTTTTTTAATATCTGAGACATTGGCAACCGATGCCTCAGCCCCATGAATGCGAATTCCTTCCCCTATCAATTCTGCTATTTTTTTGGTCTCACCGGCTCTGCTGGCATAGACGATAAGTGCTTTTCCCATCGAACGCCTCCTGGTTATTCTTCCTCAGCGACCACTTTACCCTTATGTTTGGTACCGCACAAAGGGCATAGTATGTCAATTTCCTTCTCGTCTCCGATAAACT
>ADZZ01000741.1 GCA_000179315.1 delta proteobacterium NaphS2
CAAACATTCCTTCAAGTCGCCAAATATTTTTGAATTAAGCTATTTATATGGTTTACAGCAACGATTCGCGGAGTTGGGTTAAGTTATTTGCTTCAACAACTCCAGTGCTTTCTCCTGACTTTTCCCAATTTCAGACCGCGATACGTCACCAATTAGAATCGGATAAGTATATCCGGTTTCTTGGACCAGGAGTCCGCCGAACGCATCTGCGATCCTGTAAATATAGTAATCCTCAAGGTCATCAAACCAGGTGGTGTTTTCATCTGTAAACTCAAAACTGACTGTTTCCAGCCTGCCCTTTAACGTATTGTATATAGTGATTTCTTTCATTTGGGGCTCCTTTTCAATGTTTCCTTTAAACGGTAACTGTCCCAGTCGCAATTGATGATGTGGGCCTTATGCGTTACCCGATCCAGCAGCGCTGCCGTCATACTGGGATCACCAAATATTTCCGTCCAGTCTCCAAATCCCTTATTGGTGGTTATGATGACGGATTTTCTTTCGTGACGTTCCGCCAATATTTGGAAAATCAGCTGTGCCCCTTCCTTGGAAAAAGGAATGTATCCCAGTTCATCAATAATGAGCAGTCCGTAAGAGGCATACCGTTTGACTGCTCGGCCTAACTGTTTTTCATCTCTGGCTTCAATAAGTTCATTGGCTAGGCCGCAGCCGGTGACAAAACGGGACCTGATTCCCTGCTTGCAAGCCTCCATGCCCAAAGCTGTGGATAGGTGCGTTTTCCCGGCGCCGCTTTTCCCAGCAAAAATTATATTGCGGTTTTTTTTCACGTAATCGCAATTGGCAAGCTCCTTCATGAGCCGGACGTCCAGTCCGGGAGCTGCATCAAAATCGAATGTTCCA
>ADZZ01000740.1 GCA_000179315.1 delta proteobacterium NaphS2
TGGCCGCTGCATGGTAGGGTCTGGCGTGATCAGGGTTATGCCGAGTTTGCGCAGACCAGGGATAAATGCTGTGACCGGAAAGCTGATCCGTTATCCACAAAAAGCCGCATGGGGATACCTCGCCTTAAAACGGCTTGTTTCAACACCTCCATGAAGGCAGCGGTATTTTCCGAATGGGCAAAAGCGGCATAGGGGATCACCCGGGTCGCATCATCAATAAAAGCGATGAGATAGGTTTTTCGTTTCCTGCCGTCATTTTTCCTGACCGCCGGACCGTACATGACATCACTCATGAACAAATCCCCGGCATTGAGGTAGGCGAAGCGACGATGGTCTCTATCAGGTGATGTAATCTTTCGGGTTAACCCGTGGCGTGCCAGCAGTTTATACACGGTGGATCTGGGCATCCGAACATCATCGGGAATGTTGCCGGATGCTCTGACTTTCTTGATTAACAGCGGAACGGTTAGTTCCGGTTCTTTTTCTTTGGCCTCAAGAAGTAAATCCGAAATCTCAAGGGGCAGCTTTCTCGTTTCCCCCTTGTCCGTGCGCTCTTTGGGCAGTAGGGCGTCAAAACCGCCCTTGCGGTATTTTTTCAACCATGAACGGATCGTCTCTTCAGCCACACGGGTGCGTCTGGAGCCGGGAATAACATATTCCTGCCCTGCTTTCTTCCTGATCTGAGCGTAAAGCCCTCTTGATCCGGGCGGCAAATGAACAAAATCCGCGATAATCCCGTAGCGAAATAGCGCCACCTGCTCTTGTAGTTCGTTTTCTGCCATCTAAAACCTCCATTCTTATAAAAAAATTGGCGAACGGAAGCCTTTTACCCCATCAAACGGGCATAAACAGTCCCCATCAATTGTTGGAAAACCCAAGGTGGCAATACCGCTTGCCGGAACGGGGGCCGAATCCGACAATAGGCGGC
>ADZZ01000739.1 GCA_000179315.1 delta proteobacterium NaphS2
ATCTTTGGACGGAACAGGCTACTTTTCCTCGAAGAAAATTTTCTCTGATAATTGTCTGCAAAAAGTAAACAAAAAGACCGGCGAAATCACCTATTACCAACAGATGCTGGGGGCGGCAATTGTTCATCCCGATCTCAAAGAGGTCATTCCGTTAGCCCCGGAGTTCATAATCAAACAAGACGGCCAAAGCAAGAACGATTGTGAGCGTAATGCCGCAAAACGTTTCTTCGACAGTCTTAGAAAGGACCATCCACACCTGCCCGTTATCATTACCGAAGATGCCCTAAGTTCGAATGCGCCACACATAAGGGAGGCGGAAAAATACAATCTTCATTACATTCTGGGTGTGAAGAAGGGGGATCATCCTTTCCTGTTCAGAAAAGTGGAAGAGGCACAAGAAAATGGCGAAGCTGTTCAATTTGAATTGGTCGATAATGATAATCCGCAAAAAACGCATCGTTTCCTTTTCGTTAACCACCTCCCCCTGAATGAATCAAATCAGGATTTGCTGATCAATTTCCTGGAATACTGGGAAATCACGTCAGAAAAGACGCAACATTTCAGCTGGGTTACTGATTTTACCATAACAAATGGAAACTCTTATGAACTTATGCGAGGCGGTCGTGCACGCTGGAAAATAGAAAATGAGACGTTCAATACCCTCAAGAATCAAGGCTATCATTTCGGTCATAACTATGGGCTCGGAAAGAAAAATCTGAGTGTAGTTTTTGTGATGCTCATGATGTTGGCCTTTTTGGTTGACCAAACACAGCAGCTCTGTTGTCCCCTGTTTCGAGCTACATGGCATAAGATGGGTAGCAAACGAGAACTTTGGGATCGTATGCGATCCTTGTTTAGAGATTTTGCGTTCAAATCGATGAGGATGCTTTACGAAGCCCTTTTTTACGGGATGAAATTCCAACCGCCGATAATTTTATATGAT
>ADZZ01000738.1 GCA_000179315.1 delta proteobacterium NaphS2
AACATTGCGAGAAATCTGGCCAGTGCTTTCGGCCACACCGTTCCCAAAGCGGACATCACAGGCTCACTAAGACTTTTTGGTAAAAAGGAAAACATGAGTCCGGTGATGACGGAACTGCTCTGGGGTCCGGCTCCATTTTCTGCGGCTGCAGTAGACGATGGACTCAACAAGACCGGGTTCAGCGTTGGCGAAAGCCCCCTGAATATGGCTCTGGATGCTGCCGGGACGGATTTATCTTCCGCGCAGGGCAATATCGCCATTGTCATCTTCACGGATGCCAACAAGGAAGTTATGAACTACGATGCGGTGAAAAAATCCGTCATGAACCTTAAAAACCAGTATGGCGACAGACTCTGCATCTATCCCGTACTGATCGGTGGCGACAAGGAAGGCGCCAATTTCCTTTCGCAGGTCGCCGCTGACAGCGGATGCGGCTTCATGGTGAAAGGCGACGACGTCGCCTCCGGTCAGGGAATGGCCGATTTCGTAGCGAATGTTTTCCTGGCAAAAGCCGAAGTCGTGGAAGTGGTCTGTGTGGATGATGACGGCGACACCGTATGCGCCGAGCTTGACAAATGTCCGGGAACGCCTAAAGGCGCCAAGGTCAACGAATACGGATGCTGGGTAATCGGCGATGTGCTTTTCGACTTTGACAAAGCCAACATCAAACCCGAATTCTACGGGCAGCTGGATGAAGCCGCCAGGGTGTTTGAGATGAATCCGGGTCTGAAAGTGGAAGTCCAGGGAAATACCGATAATGTCGGTACCTACAAATACAACATGGGCCTTTCCCTGCGTCGCGCAAATGCCGTCCTGAACTATCTGGTGAAAAGAGGCGTTGACAGAAGTAGATTGGCGGCAAGGGGATCGGCTACACACGTCCCGTCGCACAATGACACACCGGAAGGACGAGCCTTAACAGCGTGTGAATGACACCCATGCCGTAAGATGGCTTGACG
>ADZZ01000737.1 GCA_000179315.1 delta proteobacterium NaphS2
CGTCTTTTTTTTCGCTTCCGGATCTCGTGTTTTCTCATGATCCAGGTCAGACTTTGATAAGGAATCGTGATCTGATGGCGGCTTTCCAGTTCCTCCGCCACTCGCACGGCATTTCCTTTGCATTCCTTGAAAAGATCGCGGATTAAAGGGACATGTTCTTCATGCCGGGATTCTCTGTGGGGTGCTGCTTCATCCGGATCCTTTAAGATCTTCGTGATGGTATTTCGGCTGACCTTGAGCGTTCGGGCGATTTTGCGCAAACTCATACCGGTATTTTTCAGTTCCAAAATGGCATCTTTTTTGGATTGTCTGATCATGGCTCTATCTCTTTTTTGAGTTTTGCCGCCTGATTTTCGACTTTGTTCACCCAGGCTTTCAGGGTTTGTTTCTTAAATGGATCGCTTTTTGGATAATGGACATGGGAAACGGTTTTCAGCAGACGTCCGAGCACAGCATATACCATTTTAATATCCTTGAACCATTTGCCTTCCGGTCCGTCATGAATCTCCTTGGCCTGTTCGGATTGGATTCTTTCATTTTGAACCTTTATGAAAAGAAAGGGATTTTCCAGCATGCGGTCTCGAACAGACCGGTTGCTTTTTTGGTAATGTTCGTAAAAATGGGCCAGTTCCCTCGTGGATAAAGGTTCATTTTCCAGGTGGGCCATCAGTTTTTGTGCGTCTTTAATGTTGGCGCGCGCCAACGGCGCCATGACACGGCTGGCACTCCAGGTTGAAAGCGTTCCTGAAATCACGGCTTTCAAAATATTTTCAGGCAGGGCCTCAACCAGATCAAGCCGTCGTTTCACAAAACTTTTGTCGCGTCCTATCCGGGCTGCGATATGGGAGAGGCTGCACCCGAACCGCCGATGTAATTCCTGAAGCAAACCGACTGCTCATGGCTTCCCATTGCCGTTCATTGGTTTTGGCCAAAGCGAAAACATGGCATTTTGTTCGTTTCT
>ADZZ01000736.1 GCA_000179315.1 delta proteobacterium NaphS2
TACTAGTTGAATTTATTGGCATAAAAATTGAAAAAATTTTCATTTTTCGTGCCAAAATTCTCTGCGCATAATAAAAAAAATGCGCGGAACTGGCTGGAAAAATTGGAAAAGGTTCAAAAACGGTGAAACTTTAGTCTTTAAAGTTATCACCCTTAATTGTTCATGTTTATTTGCTATCACCGGTCAATCTCGGGGATCACCAGGTCCAGGCTCCCCAGAATGGATACCGCATCCTGCAACAGATGCCCCTTTGCCAACCCCCCGAAGAGACCCAAGTTACTGAATCCGGGGGATCTCAACTTCACCCTGTCCGAATTCCGCGAATTCCGACACGAATTCCAGAATTCCTGGGCATACCTAACTTCTAAAAGTTTGATGTTAATGCTGTATGCCCCAGAACTTCTGTTTGCGTGGAAAATAAAACGATGCTGCCGAACTTGACAACGCGAGAGTCTCTTTCTTGTGCCTTACCAATAATGTACTCGGCCTCGCGTGTGATACTGACTTCACCACGTTCCCTCGATAGGCGCTTTCGCTTACGTTTGCTCATGCTTCTTACTCACACCTAACGAATAAGGTTAGATTGTGAGAGCGGAGCGAACCACAATCTGAACCGTTTGTTGGACAAGCCCGGTTACTATATATAGAAAACAGCTTTTTTGAAAGAGGCAGCTTGATCAGGACAGAAGTGAGACAGGGATTTTCTGCTTCTGCCCATATGCTCTTTGAAATAGATTTGCCTGAAGAACAAGGCTTTCAGAAGCGGAATATGCAGTTTTTTTGCGCATAGGTGTCCATTACCGGGGAAACCGGGCTTTTTCATAAACCGGTGATGTTGGCTCTGGGTTACATAACGATTTCTCCGTGTTCGCTCATGTAAGGCAGGTGGACCTGCTTCGCCGGCGGTTTTGCTATTTTTGTCAGGACAATTTTCATGGCCGCTCCGCATACCGGGCAGGTAATTGTTGGCCGTTCTTTCAATTTCTTGGCAAACATATTGAGCGGATTAACCCGGAGCACCATCTGCAAAAAACAGATGAGCTTTTTGCTGCATGGATGGAGAAAACCGTAAGCGTCCAAGTCACAATAACATGGACAAACGCTATGCCTCATACATAACTTCCTGAGGCATTATTTTGTAATTCCATTCGCCATGAAAACTTGCTCGCTCAATGTTCAGCTGGGCCATTTCATCATCTCCTACTTTAAGACCCTTTTCATATTGCGCATCATCAATATTAGCTTCTATTTTCAAGCCTTTTTTGGTCGTAGTGTTTGAAATCAGGTTAATTATTGTTCCCAGACTGTCCAATGGCCGCCCGCGCCAGTTTTTGCTTATGAAAGAAAACATTTGATGCTCGATTTTGTTCCATTTGCTTGTCCCGGGCGGAAAATGACAGATGCTGATCGAGATTCCCAATTCATTTGCCAGAGACTGAATCTCTTTCTTCCACAAACGAACTCGCCATCCGTTGCTACCGCCGCCGTCTGCTGTAATAAGCAACCGGGTAGCAACGGGATATCTGAAACAACCCATTTCACTCCACCACCGCCGAATGCTTTCAACTGCAAATTGTGCTGTATCTCGACTGATACCGAGGCTTACCCATCCCTCATTACGTGTCAAATCATAGATACCGTAAGGACAAGCTTTTCCTTTTTCTTTGTCCGGAAAGTCATATGTGTTCACATTGGTTGGCTGGCCA
>ADZZ01000735.1 GCA_000179315.1 delta proteobacterium NaphS2
CTATGGGTAAGAAATTGCGAAGTGTTTCTGTCATTCTACTATTGGCCTTTCTGGTTGGAATTGCGGGAATTGCTTCGGCTCAGGACAATACCTCGCGTATAGCGTCTGCCACATCGCCCGGGATTGTAAAGAAAAAGGTCAAACAAAGCATTGAAATGATTTCCGAGCAAATCGGAGCCGTCGATAAGAAGCTTGCGGCTCCCAACCTGCCAGGTGAGGACAAACCGGGGTTGGAAAAAAGCAAGAAGGGCCTCGAAGCGGCCCTCGCCAATTTGAAAAGTCCGAAAAGTAACACGGCCGGGTTCCTTGGTCTTCTGGGAGCTCCCCTGAGTGGATCGCTCATTTACCTGTGGGGTTTTCTGTGGGCCATATGGGTCGGGTGGATCTTTTCCACAGTGGGCGCCTTCGGAGGCATTATGGCCGGTGTAGGCCATATCACCATCTTTGGTCTGGGTGATTATGCCAAGAGTTTTGGCAAGGGAACGCCCATCAACAAACTCATCACAGATTCAACCCGTGTTTCCAATCAGTGGCTCGTTGGGTTGGCTGCCTTTATAAGTGCTATAAATTATTACAAAATGGGAAGGCTGGTCCTTCCTTTGGGGATTTGTTTGGGAATAGGAAGCGTGGCTGCAAGCTATTCCATCCCGGTCTTGACGGCAGGCCAGATCAGTTTCAAATCCTACATGGGCTACTTTGGACTCTGTGTCCTTCTCCTGGGCATATTTCTCACCTATAAAATCACCCCCAGAGGACAACGCAGCCAAAAAGCGGCCAAACAGGCGGCACAGGAATTCGAAAAGGCCAAAGGCAGGGCTACTCAGCAGGGCGTCAAAGTTATCGAAGGCAGTTATGCCGGGATGATCGTTGCGCTCCTCATAACCCTTATCGGGGCGCTGTGGGGAAACCTCATGAGAAGCATGCAATGGTATGCCCTGATCGTCGTGGCGTGCGGTGTGGTTCTGGGTTTTATTATCGCAAAAGGGAAAGTACGTTTTACCTTCTACGGTGTCGAATTCGGATTTAAAGGCTGGATTCCCATCGTGGGCGGTCTGTTTATTGCCGCTCTGGCCTCATTCCTGGGAGTTGGAGGGGGCTTTCTGTTTGTTCCGTTCCTGACAGCCGTAGCCGGCCTGCCGATGTTTCTTGTGGCTGGCACAAGCGGTCTGGCGGTCCTGGTGGGAATGATCGTATCCATATTCACCTATATGGTAGCAAAACAAATTCCCGTCCACTGGAGCCTAATCGGCGCTGAGCTTGTTGGAATCTTTGTGGGCGCCATGATCGGTCCCCGCACGCAAAAATACCTCTCCGACAAGGCGCTGAGTATCCTGTTCATCGTTCTCGCCTTCCTGGTCGGCATACGCTATACTTTGAAAGGCTTTTTCCCGGACATTTACGCCGCAACGGGACTTCCCTGAAAAGGAGTGAAGGCTCAATAGTTGTGCGGAAAAGATAACACGATGAGGGCATTTTCAAATTCCCGCCAACGGCAGGCTTGGATGATATCTCATGGAGTTCTTAAGGGTTTTTCTTGAGGTGGGGGACAGGATACTGTGTGCGCCCTATTTGCTGCCCCTGCCCCCGCTTCTTGCCTGGCTCACGGGAACATTTTGTCTGGCCCTGATCGCATCCCTTTTTGGGGAAATAACCCTGGCAATCCTTTACTGGGTAAACCGGCACCACATCAGGAAGCTGGCGACAGACATGACCCGGCGACACAATCAGTCGGTCAACGCCCTCATTTCCAAAGACAAGGGTGCTTTCAAGGCCATCAACAGGCTGGCGAATGACGCTTTCGGCAAGGTT
>ADZZ01000734.1 GCA_000179315.1 delta proteobacterium NaphS2
ATTCGCGGAGTTGGGTTAAGTTATTTGCTTCAACAACTCCAGTGCTTTCTCCTGACTTTTCCCAATTTCAGACCGCGATACGTCACCAATTAGAATCGGATAAGTATATCCGGTTTCTTGGACCAGGAGTCCGCCGAACGCATCTGCGATCCTGTAAATATAGTAATCCTCAAGGTCCTCAAACCAGGTGGTGTTTTCATCTGTAAACTCAAAACTGACTGTTTCCAGCCTGCCCTTTAACGTATTGTATATAGTGATTTCTTTCATTTGGGGCTCCTTTTCAATGTTTCCTTTAAACGGTAACTGTCCCAGTCGCAATTGATGATGTGGGCCTTATGCGTTACCCGATCCAGCAGCGCTGCCGTCATACTGGGATCACCAAATATTTCCGTCCAGTCTCCAAATCCCTTATTGGTGGTTATGATGACGGATTTTCTTTCGTGACGTTCCGCCAATATTTGGAAAATCAGCTGTGCCCCTTCCTTGGAAAAAGGAATGTATCCCAGTTCATCAATAATGAGCAGTCCGTAAGAGGCATACCGTTTGACTGCTCGGCCTAACTGTTTTTCATCTCTGGCTTCAATAAGTTCATTGGCTAGGCCGCAGCCGGTGACAAAACGGGACCTGATTCCCTGCTTGCAAGCCTCCATGCCCAAAGCTGTGGATAGGTGCGTTTTCCCGGCGCCGCTTTTCCCAGCAAAAATTATATTGCGGCTTTTTTTCACGTAATCGCAATTGGCAAGCTCCTTCATGAGCCGGACGTCCAGTCCGGGAGCTGCATCAAAATCGAATGTTTCCATTGGCTTTAAGATGGGGAATTTGGCCTCCTGCAGTCGCCTTTTGCGGCCATTCTCCTGTCGGGTCTGAACTTCGGCTCACTCAGATTTAAAAGGATTCTCATAACTCAGCTCTCTGATCGCTTGACGGATCACGCCCT
>ADZZ01000733.1 GCA_000179315.1 delta proteobacterium NaphS2
TAATCGAGGATGATGTTTTCCAGACGGGACAGATCAAAAAGTCGATACTTAAGGGCCTGTCTTACGGCTTGAGAAAAGGCTCACCGGGATAAGTCCGTTGCAGATGCAGCAGACGGCGTAACTTGACCACGCCACGACCATGGCTTCTTTTCTTCAGTTCGGCCACATACGCATCCAGAACGGCATCATTTCCCACCAACAGCTGTTCTTCTTTTGAAGGGACCCGGGCATCCTTTTTTCTTCGAATCGGAACATGATGTCCCGGCACAGTTGTTCGCGTATCACGTTTATCCAGAATACGGTCATGTTCCGCCACGTTCCGGCTTTTGTCATAAACGATGACCTTGCGCCAGTGTTTCTGAACTTCCAGGGATTTTCCAATCAGTGCTTCAGGGACGGAATAACGGTTGGTGTCCAAATGCACATATCCCTCGATATCGACGAYCCGGTGTTTTGCCACATAGACCGGCGGCCGGTATGGGGGTAAATCAATGAGATGCGGTTTTTCAATGATATAGGCCTCATCCGGTATCATTCCCAAAGCCCGTTTGAACGTTTTGTCGCTGGTGTTCCGGCACCAGTCGATGGCCTGCCGGTTCAAATCATGCCAGCTGACAAAGGTTCTTCCAGGAAGAAAGTTATTTTCCACAAAATGAAAAGGCCTTTCCACGCGGGCACTTCGATTGGCATCGCCTACGGCATGGGCCACAAACCCGGTTTGATACATATCAGCGAAGTATTTCATCTCAGGTGCAATCAATGCGTCAGGTCCGGTGCCGCCGGCCACAATAACACTGGTATTGTCAACGATGCACCGGGAACACACCCCATCCATAAAATCGAAGGCTTTTGACAGAAAAACCTTGCACTCAAACCGGGTGAAACGCGGGTAATACTGAATAAAAAGCTTTCGGGAAAAGGCCAGTGTCAGGGAAGCGCACTGGGCCGATACTTTTTTCCCATCAATGGTAACCTGATGGGGTGACGTATCATGCTGCATCTCCTGACCGGGTTTAAAATGGTATTGTCCCGC
>ADZZ01000732.1 GCA_000179315.1 delta proteobacterium NaphS2
TCCTTGGAAAGGAATGTATCCCAGTTCATCAATAATGAGCAGTCCGTAAGAGGCATACCGTTTGACTGCTCGGCCTAACTGTTTTTCATCTCTGGCTTCAATAAGTTCATTGGCTAGGCCGCAGCCGGTGACAAAACGGGACCTGATTCCCTGCTTGCAAGCCTCCATGCCCAAAGCTGTGGATAGGTGCGTTTTCCCGGCGCCGCTTTTCCCAGCAAAAATTATATTGCGGCTTTTTTTCACGTAATCGCAATTGGCAAGCTCCTTCATGAGCCGGACGTCCAGTCCGGGAGCTGCATCAAAATCGAATGTTTCCATTGGCTTTAAGATGGGGAATTTGGCCTCCTGCAGTCGCCTTTTGCGGCCATTCTCCTGTCGGGTCTGAACTTCGGCCTCACTCAGATTTAAAAGGAATTCCTCATAACTCAGGCTCTCCTGATTCGCTTGACGGATCACGCCCTCCAGCTCACGGAGCATCGTGGACAGTTTCAATTTTTTGAGATTCTCAATTAAGAGTGCTTTCATACCGGCGTTCATCGTCCACCTCCGATCTGTCCGTAAATGGATACGTCCGGAGCCGGAAAGGTCTGCCAGTTTTCCAGGGCTGAAAACGATTGATCCCTGCCACATTCTCTATGGATTAAGATGTGTTTAACGGCCTGGCTGGAGCCCGCCCCTGATGATAGCGCCGTCTCAACTGCCGATTCGATGGCTTCGGCAGAGTGGCCTTTGTAAAGCATCAAAACCAGAATGAACTCCTTGACACCTTTGGTATATCCCTGCTTTTGGCAGAATTTATCCAAAAGCCGTTCCAGACAAACAGGCCAGTTCGAACGCCATTGCCTGATAACATGGGCTGATTCAAATGCCTGGGGCCGCTTTAAATCAGTTCAAGATAATGCTCAGGGAGAAGACTCCATTTGTTGTTCCCAAAAGTCGCCCATGTGATGCG
>ADZZ01000731.1 GCA_000179315.1 delta proteobacterium NaphS2
TATTGGCCTAATCGCCCACTTAACTGGAAATGCGTTACAAGATGACATAGCCATGATCACCCGCCGTTTGAGAGAATTGGGGAACGACTTTTTGGAAAAACCCGTTTTTTTAAAAGGAGGCAGTCATGGTCAGGAAACATCCCATTTGTCCACAGCGTATCCGTAAGATTCCCAAGCAGTTCAGTTGGGTCGATCACCGTCTGGTGCGTGAGCATCACATCGAGAAATTAAGCCACCCGGCAGGCGCTCTATATCTATTCCTGGTAACGGTTTCAGACGCTCAGGGTCTCAGCTATTATTCAGACCCTGCTATTTCCGAACGGCTTTCCATGGCCCCGTCCACGTTGGAACAGTCCAGGGAAGAGCTGATCCGTGCGGGCCTGGTGGCTCACAAAAAGCCCCTTTACCAGGTGCTGGCATTGGACCATCATCCCCAAAAACGATCAGGAGACCCCCAGTCGCTGGGACGGATTTTAAAACAGATGATGGAGGTCAGCCATGATCGATTATGAGACGTTCTGTCAAATCAAAGAACTCAAGCGTAATAATCTGAACGCCGAACAAATCGCCAGGGAACTTTCCCTGAACAGCCGAACCGTTCGAAAATGGGTCTCGGAAGAGCGTTATATGCCCAGAAAATCAGGCTGGAGACCCAGTAAACTGGATCCTTTCAAAAAGGATATTATCCGTGATCTCGAAGCCTATCCCTATTCGGCCGCCCAGATACTTGCGCGTATTCGGGAAAAGGGTTTTGAAGGGGGCTATTCCATTGTCAAAAAGTACGTTCGAAAAGTCCGTCCTCCCAAAGTATCGCCCTATCTGACCCTTTCATTTGCCCCTGGCGAATGCGCCCAAGTGGACTGGGGTTCCTACGGCTCAGTACCCGTGGGATCCACCAAAAGAAGACTGAGTTTTTTTGTCATGGTCATGTGTTACAGCCGAATGGCCTATGTGGAGTTTACCGTTTCACAAACCATGGAACATTTTTTGTCCTGCCATCAAAATGCCTTTCATTTCTTTGGGACATGTCCCAAAAAAATCAT
>ADZZ01000730.1 GCA_000179315.1 delta proteobacterium NaphS2
GAATACGGACCGGAAACGGTGGGCTTTTACAGTGGAACAGGCTCCTATGAAAGGGCTTTCAAAGACATCTATCAATTGAAGGGTTCTGAGATTTATCTCGCTTCCAGCATACTCTTTCCCTTCGGCTCTCCCAACACTTTCGGCGTGGGCGCTCCTTGCTATACCTCGCTCGGGGTGCTGGCGCCGAAGCTGACCATGGGTTGCCGGCATATCGACATGTTTTCCGATGTGGATAATTCGGATCTGATCATCGTATGGGGGACAGACCCTTCAACCGCCACGCCGCCCGAGATGTTTCAACGCTTGAAGCGGGCTTCCGAGGAAGGAGCGGAAATTATTGTCATCGATCCCCGTAAAACAAGAGCCGCCGAATTGGAAGATGCTGAGTGGATTCCCATCAGACCGGGCTCCGATGGGGCTTTGGCGCTGGGACTTTCCCACATCCTCATCAGGGACAGCCTTTACGACAGTGAGTTTGCAGAAGACTGGACATTGGGATTTGAGGAATTCAAGACCTATGTGGAGGCGTTCACGCCTGAATATGTGTCCGGGATCACGGGGATCGACGAAGACCGAATCGAACGTCTGGCGGAAGATATTGCCGATGCCGAAGGGGCCTCCTATATCATGTATACGGGTCTGGAGTACACCAAGAGCGGGGTTCAGAACATTCGGGCGGTGATGGTGTTATGGGCACTGGCGGGACAGCTGGACGTGGAAGGAGGGCGCTGTTTCCTGGAACAGGAAGATTTTCTTCCCCTCCCCGCCGGAAGACAACTTGAATCCCCGGGATTTGACAAATCAATCGGCGCAGGGAAGTTCCCCGTTTATTCCCACTATTGCGGCGGTGAACCTCATGCATCGTTGTTGCCGAAAGCTATTATAGAGGGCGACCCCTATAAAATCCGGGGGCTCTTCGTGCTGGGCGCTTCCCTCATTACCTGCTGGCCCAATTCGGATCTTTGGAAAAGGGCAATGGAAGCATTGGAATTCCTGGTCACCATCAATCTGCAGCTGACGGCGGACGCTGCCTATGCCGATATCGTGCTGCCTGCCACCACCGGATTCGAGCAGGAATCCTATTGCTATTACGGCGCCTCACTGCGCTTAAGGGAAAAACTGATCGAACCCATCGGTGAAGCCAGGTCCAATTTCGATATTCTGGCGGAACTGGCCGATCGTCTGGGGTACGGGGACCTTTTTATTCAGGACCGCAAGGCCCTCCTTGAGTACATCCTGGGCGAATCAGGTTTTACCCTTGAGGATTTGATGGCTGCGGACCGGCATGTGCTGAAGAAACCGTTTACGGGCATGAAATCCCGAAAATGGGAACAGGGTCTGCTGCGGCGGGATGGAAAGCCCGGTTTTGAAACGCCCTCGGGTAAGTTTGAAATCAAAAGCACGGTGTTGGAAAAATACGGCTATGACGGCCTTCCCAAATACAAGGAATCGGATGAAACGCCCGTCAGCAATCCTCAATTATTCAAAAGATTTCCATTGATTTTGGGAACGGGCCCTTTCAAGCCGGATATGAAGTCATGCTTTCGGGGGGTCCCCGGTTTCATGAAAAACCTTCCCGTCCCAAAGGTTCAAATGAACACTGCCGATGCCGAAGATCGTAAAATCAAAACCGGCGACCGGGTGGTCATTAAAACAGCCCGGGGCCAGGTGACCATGCAGGCTTTTGTGACGGGTAAAATCATGAAGGGGTTTGTGTACGCGCCGGTTGGCGGCGGCGGCCCGCTGGGGACGGAGGCGTGGAAACAGGCCAATGTCAATAGTTTAACGGACGATCAGCAGTTCGACGAAATCTCGGGTTTCCCCAATTACAAAACCCTGTTGTGTCAGGTCAAGAAAAAGAAGCGGAAACGGCGGCGCATCGCGGTTCAAGATCCAAGTCTGGGCTGTGTGGGATGATGACTTGACCGCAATGCCCGGGGGATTGGTTGGCGTCATCCTTTAATGAATGACGCCCTTATGCACATTGCCATTTGTAAAGCCTGAGTCCGGCTACTTTCTCGAAATGCGGATCAATTGTAAACACTTCATGCTTTCCGGCA
>ADZZ01000729.1 GCA_000179315.1 delta proteobacterium NaphS2
TCCGGATTTCCTGTCGAAAATACACAAACGGCGACAAGGGCAAAGGCAGAAGGCAGGGTTTTTCCTCCTGGAACATTTCTTCAACCTGTCTTTTGGCCCGGCCATGAATGCGAGGCGCCGCCCAGCGCTTTTCCCAATGCATGAGCCAATCATTCTGAGCGTCAATACAATCGAATTTCCGGCCCTTCAGGGCGGTATTCTGTGTGTACTTAACCCCGTTTTCCACCGTCCCTTTTCGGTTCGGATCCTTCACCCTTGCCGGGTCTGCCGCAACGTCGTAATGAGACAACATCGCGGCATATAACGTATTAAGCTCGGGATCATAAATATCAGGCTTGATCACGCCTTCCTTAAGGTTATCCAAGGCTACATATCCCGGGCATCCGCCAAAATACCGGAATGCTTCCTCATGCAGCCTGCACCATGTTTCCTTGCTCGATTTCCACACCACTTTCCGGAAGGCCCGCCCGGAATATTTCAACACCATGACAAACAAGCGAGGCCGGCGATGTTTTCCGCTGTCATGAAGCGTCGGCGCTCCTGTTCCATAGTCAACCTGGGCCTCTTCTCCGGGAAGAAATTCAAGTCGGTCAAACTGACGCGGGTCCTTTTTTTTGAGTCTTCGAACGAACCGCTTTACGCTGTTGTATTGATGCGTGAATGCGAACAGTTCCACCAGGTCCTGGTAGATGGCCATGGCGTTTCGACCCAGCCTCAGTTGTTCTTCAATCCACTTTCGATGCGGTTCGCAGGCCGAACCATTCTTCGGAGGGTTCTCCAAAGCCGGTGGCCGGGGTGGGGGATTTTGAACAGGAAGAACCGAAGACCCGGTGTCCACCCCTTCTAAAGTGGGGTAGATTGAAGACTCAGTTTCTTCAAAATTGCCCGATGATGCAGCTGAGCATATCTCCGGATGGTTTTCGGTGATCCCGGTCTTCCGGTTGATCTCGCGTTGACTGAGTCCCTTTT
>ADZZ01000728.1 GCA_000179315.1 delta proteobacterium NaphS2
TGATTTATCCTCTATTCACTTTCAAGCTGCATGAGCAAGAACGATCTCCAATATTTTTTTATTACAGCATTCGCCCTTTCTCTGCCTAACAGCGCAACAGCTCTTTTCCCTGCCCCCTGCCCCCTCTTCCCATGAGCCATCAGCTATGAGCCATGAGCCATCGTAATCCGGAACCTCGCCGCAGGCGGAATCGCGAGACCCCAAAATAAGTTCACAAAAAAGCTATGTCTCCCATTCCACCTTTGGTTTGAGGAGGTTCGCCCTCAACTCAAAACCCGTAACCCAAAACCGCTTTTTAATGTCCCAGAAATTTCTCAAAATCCTGCAGGTCCCGGCTGCCCTTTATGGCCTCTTTGATCTCGCGCAATCTTTCTGAATCGTGAATTTTTTCTATTATTGGAAATAGATGAACCCCGGGATCTCCAAATTTCAGTTCAAGTAATGCGGCGATGCCTTCAAGCAAACCCTGTCGAATTCCCTGCTGGATACCCTGCTGGATACCCTGCTGGATACCCTGCCGGATTCCCTGCTTCATACCTTCTTTTTTTATATTCTCAGCCAAGGTCATGATCCATCCCCCCTTTTCAGCCGAAAGATTTTCTTCCACGACAGGCTTCAAATCATCAACGGTCATACCTTCTACCGTTTGAAAAATATAACGAAGCATGCTTTCAATGTATTGCATTCCGGTGTCCTTTTCAAGAAGTTCCCGCATCAATTGTAAAATGTCCGGAATTCTTTCCCGGTATTCCGGCCGAAAAACATACTTGAGTAAAAGCATCCCAGCCCGCAGCAACACATCCCCTTTGATATCATGATCATCGTAAGCGGAGAGGTCCACCAAATGATAGTCAAAATCAGGAACAAAGCGAAGAAAAGCCTTTGCCTCATCCACCAAAAGGCTGGATAAACCACGCGGCGTGCTCCAAGCCTCCCTGCCATGGTACAAAACAACGGGTATCACCAACGGCAAAGGCATGTTTGACTGTTTCAGATGCAGATCCCAAATCCCTTTGATATAGCTGAGCAACTGCAGCGGCAACAATGACGCTTGCTGGCTTTTGTGCTCAAGCAGTACATAAAGATAACCCGGATTCCCGCTGATATCGACACGATACAAAAGATCCGAAAAATATTCTTTCAGGTCAGCGGAGACAAATGTGTCCTTGCAGAGTTCCACCCTGTTGGGTGAGACGACTGCGCTGACATCCCGGGGAAGATACGTGCCCAGAAAATCTTTGAGCGCATCCCGTTCACTCCATATTTCCTTAAACAGCCGATCATGCGGATTCCAGATCTCTTCCATTTTCTACCTTAATACAATACAGGAACTCCCGGACGTACCCCTCGCCGCATGAGGCATCCAACACGTCCGCTGGAGGCCGCGGATAAGACACCTCACGCCTCCAGGATATTGCTTTTGCCGCTTCCGTTAGCGCCTTGAGTCCGTCAGGCCCAACCAAAAAATCAACACTCAAGACGCATATCCCAAAACTGCTTCAAAGCCCAGTACCCGTAAGCTATGATCCATGGGCGATCCGCCATCAGCTTTCTGCCTGCCCCCTGCACCCTGACAACTGCACCCTTTCCCCCCATGAACCATCTTGACAACCATCCCAGGATCAGGGATAGTTGAAAAAAATAGGAAGTCTTATCAGATCTCGAACTCAAACTGGGCCTATTCCTCTTTGGCATAAATATGGAACGTATAGACATCATAGGGTTCCTGCGAAATGAAAAAGAAGATCTGAAAAAGAAATTCGGCGTTATTTCCATAGGACTTTTCGGGTCTTTCGCAAAAGGGAACCAACAACACGAGAGCGACATCGACCTGTTGGTTGAGTTGTCCGAGCCTTCTTTCGATTCCCTCGCGGGCCTGCAGCTGCACCTTGAAAAAAAGCTGGGAAAATCGGTTGACCTTGTAAGAAAGAGAAAGGGCCTAAGCGACCGATTCCTGAAGCGCATTGAAAGAGATATTCAATATGCCTGAAGAGGAAACTGTCGATGTTTTTGATCTGATATTGGAATCTGTCAGACTTGTTCAAGACCGATTCAGCAAAATTGGAGAATCCGCAGACTTTGTAACAACACCTTTTGGTCTCACGCTTTTGGACGCCATTTCCATGCGGCTCCAAGTTATCGGCGAATCTGTAAAAAGAATCCAGAATAAGGATTATGAGCTGTTAAAACGCTATCCGGAAATACAATGGGATAAAATTGCTCGATTTCGGGACCTGGTTTCTCATCATTATGAGCGTATTGACCATGAAATTGTATATGATATCTGCCGGAACCACATTCCAAATTGAAAGAAGTCATAGAAAGGATGCTGAAGCAATATCTGATTTAGAAAGTATATTCCTGTTACGCATC
>ADZZ01000727.1 GCA_000179315.1 delta proteobacterium NaphS2
GCAGCAGTTCAATATGACTCAGGCTCTCCCAAAAACCCTTTCGCAAAAAGCGATGTTCAATAAAGGCAAAACCGCCGGCGATTTTGCGTATTCGTTTTGGAAAAAGAGGCTTTTTAACCATCATGTGAACACCTCCGGAACAGTTTGTGGATGATTGCCGTAGCCTCGGCGGGGAAAATCTTTCACAATAACACCCCATGAGCCGCAAAAACGGCATCTCGGACCCACGCCGGACCACCTGGAGGGCACCTTATCACCGGATGACGGGGGTGTTGAACCCTGATCATCCACGGTTTTTTTACTTTTTTTTATTCTTCGCCGACGTTCCGCCCTCCGATGGGCTTTGCGGCCTTTTTCTGTTTGCCGGTAACGGCGTTGTGCTTGTCGTCGCTGTTCCGTGCGGGCTTGTTCACGACATTGATCGCTACAGTACGCCTGGCCTCTGAAACAGCTCCGGCACACATGGAAAATGAATCCACAACTTTTACACTGGATTTTTTTTTAGAAGCCTTAAGGGCATGACGCCTTTGATCTTGAAAAGGATCAAAAGCAGACCTATGATGGGTATGCTTTATATTGTCCGGGGAAGACGGTCTGCTTCTGTTTTTCCCAAAAAAAGAGGCCCGAAGCGGCAACTTCGGGCCTTACCTTTTTTAATAAATCAGACACCCCATCGCTCAGTGGGTCTATATTAAATCCCCAAAATCATACCCGAAAATGGAACCAAATGCAGATTTTCCACATAACTCCACGAAAGTAAACTGAATCTCTCTTCCGCTGTCTTTTTTTCGTTCAATATTTTCGCGTGCCTTGATCCCGTTCAAAACTGTCTCCCACAACAGAAACCCATCCGTGAACCAGTTTCGCTCAAGGGATCTAAGTCTCGGCAGACCACACAACTCCAAT
>ADZZ01000726.1 GCA_000179315.1 delta proteobacterium NaphS2
GTTTTACAGCCGGTATTGGTGTTTCAGGGACCAGTCGCTTATTTTTGTCAAAAAAACCACTCCAGATTTTTCCCATATTCTGTTTGCTCGGCCATGGGGCATTCAGACCGGCCCGGAGCACCCGTCATGCTCTGGTGTGCACCTCATTATCCAATTCTGATCAGCTCATATTCCCGGGTACCTAAACCAATTTTTTCGGCATGCGCAAGGCAGGTGCGCCATTCGGACTCGGGCCTGGAGTTGGTAAAATGATCATGATGGTCCACAAAATCCGCCTTTGCCATGTTATCGGTCAGTTGGCTGCCCGGAAGCGGATCCGCCTTCAGGCAGGCGTCCACACAGGCCTGATCCAGGGCCAGAGGATCAAAGGAGGCGAACATGCCCAGATTGGGCAGAATGGCGACATCGTTTTCCCCATGGCAGTCGCAGTTGGGGGAGACATCCACCACCAGAGAAATATGGAAGCACGGGCGCCCGTCCACCACAGCCTTTGTATATTCCGCCATGCGACAGTTCAGCAACTCGCCGGCCGCATCAAAATCAAATGAGATGGCGTCAAAGTTGCACGCCCCCAGGCAGCGGCCGCAGCCGATGCAATTTTCAATATTCACCCGCATTTTTTTGGCGTCCGCATCAAACCAAAGCCCGTCATTGGCACATTCCTTCTCACAGGTAAGACAGCCCCGGCACAGGGCTTCATCGATCTGGGCCTTGCCGCTGCTGTGCTGCTCCGTTTTTCCCGCGCGGGAGCCGCACCCCATCCCGATGTTTTTGATGGCGCCGCCAAAACCGGTCACTTCGTGGCCCTTGAAATGGGTCAGGCTGATGAACACGTCCGCATCCATGACGGCCCGCCCGATTCTGGCCTCCTTTACATACTCGCATCCTGACACTGGCACCGGAATGTCGTCAGTCCCTTTGAGCCCGTCCCCGATCAGGATGGGGCAACCCACGGTCAGGGGGGTAAACCCGTTTTCCCAGGCACATTCCAGATGTTCCAGAGCGTTTTTCCGTTTACCGGGATACATGGTGTTGCAGTCCGTCAAAAAGGGCTTACCCCCGAGTTCCCTGACCACGTCGGCCACGGCCTTGGCATAGTTGGGGCGAAGATAGCTGGTGTTGCCCAGCTCACCAAAGTGCAGCTTGATGGCGGCAAACTTCCCCTCCATATTGATCTTCTCGATTCCCGCTTTCTTGATGAGCTTTTTGAGCTTTGTGAGTAGACTGTCTCCATAAGCCTTGGTACGAAAATCCGTAAAAAAAACTTTTGCCTTTTTCATGGTTCCTTTTCTCCTGTTCTATTGAAGCCATATGTGTTTTTTGTATTGCAGATCCTTTCCAGCATTATACTATTTCAAATGTTCTTTGAAAAAAGAAGTCAACTTGTCAAAGGGAATCATGTCGGTTCTGTCGTACAGGTCAATGTGTCTTGCGCCCGGAACAATATAGAGTTCTTTGGGTTCGGCAGCCTTTTTATAGGCATCTTCAGTTTCATTTTAAACTCCTTTCAATAATCAGTTGTTCGGTTTTAAGTAAGGATAGTAATGCCCGGAAAACGGATTTGAAATGCCTGATCCTCTCAATTTGTTGCCTATTTCTGCTTTTATCTTTATTTTCCGTCCGTTCATGGCTATAAGTATTGTCTAAAGCTGGAATTCGGAATAAGGAGGAGTTTTAGATGTCGCAGATGATCGAGCTATTGAAGAGCTTTCCGCTATCCGATGGCGGTTTTTCTGAATCGCGGCTCGACGGGGTGCGCTTTTTTAAATCAACACAGCCCACTCCCCGAATGCCGCTTGTATATGAACCGGGTATTTGCATCGTTGCTCAAGGTCACAAGATCGGCTACCTGGGCGGCCGGAAATTTCGATATGATGCCAACCATTACCTGGTGGCCTCCGTCACCATGCCCTTCGAATGCGAGACCTTTGCAAGCCATGAGGAGCCCCTGCTCGGCCTTTACATCGATGTGGACATGGCCCAGTTGCATGATCTGATCGGCCGATTGGATCTTCAAATGGAAATCACCAATGGCGGCGAAAAACCGCTGCCACGGGGGATTGGCCCGGCCGTCATGGATGAAGATATGGCGGATGCAACAACGCGGCTGGTCAAGTGCCTTCAGTCAGAGGCGGAATCTCAAATTCTAGGTCCGGGTCTGGTGCGGGAAATTCTTTATCGGGTTCTTTGCGGCACCCAGGCGCCGGTTCTCTATTCATTGGCTATGCATAGCGGCACGTTTTCCCAGGTGGCCCGTGCATTAAGGATTATGCAAAGCGACTACAAAGAAAAACTCGATGTGGAAAAATTAGCCAATATGGCCCACATGAGCGCTTCGGCGTTTCATAGGGCCTTCAAAGAGATCACATCGGATTCTCCCATGCAGTATCTGAAAAAACTCAGACTGACCAAGGCAAGAGATTTCATGGTACAGGAAAGCATGAAAGCCTACATGGCGGCGGACCAGGTGGGATATGAAAGCTCCTCACAGTTCAGCCGTGAATTCAAGCGGTACTTCGGGCGGACCCCTGCAGAGATGACGCGAGAATTGCGTGCTGCCTGAAGCACTTTTCTACGTTGAGATGCGGCCGCTCGAGGCCCACTGTCACTTCGGCCTCGGCAGACTCTTTCGGCGGACCGGCAAACGGGGGCAGGTCCGGGAGCACTTGGCCAGCGCAAGGGCGATGTATGCCGAGATGGGTATGCGTTTTTGGCTGGAGTGGGCACACTAAGGCGCTGAACCAATATTTGTGCACCGGTCATCAATTTAGAGTTCATGGGTAGGTTGGATTAGTGCAAAATAGTCTTATTACACACGCAACTGCCAGAATTTTCGATATATAATACACAGCCTTTCTTCTGGCAGCCTTTTTGGCAGAATTTGGTTCCGGGCCGTAGTTGGTCAGGTATGTGGCACTATTTCCTGCATCTGATTTGACTTATGAGGGCTCGCAAATATCGAATGCTCGACAGTATCAGTGCCAGTCCTATTCCGATATATAGGATGGATAGATACGGTTTGGGGATCGGGGAATGCCGTAACAATATCCCCATTGCAACCATTACCGCCACGATAACATAACTCTTCCAGGGCATGAACGCGAAGATACACCGCCTCCCTTCCATCGGTAAAATTCGTCCCAGATTCTTATCCACGATTTTCAAGAATCCGAAATGATGCACCAGTAACGCTACCGCGACACCTATTGCGCAATACAATAATGATCCGTGAACGTGAAATGCTTTCAGCCAAATAAATGAAAGACACAAAAGCATGGCGCCGACACCGACCCACATGAAGGCGGCAAGAAACAACAGCACTTCTTTGGTCGCGGCGGGTTTAATTTTGGCGATTCTCCGATCCATATATGCGCTTTCCGGGGGCTTTTCTGTTAATGTTAAACATTTAATTGTCATGAGGCAATGAAGTTTAACATTTTAAGAAAAAAGGGAAGGGGGCTGGATTATCTGGAGGGCACCATGATCTTACGCTTTTCCTCCTCAGGGTGTCGGCGGAAAAATATGGCGGTATGGCCGATCATGCCCACCATTTCGCAGCCGTGGGTCTTTTCGATGCTTTCGGTGATCTCTTTCTTGTTTTCTTTTTCTTTGAAATCGATGAATTTCAATTTGATTAACTCATGGGCCGCGAGCGCATCGTTGATGGAACGGTTCAGGGTCTCCGTGAGCCCTTTGTGACCCACAAAGACAACCGGTTTCATCTTGTGGGCGAGACCTCGCAGGTATTTTCTTTGAAACCCTTCCAGTTTCTCAGTCATATTTTTCATCTTTCGTCTCAAAGAGGAAAGGGCGCGTACTTCCTATTACGTGAGAGCAGTATTTCAGAAGAGGCAAAGTTTGTAAAGCTATCAATCATCACGGAAACTCGAGAATATGGTAGAAGATTACAAAACTTTCCAATCCTGACGCAAATCACTTCTAATCCCTGAGCGCCTCATGGAGTTTCCGGCAAAAACCCAGGAAAACGGCGCCGTCCCTTGATCGGGGCCTTGGTAAATCAACACGGATCTCCTCACGGATCCGCCCCGGATTCTTGTCCATGAAAAGGATCTTGTCCGCCAGAATCACCGCTTCATTCACGTCATGGGTGACAAAGAGAATCGTGTGGCCCAGTTCCTTCCAGAGGCTCAGGAGAAGGTTCTGCATTTCTTCGCGGCTTTGTGCGTCAAGAGAGGCAAAGGGTTCGTCCATGAGCAGCACCTCCGGTTTCAGGATAAGCACCCTTGCCAGAGCCACCCGCTGCTTCATGCCGCCGGAGAGTTCTCTGGGAAGGTAGTCCCTGAATTCTCTTAACCCAACCAGCCCCAGGAACCGTTCCACCTCGGTCGCTTTTGATTCCTTATCCTGACCGAGTCCTCTCAACCCGAAGGCAATATTTTCCTCCACCGTCAGCCAGGGGAACAACGCATCCTCCTGAAAGATAACGCATCGATCCGGACCAGGGGTCTTGACGGATTTTCCCTTGAGCAGGACTTTTCCGGAACTCGGAGATATGAAGCCGGCCACGATTTTCAACAGGGTCGATTTTCCGCATCCGCTTCGCCCGAGGATACAAATCAGTTCACCACCTTCCGCCCGGAAGTTGATCTCTTCCAGAACAGGCAGAAAACCGCCGTTTATATGGAAAGTCTTGTGAAGATGTTCAATGTCAAGGATTTTCTTCTTGGTTTTTCCACCGGGTAAGGCGACGGCTCGCAGGTGCGGTTTCATACCAATCTCCTGGCGCTTTTGAAACAGAACCGCATGCCGCCCTGAAGCAGTCGGTCGGCCAACCTGCCGATGACCGCGATGATAATGATCCCCACGACAATCATGTCGATACGCCCCAGCATACGGGCGTCCATGATGACTGCGCCGAGACCGTTTTGTACCCCGGTGAGCTCTCCCAGAACCAGATAGGCCCATGAAATGCCGAGCCCCAAACGAAGCCCTGTCATAAGGTGCGGCATGGCGCCGGGAATGAGGATGGCGAAGGTTCCGCGGAGTCTTCTAACGCCCATCATGGCTCCGGCCTGGAGAAGAAGCGGGTCGACCTGCCTGGCCCCTGCCGCGGCATTCAGGAAAACGGGGAAAAATGCAGCCATTGCCACCAGGAACACGGTGGTTTTCATGCCGATCCCAAACCAGATCATGGCCAGGGGGAGCCAGGTAATGCCGGGCACCGCCCGAAGCGCATTCACCGTCGTGCTCAGGAGCTTTTGGATGACGGACAGACGGCCTGAAAGGATCCCCAAAGGGAGACCCACCGCCACAGCCACCGCAAAGCCGCATCCGACCCTCAGAAGACTCGAAGCCGCATCACTCAGGAAACGGCCGGCATAAGGGCCGCCACCTGGCGCGCCAAAGATATAGGCATAGGCTGTTTCGGCGATGTCATGGGGGTGAGGCAGCAAATAAGTGGGGATCAGTCCGGCGGCACTGATAACGATCCATGAGAAAAAAAACAGGCTCGGGATGAGCCACGGCAGAAAGCGCCGCGCGCCTCTGCGGTTTATTTTCTCTTTGTTTTCACTCATTATTTACCTTTTTCACAAAAGAGAGGTCGAAAAGCGCATCGTAATCGGGTTGCTTCTTTATCACGCCAAGGGCCTGCATCCTTTCGCCTAAGGCCCGCACTTTTCTGACAAAGTCGGCGTCCATTTTCCAGGCCAGTTCCATATTGGGGGCCGCTTTCTCCAAAATGCGAAGATCGGCGCCGAATGACGAGGCCCGCTTGAGCCATATATTCGGATGGGCCTGAAGATATTCGGTGGCCCGGGCATGGGCGGTCACCAATTCCAGGACCAGCTCCGGATTTTTCTCGATGGTTTCCCGCCTGACCAGCATACCGGCATTGATGGTCCCGACGGATTCGTCATAGTAGGGATATGAGAGGATTTCACCGTAACCCTGATCCACGGCGAGGGTGGGGAAGGGCTCTCCGGAAAGAAAGGCATCAATGTCTCCTCTGGCGAGGGCCATGCCCATGTCAAAAAAATCAACCCTGATTAAGCGGACATCCTTTTCAGGTGATAGTCCGTTCCGCGTCAGGGTCTCCCTCAGGAGGATTTCGTGCATGGTGCCCGGCACATATCCGATCTTCTTCCCTTTCAAATCCGCTATTGTTTTGACAGGACCCTCTTTTTTTACGACCAACGCAGAGCATTTGTTGCAAAGGGCCGCCACCAGGACAACCGGTTGCCCCTGTGAAGCGGAATGGATCGCGTGGGCCAGCGTAGTGCCGCACATGTCCAGGCTTCCGGCAAGGAGGGCCACTTTCTGATCCGCGGGATTGGTAAATGAAAAGACGGTGCTTTTTCGGCCTGACGGTAAAAATTTCTGATAAAAATAGGGTTGAATGGTCTGGGCTGTTTTCCAGGTGCTTATCTTGATTTCTTTTGCCGCAACGCCCTCCCGTACCAAGAAGAGTGAACAGGCCAGTAAGAAAAGTACCGTTAATAAACGTTTCATTAAAACTTCTCCCTTTTTATTAAAATTAGATTGCAATTTTTTTGTTCCTGATCCCCTCATGCTTAAAGCAGTTGGATGGTAACAGAGGATCCCAGCCCATCTCAACCTGCATTCGTTTGCATTCCATTAATCCTTTTCCTCTTCCCTTTCCGGTATCCACCTCCTCGTCGCGAGGGCTTGCGCCAACCTCGGGGAAAAAAAGATTGGCTCCGGCAAAAAGAGATGCGGTGTGGGGTTCATGGGTACAGTGAGCCTTAGGCACATCACCCATCACAAGGCGGCTGACCGCAACCATCCTGGCCGTTTCAAGCTCGCTGATCATCCCGTGGGGCTCCATGGGAGAACCGGGAAAATTGATTCGCCGCATGACACCACTGTATGTGGCGCGGTGCTTTCTTGCTAAAAACATGAGATCCACAATCTCTTTAATATCATGTTCCGGGCCGACCGGTTCAACGCAATTCATCCACTGTAATCCCACATCCTTTAAAACCGTGATGGTCCGGATACGCTCTTGCGGCCTGAACGGCGTATCCCTTCCCTCACCCAATCGTACGGCATGGTAGGCACCCACAAATCCGGCGTCCAAAAGCCGCTCCCCTTCCTTATGATTGATGTCGCGGGTATTGGCCACAAGGGGCGTGGAGACAGCTTTTCTTAACACATTTCCGATCTCCAAAAGTCTTTTAAAGGAGTAAGTGCCGGTGGTCATCAGGTTTAGCGCGTCCGCTCCACCGGATTCGGCCGACCTGGCCCAGCGCAGGACCTCATCATGGGTGAACTCGGTCTTTTCTTTGAATACGCCCGCCTTCACCGTAAGGGAACAGAAACTGCAATTGAAGGGACAGGCTTCCACATTGACGCCGATATGGAAATGATTTTCCCCTTTTCCACTAAATTGTTCCCTGGAGAGTCCGTCGGCAGTTTGCATCAGGGCATAGCTCTCCCGCGAATGGGGGTCAAGTTGCATGAGGGTCAGGGCCTCTTCCCGATCGATGCCCTCATTATCACTTCCTTTTTTAAGAATATCTGCTATTTTTTGCGGAATCTTCCAACTCATGGATAGTGCACTCCTTACTTTATCAGATCGCCAACAGATTTTGGTCCCCATGTCCCGGTGTCGTACGGAAGAAGGATTTCGGCCGCACTCTTTGAAATAAATTTCATCTGGCGTCAGATCATCAAGTGATTGATGGACCTTTCTTGGTTATAATACTATAAACCAATGTTTCAAACCTTTTCTGAATAAAAGGGTTCGGATCCCTGAATGGATGCGTCGCCTGCAAGAGGAAGTGGGTGAAGATGATGAAGGAGATGGATGAACCGAGTGGGTGCCCGTTTAAAAAAGAGAAACCGAGATTATGGGTAACAACGGACGCAATCACCACCATCAGTACAATGGCAAACTGAGACGGGGGGCCAGCGGTTTACGGCTTTGTACCATCGCAAGAAATTTAGGCACAAAGGCCAAGCAACCTGAAGTGTCGGCCGACCTTTTTATGTTTTGATCAAGAGATTTCTTTTTACATGTCTTGCGTCAACGGAGCCCGTCATGGACATGAAACGTTCCAATTCCCGGGTGATCTCGTGGATGACTTCCCGGACCCCTTCGGCCCCATGGGCAGCCAGTCCGTAAAGAATCGGTCTGCCAAGCCCCACCAACTGAGCACCAAAGGCCAAACCCTTGAATACGTCGCTTCCCCGTCGAAAGCCGCTGTCCACAAGAATTACGGCTTCTCCCTGAACGATCTCAACAATCTCGTCCATTACCTGAAAGGGATGGGGAAGATAGTCCAGGGTATGGGCGCCGTGATTGGACAGAAAAATCCCATCTGCTCCGGCTTCAAGCGATTTGTCGGCATCCTCTTTGCTCAGCACCCCTTTAAAAATAAGCGGGGTGAATACCCGTTTCCGGATTTCTTTAAGCTCTTTCAGCGTAAGGGGTGAACAGTCTGAGGCCACTTGTTTGTCATGGATTTTGGTGCCCTGGCCGGAATCGATTTCGATGCCGATCCAGTTGACGCCCGCGGATTGGACCTCATCGATGGCCCCGAACATCTTCTCCCTGTTGATTAGCGGTTTTACATTGGCGGCCACCGGGACACCGGTTGCCACAATGTCTTTGAGGTTTTTAGGAACCGGTGTGCCGGTCCAAATGAGGCTTCCGGCTTCCTTCAGGCCTTTTGCCGTTTGTAGAAGGCCATTCTCCATGATGGCCGGGATGGGCATGGTCATTGAAGACATGATCACAGGCGTTTTCAGGTCCAAACCCAGAACAGTACACCTTGTGTCGGGCTTGGTGCCATCAATACAGCGCTGCCTGACGGTAAACCGATCCAGTATTCGGCGGTTATTGGAGATAACGAACTCTGTCTCAACCCCATCCAGCAGCCAGCCGATATCGCGCATTCTGAGTTCCGCTTCCCCTTTTTGGTAGATCTCTTTCAGCAGCATGTTCTCCCCCCAAAATATAATTTTAGTGGTTGGAACGCAAAATTGCCGTTGAGCTGTTATCGGCTGATTTTGAGATTTATGGATCACATTCGATTTATTGTACAATTGAGCGCCAACAAGTGCAACGGGAGAATTTACATCTTGACAATTAAGTGAAAACGTGTAAATACACATAAAATCTGTTGAGGAGGATTCTGTCTTTGGATTTGAGAGATAAGGAAATGCGAAAGGAGATCGGGCTGAGCTGCGCATGCTTTAACCTCAGAAGGGCAGCCAGACTCGTTACCCAGCGATTCGACCGGATCCTTCGGGAAAGCGGTATCACGGCCAACCAGTTTTCCATTCTCATGGCGGTTTATGACCGGGAGCGGATACTGCTGACCAAACTGGCCGGAGTTCTCGGAATGGAAAGAACAACCCTCAGCCGCAATGTGTCCCTGTTGACGCGGATGGGTATGATCAGTACCGAAGCGGGAAGCGATAGACGCCAACGGAACATCATTATTACGAAAGAAGGCATCATCCTGCTCGAAAAGGCGTTGCCCCTGTGGCAGCGGGCCCAGAGGGAGGTGGTGGACGTCATCGGGCCTGAAAAGTGGAAGGGATTGCTTTCAGGCCTTCACAGTTTGGCGAAAACACTCTAGCTTTTTTCAAACAGCCGAATTTGCCATAACAAAAAAGGAGAAGACCCATGAAAGATGCGTACCAAGCCCTGAGAGAACATTTAGATTGCCTACCGGCTGGGTTTCCGGCCACCGAAAGCGGCGTTGAGATCCGTATCCTGAAACGCCTTTTCACTCCGGAGGAGGCAACTCTGGCAGTTCACTTGAGGCCGAAACTGGAGCAGGTGGGAATCATTGCCGAGCGAGCGGGTATGACCGAACAGGAAATGTCGCCCCTGCTGCAGGAAATGACAAGGAAGGGATTGATTTTCAGTATCGAAACGGAACAAAGACCTCCCGTTTACATGGCCTCACAGTTCGTTGTGGGCATTTGGGAATACCATGTGAACGATCTGGATGAGGAATTCGTGAAGGATATGCAGGAATACTGCCAGTACTGGAAAGGAGGCTTTTGATTACGTGCCGCAGGTCCGCACCATCCCCGTGGGAAAAAGTATCGAAGCAGGTGTAAAGGTCCTCCCCTACGAAAAGGCGGAAGAACTGGTCAAGAAGCAGAAGAAGTTTCTGGTGGCCCCCTGTATCTGCCGCAAGGAGCATAGGCTCAAGGGGGAAGGGTGCGACAAGCCCATGGACACCTGTCTCGTCTTCGGTTGGGGGGCGGACTACTATGAACGTAACGGCCTGGGACGGGTGATCACGCTGGAGGAAACCCTGGATATCCTTCAAAAAGCTGATGAAGAAGGCTTGGTGCTTCAACCCAGCAACTCACAGGAGATCGTCAATATTTGCTGTTGCTGCGGTGATTGTTGTCTGGTTCTCATCCATCTTAAACGCCATCCCGTCCCCGCGAAGATGGCATCTGCGGCATTCGTGGCGCGCGTGGATACTGAAACCTGTATCGGGTGCGAGACCTGTCTAGAGCGCTGCCAGATGGAGGCGTTGCGTATGGAAGACGATCATGCCGTGATCAATAGGGATCGCTGCATCGGTTGCGGTCTGTGCGTTTCCACCTGTCCCAGTGATGCCCTTCATATGGAGCGCAGACCCGGGGAAGCCGGAATGGAAGTCCCCAAAAACCAGATGGCGGCCTATGACCTTCGCCTCAAAGCCCGGCAAAAAGCCAAGGCCGATCTGGAAGATAAACTGGCACGGCACCAAAATGTGTGAGGAACTGAAAAGACGAAAACGCAGTCAAATCAAGAAAAGGAGAATGAAAATGGCAGAGAAAAATCATCTTTATATTTTATGGACCAACAGTGACCCGGTGACCGCTGAGAAAATGGTGTTCATGTACGGCATTAATTCTCTGCTCAAGAAATGGTGGGAGAAGGTCACATTGATTATCTGGGGCGCGCCCATAAAACTGGCCGCCGAAAGTCCGGAAATTCAAAAGAAAATCAAGAAGGCCCAGGATGCGGGTGTGCATGTGACCGCCTGCAAAGCTTGCGCCGACCAGCTGGGGGCCACGGAAGCGTTGGAAGAGATGAATGTGGAGGTCATCTACTGGGGTGTGCCGCTCACCAAAATCCTGAAAGACGATGAAACGCTTCTGACCATCTAGAATGGCGTATCCTGAGCCCGGACATTCTGAGAGTGCAGAAGAAATGACCGTGAATTCTCGAAACGCTGAATTTGGAAGGCGCCGGGGAATTTACTCCTTGACCGGGGAACGTACCGCAAAAGCCCGTTCACTGGCCGAATTTCCTTTGAATATCCATCCCTTGAACCCGGGACCGAAAGAGAAACTTCTCGCTTCTTTTTTGCCAACGGTTTCACAACTCCAGACCCACCATCCCGTGGTTTCAAGAAGCGGTGTCATATTCCGGGGACCGGCTCCCTTGTGATAAAGGCCTTCAAGTTCTTTCAGGGTAGGCATACGCCACCCCTCGCCTAGACTTTTTACCCAACGGTCGGCTTCATCCCATGTGACATTCCTGTCCGGACCCGCTAACCATTGCAGATTGGTCCGCGTGTCCTTCACAATCCCGTTTGCATAGACCAGATAGACCCCGTCCCGTTTTTTGACTTTGCCATAGGCGGCAGCGAGCGACTGCCGTTGGCAGGTGCTTTGATCCACCACCGTTGACGCCACAAATAGGCCGCTCTTATCATAATAGTCAAAATGAAAGGGGGTTCCGTTTTGAATGTAGTCCCGAATCTTTTTGTTTGAACAAGACAAATTCAATATTTCCGACTTTTCAGCTTCAATATCCCCTTTTTGCACCTTTCTGGGACCGTAATTTTGAAAATTTCTTCGAACATGAATAGCCTTCATTTGTTCGTGAACCCCGCTGACCTGACCGCTCTTGCTGGCCAAAACGGGAAGTGTTTCGCTCATTCGGTTGATTGTGTCGGAAATGTTCGAATCAAACGGGCCTTGACTCACCGCTTGACTCACCGGCTGTTTAGGTGTTGTCAGGCACGACGTAAGCAACAAGATGAGCACTGCTAAAAAAATGGTATTTATTCTGTTCATGGCATTTTTCCTGTTCGTTCTTGAATTTTTAGTGGTTTAAGGCTAAAACGGCTCTCTTACTTTTACTTGCCCGTCAGTGCTCCTGTGGCCCCCTAAGGCGAACATCATTCTTGGAATGATCTCAGGCGGCATGTCAGGCGCACCCGCAGGGTTTCATTTCAGCTGAATAGTAGTATGTAAT
>ADZZ01000725.1 GCA_000179315.1 delta proteobacterium NaphS2
CCTCGACAGCTGCCTCGTGCTTTTGCATGTCCAGCGCAGTGGCGATTCGGGATCGCCTCGGGTGGTTGGTTCAACCATCCCTTCCAAGTCACGAAGGATGATCGGGTTGACCTTGGTAATAGGTTTTCGACCACCCCCTCTGGCCCGTGTTCGATTGGTAGCAGGCTTTGCAGCATTTGACGGTTCAATTTCTTTGAGGCCCTGATAAATAGTTGTTCTTGAAAGGCCTGTAGCCTTGGAAACAGCTGATATACCACCACGACCAAGAGATTTTGCCTCTGCGGCAGCCCACAGGCGACGGCCTTTTTCATCAAGAATTGGAAGGAGCGTATTAAACTTTTCATTCACTATCGGTTCGATTTTATTTTCCATAAATTACCGATAGCATAATGACGCTATTTGTTCAAGTTATTTATGGACAGATTCTAAGTCCGCATTGAGCGATGATTTTCATGCCGTTTGCAACCAAGACAACAAACTGCCCCGAAAATCTTTCCTGGAGGCGTTGCTGCGCATGGTCGGCTGATCAAGCCGGGGGCATTTTCTGTGAAACTTCAGGTATAGTGACTTAGGCAATGGAAATAAATAACTCATCGGATTTTACTTGATCTACAGCAATTCCCGACCGCGTCGCTACTGAGTCTATTTCTTAACATTTCTACAAAATAGATACCGCTGTCAAAGAGCCTTGCTGAGAATTAGCTGAAATTCCTCGTTTGGCCGGTCAATTTTTGATGAAACAAGGGGCAAAAAAAAGACCTAAAACCAATCCCATATGATTTACCGCACAGATGTCCCTTACCGGCAAATACCAATTTTTCTGGAATTGACGCTTTTTTTCATTGGTATAGTGCATCTTGCATTCAATCGTCATCATATAAAATTATCGGCGGTTGGAATTTCATCCCGTAAAAAAGGGCTTCGTAAAGCATCCTCATCGATTTGAACGCAAAATCTCTAAACAAGGATCGCATACGATCCCAAAGTTCTCGTTTGCTACCCATCTTATGCCATGTAGCTCGAAACAGGGGACAACAGAGCTGCTGTGTTTGGTCAACCAAAAAGGCCAACATCATGAGCATCACAAAAACTACACTCAGATTTTTCTTTCCGAGCCCATAGTTATGACCGAAATGATAGCCTTGATTCTTGAGGGTATTGAACGTCTCATTTTCTATTTT
>ADZZ01000724.1 GCA_000179315.1 delta proteobacterium NaphS2
TAACTACTCCCATTTGTGAAATCCACGAATGGGGGAAGGAAGGATGAACGTTTTGAAGCCGAATTTGAAAGCAACAGTCATAACATTACTGGAAAAGGGACTCAGTCAACGCGAGATCAACCGGAAGACCGGGATCAACCGAAAAACCATCCGGAGATATGCTCAGCTGCATCATCGGGCAATTTTTGAAGAAACTGAGTCTTCAATCTACCCCACTTTAGAAGGGGTGGACACCGGGTCTTCGGTTCTTCCTGTTCAAAATCCCCCACCCCGGCCACCGGCTTTGGAGAACCCTCCGAAGAATGGTTCGGCCTGCGAACCGCATCGAAAGTGGATTGAAGAACAACTGAGGCTGGGTCGAAACGCCATGGCCATCTACCAGGACCTGGTGGAACTGTTCGCATTCACGCATCAATACAACAGCGTAAAGCGGTTCGTTCGAAGACTCAAAAAAAAGGACCCGCGTCAGTTTGACCGACTTGAATTTCTTCCCGGAGAAGAGGCCCAGGTTGACTATGGAACAGGAGCGCCGACGCTTCATGACAGCGGAAAACATCGCCGGCCTCGCTTGTTTGTCATGGTGTTGAAATATTCCGGGCGGGCCTTCCGGAAAGTGGTGTGGAAATCGAGCAAGGAAACATGGTGCAGGCTGCATGAGGAAGCATTCCGGTATTTTGGCGGATGCCCGGGATATGTAGCCTTGGATAACCTTAAGGAAGGCGTGATCAAGCCTGATATTTATGATCCCGAGCTTAATACGTTATATGCCGCGATGTTGTCTCATTACGACGTTGCGGCAGACCCGGCAAGGGTGAAGGATCCGAACCGAAAAGGGACGGTGGAAAACGGGGTTAAGTACACACAGAATACCGCCCTGAAGGGCCGGAAATTCGATTGTATTGACGTTCAGAATGATTGGCTCATGCATTGGGAAAAGCGCTGGGCGGCGCCTCGCATTCATGGCCGGGCCAAAAGACAGGTTGAAGAAATGTTCCAGGAGGAAAAACCCTGCCTTCTGCCTTTG
>ADZZ01000723.1 GCA_000179315.1 delta proteobacterium NaphS2
TCAAGGGAAACAGCTCTGCTGAATTGGTGAAACTGTGTCCGGCTRAAAATCACTATGATGAAGAAAGAAAAACTGGAAAWTTTGTTTCAACAAAGGATGCCGCCAAACGGACAGCAGATGCTCTGGGAATAGGCATCGCCACAGTAAAGAGAATAATGGCCCAGTATAAAAAAGATGGCGATGAAGTTGTTGTCCGGATAAAGGAACGTCCTGGTAGACCGCCGTCAAGTATGTGCCCGATCGCCCAACCCATTGTGAGAAAATTTATTAGAACTGAGAACCTGGGTGGAAGGCGTGTCAGCATCGGCAGGGTGTGCAAGTTCCTGAGTTCAAAACACGGGATCGATGTTCCAAAAATGACCCTTTGGCGTGCACTTAACCGGTGGGGTTTCAGTCATGGCGAAGGCCGAAGAAGAAATAGCCTGAAGGAACAGGATCGAATTATATTTGCACGACGAGAATACCTCAGAGCCAAGCTTGCCAATCGAAATCCCGATGGAACATTGAAGCGGCCGGAAGTCTATTTGGATGAAACCTATATAAACAAGAATCACTCATGCCGGTTCACATGGTACCTTAACGAAGACGGTCCTCTCGTTAACAAGCCTTCAGGGGTTGGCCCTCGTTTCATATTGGTTCATGCGATCACGGAAGATGGCTGGGTAGGCGGGGCTCAACTTGTTTTTGAGGCGAAAAAACGAACCGGCGACTATCATGGCCAGATGAACTGGGACAATTTTTCTACATGGTTTGAGACCCAATTGTTACCGAATATTCCATCTGAGGCTATCGTTATCCTGGATAATGCCAGATATCATAACGTACTTGATACTGAGAGTATTCCAAATAAAAGCAGCAGGAAAGAGCAATTACGAGCCTGGCTGACCCGCAATGGTTACCCTTGGCGGGAAGATATGCTCAAGTCTGAATTGTCTGAATTGTGTACACGCTTGGCGCCAGCGCCAGAATTCAAATTGGACCAAATTGCTGAACAACATGGCATTTCCATACTGCGCACACCGCCTTACCATCCGGAATTGCAACCAATCGAAACGTGCTGGGCAGTATTAAAAAACCACATGGCCGATAATTGCGATTTTACAATGGCTGGTCTTCGCAAAAGACTACCGGAAGCTTTTGCTAAGGTCACCACCAGCACATGTAA
>ADZZ01000722.1 GCA_000179315.1 delta proteobacterium NaphS2
GGGTCTATCGCAGGAAAAATAAGAGAGTCATCACACAACCCCCTATATCTAAGATAAAAGTTTAGGGGAGAATCCTTCATGATGTCAAGTGAAAATAAACCCAACGCTATCAGATTTATGTCAATTAATAGATAAAACATCAGATCATACTTCTGAAACACCGGCCTTTTTCCCTTGATTCCTGGGTCTTGGCCGATTTCTTCTGGGTTTGGAATGCCTCGATCCCTGTCGTGGCCCTTCCCTTCCGCTTTTGAAGGATTTTTTCTTCCGGGCGCGCCGCCTTTTTTGGGCGGGCGCTTTTGCGGGAGGGGCCGGAGGTGCAATCAGCAGGGCCTCGTCCGGCTGCTCGCAAACTAGGGGAGTCCCCAGGTACTCATTAATGGCGGGAATGTAAAAAGAATCTTCCTCACAGGCAAAACTCACGGATATTCCAGAGGCGCCGGCACGACCCGTCCGTCCGATACGGTGGACATAGTCTTCAGGATCCTGGGGCAGCGTAAAGTTAATGACATGACTGATCCCTTCTACATGCAACCCCCGCGCCGCCACATCCGTTGCAACCAGGACACGCACACGTCCGCTTCGAAAATTCTCCAGCGTTTTGATCCGTTTATTCTGCGGCACCTCACCTGACAACACCGCACAGTTGATGCGATAGCGCCGCAATTTTTCCGCCAGATGACGCGTTTGATCGCGTCGATTTACAAAGACCAGCACACGCTCAAGCTTCTGTCCGATGATCAGGTTCAGCAAGAGTGCGAATTTTTCTTCCGTGGTGACGATATAGACCCGTTGTTTAATCGATTCCGCTGCAACCTGCTCCGGTTCAATCTCCACGTGAACTGGATTTTTTGTCCATTGCTCGGCCAATCGTTCCACCTGGGGCGTAAGCGTGGCGCTGAAAAACATGGTTTGGCGTTTGTCTTTATGGGGTGCACTGTAGACAATCTTTCTGACATCCGGAATAAAACCCATATCCAGCATACGGTCCGCCTCGTCAATGACCAGGATTTCGACCTGGTTGAGATGCAGGATATTCTGCCGTTTGAAATCCAGAAGCGACCCGGCGTTGCACATGATATCGATGGGCTTTTGAGAGCACTGTTTTGTTATCGTACTGCATGCGC
>ADZZ01000721.1 GCA_000179315.1 delta proteobacterium NaphS2
AAAAAAAAGCGATGCATGATGCGGAAAGTCGGACGAAAAGCTTTCTAAACTTCAATCGAGATCATCTGCAACAACGGATCGAACTGATGAAAGCCCTTTCTCAAATCCCCAAGAAACGGCAGGTTCGACCCGTGCTGACACGCTTCGGAATTTCTCCCAATCGCTTTTATGTGCTTAAAAATCGGTATATGGTTTATGGCGTATGGGGGTTGGTGGATTTGGTACAGCAGGGCCGAACCAGAGAAAAGATTTCCGCCGAACTTGAACTCCAAATCATTGAACAACGGCTCATGGATCCTTCCCTGTCCGCGCCCAAAATGATAAAAAAACTGAACCTGAAATGTTCAACGGCCAATGTTCAAAAAATCTATAAGCGGTGGGGGTTGGCAAAAATAAAAAGCCCTGTTTCTATCCGGGGGGTTCTGTCCGCTCCTGTTCCCGAAAAAGTTGAGAGAAAGGACACGGACCCAAGCCAATCGGTAAAATCACGCATTCCCGATTTGATTGAACAGGCAAGACTCAAGGTGAACCCGTCGTTTGCCCGTTTTGCCAAGGCCCTGTTTCACCGTAAGGTATCCATCAGCAATCCCGGCGCTATTATTGCGGCACCCTTTCTGGATCAATTAGGCGTTGTGGAAGCACTGCACACTTACGGTCCGGAGAACTTCCGGCCAACGGATATCACAAACAATATCATTGTCAATGTGTTGCGCATTATTGCGGGTTTCCCAACCATCAATGATTATACCATGAACTCGGATCGGTCCGTGGCGATTGGCGCCGGGCTCTCCTTAAACCCCGGCAAAAGCCGCTTCTACGACTCTTTTGACAAACTTCGGTTTGAACATCTGCAGGCATTGCGAAATGATGCATCCTGCCGGGCCAGGGAACTCAATCTTATTGAAGGCAGGCATATTGCCGTGGATTACCATTGTGATCCCTGCGACAGCCGGTATCCTGAAGACAAGGCGTTGTCCAAGTCCCCGGATAAAAACGGCAATCTGGTGTATGCCCACCGACCCCAAATCATTTGGGACAGCATGAATAACACCATCATCAATATTGCATACTGCGAAGGCAGGTCCCGTGCCCCTTCCGCGTTATTCAAGTTTTGCGAGGAAAATCTCTTCAAAATCATTGATGTGGATGTGATCGAAGAAATCTATGCGGATTCTGAATATACCGGTGAAAAACAGTTGATTTACCTCATGGTCCGCTCTGATTCCCACATCACCATGTGCCTGAAGCAGAATCCGAAAATCAAAAAGTGGAAAGAAGAAACCATCAAACAGAAAAAATGGCGGGATTACGAAGAAAACTATCGCATTGCAAGCCGTGATTTCATCTTACCAGAGACCGGCAAAGGTTTTCGATTTATTGTCAAACAAAACAAGGAGACTCTGGAAACACGGTGTTTCGGGAGCACACATACCGACTACAGCCCGATCAAAATCCTGAACTCATACCACGTCAGGTGGCCGGTTGAGACAGGTATCAAGGATCTGATTGAAAATTACTATCTCAATAAGCCCATCGGAACCTCTCCTGAGAAGGTGGAGTTGCATTACTACTGTGTTATGCTTGCCAGAATGACCATTGACTATTTCAGATCCATCCTGTGTTGCCGTGAATGGCAAAGCCCCGAAGACTGGAAGTGTGTTTTGTCCACGATACGAACGAGTATGTTCAGCAATCAGAACTGCGAATTGAGCAGGGATGATTCCGGCGATTTGCTCTTGACGTTTTTGGATGGTGATCGTTATGGTGTCAAAAAACAACTGGCAAAAAGAATGGAGCAAAGAAAAAATGCCGGATTAAACCGGGTATCCTGGTGGGGTGGAATCGGCGTTCAAATCGAAGTCAAAAACCAATATCAACTCTGAAAGTGGTGTTGAAATTGTCACGTTTCGGTGGTGTTGAAATTACACTGGAAAAGTCTGAATATAGGGGGCCAAAACAGGGTATGCTTGTCCAATCCTTGGCTTATAACCGCTGTATTCTCCCCGAAGAACCTTCTTAACTGTATTTTTGGAATGTCCCGTCTCCCGGGCAATTTGTTTTATGGCTTTGCCATAAACCCTATGTGCCGTCCGTATGTAGCTGTATTGATCCACCGTGAGCATTCTCCTTTCTGCCTCCAGCATAGGATTGATATTTAGCAATCCTTCTTACCAGAGGTCCACTCAGGGGGGTCAATTTTAGGTTGTCGTTTTGGCCTTTAGGGGGTCAGTTTTAGGTTAGCGAAACCAACCTTGTTTGGGCTCAACATTAACAAACGTCGATTCTACACCTTTATGGCTTCCAACAAAATACCATGGCATAACCTATGGGCCGCCTTATGGCACCTCATTCCTGACCCCTTGTCCGATGGGCGACTTATGATCGCATTAGATGATTTCATCAATCCAAAGACAGGTCGCAACATCTTCGGATGTTCTCATATCTTCGATCATGCCGCAAAGGACAATCAATCCAAATATCCATGGGCACAGAATATGGTTCTTATTGGTCTGTTAAAGGTCATCAAAGGACGATGGGCTTGTCTCCCCCTTTCACAGCGATTTTATTTGCCCCAAAAGGCCATAAATGCCAAATCGGACAATATGAGGGTTGCCGGAAAGGTCGTTTCTTTCCAAACCAAACTCCAACAAGCTGTCGAGATGGTAATTCAGGTAGCTCAACACTTTGCCGGCGTTGACATAATAATCGTTTGTGACAGCTGGTTCGGAAATAACGGCCTGTTCAAACCCCTCCGCACTAAACTCGGAAATTTTGTTCATTTGCTTTCAAGATTACGTTCCAATACCGTACTGTACTCCATCCCCAAGATCGGTTCTTCCAAAAAGCCGGGAAGACCCAAAAAATATGGCAGCAGGTTGGGTTCGTGCGCTGAAATGGCGGCGGCATTCATGGCGTACGCTTCAACCTATCACGTCTTCCTGTACGGAAAATACCGTGAAGTCAACGCATACTCCCAAATCGTTATGCTCAAAACACTCAAGTGCCCTGTCCGGGTTGTCTGGGTCTTTCGAAAAACACAGTGGATCGCAATCTTCTCCACGGACTTGAAGCTGTCGGTTGAGCAAATTATCGAGTATTATGGGGCCAGGTGGAAAATCGAGTCGGGTTTCAAGGAGATCAAGCAAGACATTGGAAGCAGCAAAAGCCAAACCCGCAATGCACAGGCAGTGATCAATCACATCAATTTTTCCATAATGGCCGCAACAATCATTTGGATCTATGGTTCACGGCTCGAAAACATTCCCGAACGCAGGCACAAGGTCAAGGGTCGCAACAGTTTCGCCTTTTCCGACCTGAGACATATCATCGCTAAGTCCGCATTGAGCGATGATTTTCATGCCGTTTGCAACCAAGACAACAAACTGCCCCGAAAATCTTTCCTGGAGGCGTTGCTGCGCATGGTCGGCTGATCAAGCCGGGGGCATTTTCTGTGAAACTTCAGTTTAATAATTCTCAATAAAGTTAAGTGCATAAAAATGGTTCCATGTTAAAATTGTTTGCAATCCGCTCACTTAACCTGTCGCCGTAGTAGACAGCCAGGGCGGAATCCGCGTGGCAGATTGAAATTCCGCGTTGCCCTGTCTGCTACTAAATTTGTCGTTGGCCCTAAAATATACGTATGATGTGAGAGCTTAAAATTGAAAGCAAGATCGAATAAATATAATTCTGAGCTTGATGCCATTAAAGCTGAAAATTTACGACTGCAAAAAGAGAACTTGCAGCTTATCAAACAACTACAAGTTTTAGAGGAAGATAAAGCAGTATCAGAAACTCTAAGGGCAGAGTCATTGGTTGCAAGATTATAGGGCGTACCGAAATAGTTGATACCGAAAAAAGTGCTTGACAAGTTTACACAGCTTCCAAATAAAATTCATCTCCTTGGCTCTCAAAGGCATCTTTCCCGAGATATTCTTCCTCAGCATTTTCTGAATATATCTCATCGAGTTTTTCATCTTCAGCCCAATATCTTGGCCGCTAACGAAAACAGAACCAGTTCTGCTAATCGTAACGGAACCGGTGATTGCGCGTTGTTCTGTTGCTTCTGCAGAATAAACTGGAATGTGAGAGGCGGTGTTTTTTGAGAAGAGGTCTTGAAAAGGGTTTTTTTCTTATAGGTTTACAGATAATTGAAAGCCATGTGGCATCATGAGGTTTGAGAGGGTTTAGATCGGCTTAGAAAAATGGATTAGCCGGCATCTGTTTTTCTGAGAGAAGGCCCATCGATATGAACATTGATGCACCGATGGTTGAGGCGATCCAGCAGAGCATCGACCATGTCCTTTGGTTCAAGGAGGGAATACCATTGTTCAGGCTGGAGATTGGTCGTAATAATGGTGGGCCGCCCGGCTTCATATCGCTCTTTCATGAGTTTGAAAAAGGCGTTCATTTGCTCCTTTTTCAGGGTCAGGTATCCCAGTTCATCGAGCAACAGCAGATCATATCGGCACAGGGCATTGAGTAGTTTGGGGGTGGATCGATCGGCGAGAGAGGCATAGAGTTGATCCAGCAAATCCTGAACATTATAAAAACGCCCCCGGTACCCGGCAATAATGGCTTGACGGAGTATGCCGACGGCCAGGCCTGTTTTCCCTACGCCGGTCTTTCCGTGAAATACGATGTTTTCTCTTCGATTGATGAAATCAAGGCCGGACAAAGTCATCATCCGGCTTTTCCGGACTCCGGGCTGAAGATCAAACGGAAAGGAGTTGAGGGTCCAGTCCCATGGGAGCCGTGCAATCTGAAGCCGATAAGTCATGCTCCGCTCCTGCCGGAAACGTAATTCTCAGCCAGGAGGTGTATATGACCTCGTAACGGAAAGACCGTTTTTTCGCCAAGCCACTGCTCATCAAAGCTTCAGCATGCTTTAACTCAGTCATAAGT
>ADZZ01000720.1 GCA_000179315.1 delta proteobacterium NaphS2
GAAGTCTGAGTCGGGAAATGGTGGTTCCCCCCGACGGTGTTATCTCCTTTCCTCTGGTCGGGGATATCGACGTCAACCACATGACGGTCACGGAGCTGAGGGAGACCATCAAGAAAAAACTGTCGGAGTACGTGCCCGATGCGCCTGTTTCAGTGATGCTGCTGGCCGTTAACAGTCTGAGGGCATATGTCATCGGCAAGGTGAATAAACCCGGAGAATTCCCCATTTTCATGGATACCCATGTGATGAAGATTCTCGCCATGGCTGGCGGGCTCAACCCTTTTGCATCCAAGGGGAATATCATCATTCTTCGCCAGGAAAAGGGAAAGACCGTCCAGATCCCCTTTGATTACGGTGACGTGGAAGATGGGGAAAATCTGGAGCAGAATATCGTTCTGAAACCGGGGGATGTGGTGGTGGTACCTTAGGCAGGGGTTAGGGATTAGGGGACAGGGGTTAGGGTAGGGAGTGGAGAAGTGAAAAATGGCGGTGAAGAACTATCAGGATTTGGTTGTGTGGCAGAAATGAAACTAACCCCTGCCCCCTGCCCCCTGCCCCCTGCCCCCTTGTGCCTGGTAATTTTGCTGATATACTGCATTTCCTTTTCCACAGCGGCTCTGGCAGAAGAGATCACCCTGACGCCGCTGGTGGACGTGACGGCCGGATATGACGATAACGTCTATTACAGCCGAATTATTGATGAATCCGATTATGTGGCCACCGGAAGGCCGGGATTCATTTTCGACTATGAAAGCGAGTTGTTCAACGTGAGATCCCGCGGATCAATGGAGATTCTCCGCTATCTGCATAATAGCAATTTAAACCGTGAAAACTACTACGCTTTTTTTGATGGTGGCGTCAAACTGACGGAGCGGTTTACCCTCAACGGAAACTTTTCTTTTGTGAACGATACCACTCTGGATTCACAGCTCGAAGAAACCGGCATCGTCACTTTTCGGACGGACCGGAAGCGGTATAACGGCGGTCTGGAAATATCCTACGGACTTTCCGAAATTTCCAGCGCCGGCTTCGGCTATAACCATCAGAGCACTCGGTACGGCTCCGATGTGTATGAAGATTACGATTACGACTACTTCCGCTTTTTTTGGAATTACGCGTTTAATGACGGGTTGGATCAACTCACGGTGCTTCCCTATTACGGCTACTGGCGTTCGGATGTTTCCGATGTGAACAATTACGGCCTTTCCTTCGGCTTTTCCCATGCGTTCAGCGAAACTTTCTCCCTGGAAGTGTTTGCGGGGCCGCGCTACACCCAAACGGAAAGAAAATACACCGTATCCCAGTTTGCTTATGATCCCACAACGGGGGCCGTCAACCTGGTTCTGAAGGAGATGAAGGCATCCGACAACAACTGGGGCGGCACCGGCAGCCTTCAGGTGAAAAAACGCTGGGAGAGCTCTTCCGTGACCGCCGGTTACGCCCATGAGTTGACCTACAATTCAAGTATCGGGGACGATGCGGAGCCCATCAACGTGGACCGCTTTTATATGAATGCAACCCATCGGATCTACCGCCGTTTGGGTGTGGGGTTTTCAGGAAGTTACTACATTTCCAAGTCCGCCAGCTCCTTCGGCGATCAGAACCGGCGGTATTTCACCTTGACGCCGACCCTGAATTATGACATCACCCGCAATTACTCTCTGAATCTGACCTACAGCTACCAGCGGCAGTTATACGACCAGTCCGATTCGGATTCTGCGCTGGACCGAAACAGGGTTTGGATTACGTTTATGTGGAAATTACCCATGGAATGGTAGATGTCAGGGGTTAGGGGGCAGGGGATAGGGTTCAGCGCGTTTGAACGAGTAAAGGAGAGTTGAAGAAGCTGGTTTATCATCAAAAGCCGGCGGAGAATATTTTATGGCGGAAAACATCAACATTCAGGATATCAAGGGGATTATCAGAAGAAGACGAAAGGGATTTCTGTTTACATTTCTGGCGGTTTTTGTGGCGGCGGTCGTGGTGGCCTTTGTGCTGCCGCCCGTCTATCTTTCCCAATCCACTATCCTGATCGAAGAGCAGCAGATCCCCGACGAGTATGTCAAAAGCACCATTACCAGCTATGTGGAGGAACGTCTTCAAGGGATCACCCAGCGGATCATGAGCCGTACCCGGCTCCTTGAAATCATGAACCAGTTCAATCTCTATCCGGAAATGCGGGATCGTTACACCACGGAAGACATTCTGGACAAGATGCGGAACGATATCAAGCTGGAAACCATCAGCGCCGATGTTATCGACCGGAGAACCGGCCGCCCCGGCACGGCCACCATCGCTTTTTCGCTTTCCTACCAGGGTAAAAATCCCGGCACCACCCAAAAGGTGGCCAATGTGTTGACGTCCCTTTACCTGGAAGAGAACCTCAAGGCCCGGGAACAGCGGGCCAGCAATACCACCGAATTTCTGGAAAAGGAACAGAAAAATATCAAGACGCGCATCGATACCCTTGAAAGCAACCTGAGCCGGTTCAAAATTGCCCACGCGGGAGAATTGCCCGAAAACAACGCCCTCAACACGCAGGCCGTCACGCGCATGGAAAGGGATCTGGACCAGTTGAATACCCAGCTTCGGTCGCTCCAGGAACGAAAAATCTATCTCAAGGGGCAGCTGGCCGTGGTGGAGCCTTTTGAAAAACTCGAAGAAAAGGAAGACCCCGAGCTTCAGAAACGAATGTATCTGGAGAAGAAACGACTGGAATTGATTGCGCTAAAGACCTCCCTTTCCGAAAAACATCCGGACATTAAAAGACTCAAGAAAGAGATTCAGGAACTGGAGGCAGAGGTGGGGGCGGATGGGGATTCCGAAGTTCGGGCCCGTTCCATCGCCGCTCTGGAAAATGAACTGGCCGAGAAAAAGGGACGGCTGGGACCGAAACACCCCGATGTGGTGAGTCTTTCAAAGAAATTGACCGCCGTCAAGAAAAACTCCGATACCCGTGGAGACAAGCAATCCGAAAAGGCTCGGCAGCGGAAAGTCCCGGATAATCCCGCTTACATTAATCTGATGACCCAGGTCGCCACCACCGACATGGAACTGAAAAGCCTCATGGAGGAAGAACGAGGGCTTAAAGAACGGTTGCGGGCCTATCAGGAAAGGCTGGAAAAAGCCCCCGCAGTGGAACAGGAATACCTCAATCTCATCAGCAATCGGGATACCGCCAAAGCCATGTACAACGACATTTCCACAAAACTGATGGAAGCAAGGGTGTCGCAGGGCATGGAGGAAGCCCAGCAGGGTGAGCGGTTTACCATTACCGATCCTGCCCAGTTGCCCGAAAAGCCTTTCAAGCCAAACCGTCTGGCCATTATTTTGATCGGTTTTGTTCTGGGGCTGGGCGCAGGAGTGGGGGTCGGCGCCATCGGTGAGAGTCTGGACGGCTCCGTAAAGAGTGGTGCCGAACTCAGAAGGGTGATGGACGTCCCTTTATTTTCGGTGATCCCCCTCATGGAAACGGAACGGGAACGCCGCATCCGATGGATGAAAAGAGCCTTTTGGTGCGTACTGGTGCTGGTAATTATCGGTGTGGGGCTGATCCTGGTAAACGCCTATGTGATGCCCCTGGATATACTGTGGATAAAAATTCAGCGCCGTTTAATGATGATGAATCCGACGATGGCGGGGGCCGGTTACCGGTTTCTCGTGACCGGCTGAAGTCGTTTTGCGCTTAATTGTTTGCCCCTGAAATTAAAAGCAATCGAGGAACCCCATGAGTAAACTCAAGAAAGCCATGGATAAAGCCATGGCAGAAAGGGAAATGGCTGATGACGCCCTTTTTGAGGAGCAGGCCCGGAAAGTTCCGGAGCCGGCCCCCATTCCGAGGAAATCCGCGGAAAGAAAAGACCCATGTGTTCAGAATTTTTCCGTGGCATACTCCCAAACCCGGGTGCAACCCGTTGACCCGGAGGTGCTTAAACAAAACAAGGTCATTTCCCTTTTTCATGATCATCAAATGGCGGACCATCTGAAAACCCTTCGCACACAGATCCTGAACAGCCTCGAAAAATTGGGCGGAAACACCCTGCTCATCACCAGTGCCCATCCCGGCGAGGGGAAAACGTTCATGGCCATCAACCTGGGAGTGAGTATCGCCCAGGAAATGGATCACACCGTGGCAATTGTCGATGCCGATCTCCGAAAGCCCGCCAAAGACCATTTCAGCTTCTCTTTGGATTTTTTCGGGATCGCACCGGAGAAAGGCCTTTCGGATTACCTCCAGGGCCAGGCTGAAATCGAGGAGCTGCTGATTAATCCCGGGATCCCCAAAATGACCATTCTTCCGGCGGGAAGATCCATGGCCAACTCCGCCGAGCATCTGGGCTCTCCCCGTATGGAAGCCCTGGTTCGGGAGATGCGGGAGCGTTACTGCCGGGACCGAATCGTGATTTTCGACAGCCCGGCCCTGCTTGTTTCTGCCGATCCAATGGTATTTGCACGCGGAATCGATGGCGTTCTGCTGGTGGTGGAAGCGGAAAAAACCACCCCTGCAGACCTCAAGCGTTGCGGTGAACTTTTGTCCGGCTGCAACATTCTGGGAACCGTATTGAACAAGGCCCGGTAAACGGTTGGCAAAAACCCGACAAACCCACAGGTATTATGTACACATCCTTTTATGGCTTGAAAGAAAAGCCTTTTGATCTTCACCCGGACCCGGGTTTTCTCTATATGAGCCGGGGCCACGAGAACGCTTATACCCATCTGGACTACGCCGTTCGGGAAAACAAGGGATTTGTAATCGTAACCGGAGAAATCGGGTCCGGAAAAACCACCCTCATCAATTTTCTGCTTACCAAGATCCGGCAAAATGTTGAGGTGGGCCTCATCAGCAACACGTCGCTGACACCGGAACAGTTCATCATGATGATCTGTGAGGAGTTTGAGGTATCTTTGGACAGCTCGGACGTCACGGATAAAGCCAGAATGCTGGCCCGCTTTCATGCATTTTTGCTGGAACAGTTCGGCCGCAAGAAGCGGGTTATTCTGATCGTGGACGAAGCGCAGAATCTGACACCGGATGCACTGGAAGAGATTCGGATGCTTTCCAATCTCGAATCGGAAAAACATCACCTGATCCAGATCATTCTGGTGGGACAGCCGGAGCTGAAATATAAATTGCAGATGAAAGAGCTGGAACAGTTCACGCAGCGTATCACGGTCCATTGCCACCTGGAAGGTTTGGGACCTGAAGAAGTGGATCACTACATCCGCTACCGGATGCAGGTGGCGGGCGCCACCCGTGGCGATATTTTCCTGCCGGACGCCATTGCGGCGGTGCATCGATATTCGGAGGGGATTCCACGGTTGATCAACATCATCTGCGATACGGCGCTTGTTTTCGGATTTGCCGATTCCTTGACGGTGATCGATGGGGAAGTGATTGAGGCAGTGGTAAAGGCCAGAAAAGCGGGAGGGCTATTTGATCCCGATGAGAAGGAGGAGACGGAACAAATACAACCATCCGAAACTCCGAAAAACCTTCCCGCCGGCAGAGAAACACTGGAGATCGTAAGGTCTCTGGAAGCGCGTATCCAATCACTTGAAACCGTTATCGCCGGTCATCAAAAACAGATGGAGCTGCTGCAAAATACCAAAGAGAAGCGCGATGAAATTGTTATAGCGTTGTTTAAAATGCTGAAGGAGAGCCTCGAAAGTCGTATGAAAATGGCTGAGCCCTATGCTCAGTTATCGAAGCTGAACGATAGTGCGGATCCGAGCGATTCGGAACCGGAGGTCCCGGTGCACGGCCTGCGCAAAGAGACGGTTTCCGGATTGAGATCCAAATGGGTTCTTTGGATTATTATTGCATTTGTCGCCATCGGTGCGGTGGTGTTCATATTTCTGGGTGACAATTCCTTTATATCGCCAAAATAAATGCAAAGAGCCACCCTTTCGAAGAAACGGCCATGAAAAGGAGATCTTACACGTTATGAAGAAGGGCAACGACTTCTTTAATCCCCTTGATCAAGTTCCCGCTATTCTCATTGTGGATAACCAGCAGAGCTTGTGTTCGGTTCTCGAGCAGTTCGTTCTTCATTGGCAATTTGAAGCGAAATCGGTCAATGATCCGCTGGAAGTGCAGGATGTTATGGCACGCAGGTTTTACCATGTGGTGCTTCTGGATATTCGAATGCCGCAGAAGTCCGGAATTGAGCTGATCCCTGAAATACGGGAGCAAAGCCCCGATACCAGGATTATTATCATGACCGGGTACGCGGACAAGGATACGGTTATTCAGGCGCTCCGACTGGGTGCGTTTGATTTTCTGGAAAAACCGTTCGACAAGGAGCTTCTGTTTCACGCGCTTAAACGCGCGCTTAGCATCCAAAAAACGGAACTGGAATTTCGAATCGCATATGAGGAGCTAATGTTCAAAAAAGAGGAACTGCTTTCCAGTGAGACGAAGTTGAAGGAAGCCAACAGACAGTTGTTGGAGACCAACAATGCGCTCTCCGTACTGGCGCAGAATATTGAGCGGACCCGCAAGGAAACGGAATTTCAGGTTTCCAGAAGGATCAGGGCGTCCATTATGCCGCTTATTGAGAAATTCAGCCAAAGCAAGCATCTCAATGAGTACCGCGTTGAACTGGACATGTTGATGGATTTCATGGATGATCTGTTGACGGGTTTGAGTTCGGAACCGCAAATCGCCCAGGTCCTGTCGGCGACCGAGTTCCGGGTGGCGGCATTGATCAAGAACGGTCTGACCACCGATGAAATAGCGAGTCACATGTATGTTTCGCCCTGCACCGTCAAATCACACCGACGGAATATCAGGAAGAAATTGAAGCTGAGTAATTCCAACCGGAACCTGAAAAATTATCTCCGGTCCAAGTTCGAAAGCCAGGGGGTGTTGGTGGATGGAAGGGATATGAACGACTGAAGCTTCCGACGGAGTCTGTCGGAGAAAGAGGGCGGTGCGCCGTAAGACGCATCGCCCTTTTTCTTGGATTTTAAGATCGTTCCCGGGCTATCCCTTCCCATAAATGCTTTTTAGGAAGGCATTAAGTTCGTTTCTTTCTGGACCTTGCTCTGATGCCCACAAGTCCCAGAATGCCGGAGCCCAGCAGCCAGGCAGCACCGGGGATGGGGACATTACTACTAAAATGACTGCTTGCGTCCTCATATATAGAAAGGGAGGTAGCGGGATTAGGCGCCACCAACGGAAACTCACTATACAGCGCATTTGCAATTAAAGTGATCAGCTGGTTATAATTCGTAATGTCTTCCTGCACCAAGAACGCGTAGTCAGTGCAACCGTTGCCGGAGAAATCTTGCCCTGTTTTCCACATGACATAGTCTCCCTCCGAAAGAGGGGTAGGTAACAAGTCAGTGGTCCCCCAGGATGTATTCCCATCACCGAACTGAGTTAATGAATCCACATGATGGTCAGGGGCAATTTGCTCGTTCAGCCAAGCCGCCTCCGTAGCAGGATTATTATTTGGCAGATTGGTGCAATCTATAAACGCGAACGCCGCCGCTTGGCTTACCGCAAAGAAGCCTACCATCAAAAAACACGATAAAAACAATAAAATTTTCTTTTTCATTTCAACCTCCTTTCATAATTTTTATTTCTAATCCTGGTTAAAAAACTGTCCGATTTTTCTAAATAAACCCTCCCTTCTTGAATCAATAAACCTCGTAAATTCGATATCCCTGAGATTCAGAGACTCCCCTCACCACCGGAAAAGAAGCACCTGCTAAAGATTCAACCACAAGTCCAGTGGAAAAAAGCTTCTTTTCCCATTCCTTTATGATTCTCAAACAATGAAGCCGGATATAAATACCCTATAACCATTAAGAATCATTTAGAATTTTCTGTACTTCCTTCGCCTTACCCCAAACCCAATCAACCCAATCACACCGGAGCCCAGCAGCAATGCACTGGGGGGGATGGGGACGGGTCTAACGCCATCGCAATAGTCGGCAATTACATTTGATGAGAACTTGATTTCCGTTGATAGGCCGGAACTCCACTCGATCGACACGCTTTTATAAGTGTTCTCAACGTTATCACCATAAAATGTCAAAGTACCGGTCGTGATTCCCGGCTCTCCCGCTTCATAGAGTTGGAAATAGTATAATTCCGCATTTTCAACGTCGAAAGTTTTTTCGAAAGTGTTAGGACTCGTAGCATCAAAATCAGACCAATTAACCCCATCGGTGCTATACTGGAGAGTGTAATCACCTATGTTCGCGTAAATCTCGAGCTTAACTTTATCCTTACTATTCACGTCTTCATCAACCCTTTCAAAGGTATCAACTAGCCAAAAAGACACTGTTACATCGTTTTGAGTAATAGGCGATGCGTAAACGCCGCCTGCGATCATCAGGATTCCACCAAACAACAAAAAGGCAAATAGAACCATAAATTTTTTCATTCGAAATTTTGCCTCCCAAGCTACAAGCTAATGGTTAAAAAATTAAAAAGACCAAATCCAACCTTACTCCTATCCAAAATCACAATACTTTTTCCTCCTTTCATCTTTCATGTATTAAACACTTCACTCTTAGCCTCACCAACTGTGTAATGTTTCATAAACTGGATAATTTTTTCCTTCTGCTCATCGGTCACATCATCAAAGTCAAATTTAAGACCGCAATGTCTGACTCTCACCTGCAAGTCGAAGGGCGAAGGATGCGATTCACTTTTGTCATAAGCCAGCCTGCATTTGAGAGCGGGAAGATAAAAACCATTATTTGCAATGAAAAGATCCACAATGAGGCAATTTTCTCCACACTCTAACGGCTGTTCATTCTCGTTCATGAGCGTATATTTGACGCCCAACCCACTCATGCTGATATCCCTGACCTTGCATATTTTTTTGAAAGTGGGCCTTACGGCCACATATGCCGCCTTATCCTCCCTGCATCTAAAACGGGCAAACTCACGTCTTTCAGCATCTCTATTCGCCTGTATTTCCATGTTTAAAGTCCCGCCGGGATTCTCAGTTATTTGATGTTTCAATGTACGGTTGCCTTTGCAAAAAAAAGCCGGGTTACCCCTTATTCCAGGCAACCCGGCTGTCCTTGCTTTTTGAGGATCCGTGGCTTTCCGTCCCCCAATTGCTTGGGGTTTGGCCTTTGCTGATCTCTAAATAACTATGACAAACAGTTCTCTAAATTTTTTCAATTAAAATTTGTATCTAACCTTCCGAATCAGGCCTAATAAACCCAAAATACCCGATCCGAAAAGGAAAACGCTTGATGGAAGCGGTGTTGGGAGCGGGGTTGGGACCGGGGTGTTGGGACCGCCTCCTGAAGGTCCGAGGTTACGGCCCAACAATATCAAAATCCAGTTCCCGACGGATGAATTGCGCAAACGGAAGATGTCCGACGGGAGCGGCGTATTGAGACCGCCTTCTGAAGGTCCGAGGTTACGGCCCAACAATATCGAAATCCAGTCCTCGATGGTCGAGAAGCTGCCGGTATTGGAGGCGCTCGTGTCGTCATACCCGGCTTGCGAGGCATCAAGCATGGAATCCGCGAAAGTCCCGATGAGTGATGTGGAGGGCGCATCGTAAGGGTATGCCTGAGCCCCCGCTGCATTCGTCAGGATTCCTAAAAGCGGCGCCAGAAGAAAAAGAACCCTTAACTTGTCCATCCCCATTCATTCTCCCCAGGCAACCCGGCTGTCCTTGCGTTGTAAGGATCCGCGGCTTTCCGTCCCTCAATTACTTGAGGTTTGGCTTTTTCAGATTTTTCTAATTTTTTGCAACGCTTTTTATTACGTTGAATACAATATTATGGAGTTCTAAGCAAATGACAAGGAGGATTTTTGTGACTATGCGCTATAGTCATTTCTGTTTTTTGAACATTTGAAATAAGGTCGTCCTTGCATTTCCATAGATTCTTATTGTGAATCACCCGGAAGATCGATAACCTCGAGGTTACAGACACGGGCTATGGCGCGACAAAGCCGGATGAGGTCATCACGGTCAAGTTTTTCGGCGCGACCGAAGTTGTGGATAATTTTCGCAACGGGCTCCTGGGAATCGGGTCCCGCTCGTTGTTGAATGAGATCTACTGCCCAGTACGTTGTGGGCCACATGACACGCGCAGGTTCATCTCAGATTGGTCCACGTGGACACTCAGCTCCTCAAAATCGCCTATGATTTCGGTTCCCTCACCTAACTGCCTTTTGGCCATTTCCCACATCATATCATAAACAGTCTTCTTGAATTCGGCAAAGGTTTGGGCATATAGGAGCCAGGTCTCTGCGTCACCGGTTACTTCAATTTCAAAACGCGGTTCCCGTTCATGCGGATTCCGGGTCCGTCTGAAAGTCACGTCCAGGATGCCGAAAGGGGTCAAGATGCGCTTTTCAGTCTCTCCCAAACCGTCAACCCGCGTGGAAAGGATCGTAAACGGCATATTTATGACGATTGTTTCCAGAATTAGCTACCCCTCTTGCTCGCCATTGACCCGAAGGACACACATGATGCCGGCGTAGCAACATGGGGAATCCAAAATTCGACCGCGCCCAAAATTACTTCACTACTGTCACTGAGACAGTATCAATCCAAGTTCCGTTAAATTGTCCATCTGCATTGTCATCTATGGCAAAACGGAAGACATAATTGCCTTTTATGGACAAACTGGTAGTGAGGACGTCATAGGAAACCACTGTCTCAAGGGGATATTGCAGTAAAGGTGTGGATTTCTTTCCCCAGCCGCTTTTGTATGCGTAGAAGTATTCTCCGCTGGGTGATTCGACCACCAGCCACAGGTCTACGGTCTTTCCCTTGTAGTCCCCGGGATCTATACTGAGTGACACGGTAACGGAAGAATTTCTTTTAACAGTGACAGGGCCATCCTGTCCGTTAATTTTTATATCTGCCGTTGGATATACGACCTCGGCTTGTGAATTCACAATGACTGTACAGCTGTCTTGGGATGTTAGTCCTCCCATGTCCGTAACGCTGAGTTGAAACACGAGGTCTGCTCCCTCGCTTTCCACTGAAGGCGCAACGAACTTCGGTTGCTTCGCTGCAGGATCTGACAGAGTGACCGGGGTACCCTTTGTCTGAGTCCACCGGATGGAGGCAATGCCGTCATCCGGATCCATGGATCCTGACCCATCCAGATATACGGTATCGTTTTCAGAGACCGTCTGATCCTGACCGGCGTCAGCGGTGGGAGGCGTATTCTGCCAGATGACATTGACCACGCAGGTGTCGTCAGCTATCAGGCCGCCGCTGTCCTGAACGGTCAGTTTAAAGGTGAGGGAAACACTTTCCGAGATGAAATCAGGCGCGATGAAGGAGGCCTGAACATTTGTCGGGTTCAGGATCTCTACTTCAGGCCCTCCGGTCTGCTTCCAGAGATAGGCGACAATGTCATCGTCCGTATCCGAAGATCCGGCGCCATTCAAAATAACTTCGTACCCCTCTTCCACATTGATATCTACGCCAGCATCGGCTGTAGGCGGAATGTTGACCCACGAAACGTTGACCGTGCAATCGTCTTCGGTCAGCGAGCCATCGGGATCGCTGACCGTGAGCCTGAAGGTGAGGGACTCACCGTCCGGGCCCACGTCGGGGGTCACAAAATCCGGCTTTGCTGATTCCGGGTCCGAGAGGACTACTTTAGACCCACCTGTTTGTTTCCAAGAATAAGAAAGGGCCCCGCCCTCCGGGTCAGATGAATTGGCGCCGCTCAGGATCGCAACGGTCCCCTCATCCACTGTCTGATCCGGGCCTGCGTCGGCCACAGGTGGTTGGTTTTCAGGGGTGAAAACAACCTCTTTGGAATATTCGCTTTCGTTTCCGTTGACATCATAAGCCGTGGCCACAAAATAAATTGTTTGATCTTCTAGACCTGCAACCTGGTAGCTTGTCGTATCTCCCACATCGATGCTGTACTCGTAATTACCGGTTTCGTACCCATAATAGATCTTGTACCCGGACAAGTCTGATTCAGTATTGGGATCCCATGTCAAAGTCACTTCGGCTGAATGGGCAAGTGGAATGAAGTGAGTAAGGATCAATATTAGAATGATCCGGGAAAAAAGAGCAATCCGTTGAATTGGCGCGAATTGCAGGATTGTTTGACTTTGACTTTTCATGGTGCACCTCCCAAGAATACTGTTTGATTCGCTTAATCCGTGCGAAACACAGCTCCTGAGGAGGTGCCATCTTCGCCCGGCAACCCTGCCGCCTTATCCTTTGGTATTTGAGGACGTAGGCCGCTGGCTTTGCGTCCCACCCTTTCGAGTGGTTTGCCTTTTTCGAACGGTGAATAGTGAAAGCAATATCGGTGCCAAACAAAGGAAAATGAGGATTCAAGCGAGAGGGGGAGGGTAGAAGAGGCAGCGAAGCAGTCAGCCGCGGCCGGGTTGAACGGAAACGAGACCCTCATCCCAGTGTTATTACAGACCCTGGGACTTCTATGACGGGAGTGAGGTTGTTACAACAAGTTTGTAATTCAAGTTTGTAATTCAAGTTGTAATCGAACGGTTTGAGTGTGGAGAATGGAGTTGACGCTTCCGGACGGGATTAGGTGGCTTCTTACCCCACTAAGAGCCGTTTTTCCATCCCAATGCCCTATAGGTTCTCCGCAAGAGCGGATTTCAGTCTAAATTTCAGTGGATGGGAAAGTAAAAAGGGAGGTGCCGGTGATGGCAAAGACCTATCGGTTCTTTCGCCAGCGCGCATGGGTGATGCCGAATTTCTTGATCTGGTAATTAAGAACCCTGGGGGAGATCCCCAATGATTCAGCGGTCGTTTTTTGTACCCAGTGGTTCTCGTCCAATGCCTTTATGATGATCTCCTTTTTCTGTTCTTCGATGGAAGGTTCAAAATCATTTGGAGCCGGTTTTTCGGCGCTTTCATGGGGCAGTGTTTGAAGTGTGATGCTTTCTATTTGAATGCGCGGCGATTCCTCTAAGATTACGGCCCGTTCGATGACGTTGGCGAGTTCACGGATATTGCCGGGCCAGGAATAATGCCTAAAAGCGCCAATGACTTGCGGCGTAAAACCCTCGATCTTTTTTTTCAGATTGCGACAGGATTTTTCCAGAAGATGCGAGGCGAGGGACGCAACACATTCTCCTCGCTCTCGAAGCGGTGGTAGATGCACGCGAAGGATGTTGATGCGGTAGTACAGGTCCTCCCTGAATTTTCCTTCTTTGACTTGTTCTTCAGGGGTTCTGTTCGTAGCACAGATGATTCTCACGTCCGAATGAACGGTCTTGTTGCCGCCCACGCGCTCAAAGGATTTTTCTTCCAACACCCTCAAAAGTCTGGTTTGGAGGTTCTGGCTCAATTCACCAATTTCATCTAAAAATATGGTTCCACCGTTGCCCTGCTCCAATCTTCCAATTCGGGTCTTGCTGGCGCCTGTGAAGGCGCCTTTCTCGTGGCCGAAAAGTTCGCTTTCAAGAAGTCCTTCCGGTATATTGGCACAATTGATCTTGACAAAAGGCCTTTTCCGCCTACTACTGTTAAAATGAACAGCACCGGACAAAAAACTTTTGCCTGTTCCCGTCTCACCGGTTAATAGAATCGTCGAATCAGCCCGGGAAAACTTTTTTAAAATGGCAATGGTTTTCTTCATGACGGGACTGCTTGCGATGATCGCATCAAAATTGTAGATGATATCCTGCTCATGCCTCAGATAGTCAACTTCATCTTTCAGTCGCCTGTCTTCCAATGCCCGTTCAATGGACAGGAGAAGTTCTTCTTTTTGAAAAGGCTTGACAATGAAATCAAAAGCCCCTTCTTTGATAGCGTCAACAATGATACTTGCTTCATTTTCGACGCTTATTACGATGACAGGTGTGGAACCACTGACTCGTTTGATCCGGCGTAACAGGTTCAGGTTATATTTCTGATGTTTTTCGATATGGGAAAAAGAGAGCAAAATGATGTCGTAGCTTTCCTGGTTCAAACATGAAGAAAAGTCTTTAACGTGGGGGGAATGACGGAGTCTATACTTCTCGGAAACAGCTTTTTGAATATGCGCCTGCCATTTCCGGTCGTCCTCTATTAGGAATATTCTTAACATGTTAAACGAATGATATCATTTATGCTGCCTTGTGAAGATCTTTCGTTTCAGGATATCATTTAATCCGCTCAACCCATCCGTAAGGATCGGGTTTCCGGCAATATTGGATGGCGACGATTTCGTCATAGAGTTTCTGACTCAGCTCTCCCATTTTCCCGCCGGCCACCACATAATCATGCTCCTTGTAAGTGATCTGTCCCACCGGGGAAATGACCGCCGCCGTACCGGTGCCGAATGTTTCCTGAAGCCTGCCGTCTTCGGCTGCTTTAATCACTTCATCAATGGTAAGGGAGCGCTCCGTTATTTTAAGGCCCCGGTCTTTCACGATTCGAATGACGGAATCCCGGGTGACACCGGGTAAAATACTGCCGTTCAGCGGAGCGGTAATCAGTTCGTCATCGATGCGGAAAAACATGTTCATGGTGCCCACTTCTTCAATGTATTTCCGTTCGGCCGCATCCAGCCAGAGCACCTGCGTGAATCCCTTTTTCTTGGCTTCTTCGGCGGCTAAAAGACTGGCCGCGTAGTTGCCCGCCGTTTTGGCTTCTCCCGTGCCACCGATGGAAGCGCGGACAAAAAAGTCTTCCACATAAATCTTAACAGGGTTCAAGCCTTCCTTATAATAGGCGCCCACCGGGCCGATGATAATGAAGAAGACATAGTTTTTAGCGGGACGAACGCCCAGATGCGGTTCAGTGGCGATCATGGTGGGGCGAATATAAAGCGACGTGCCGGCGCTTCTGGGAATCCAGTCTTTGTCCTGAAGGATCAACTGTTTCATGCCTTCCATGGCATCAGCGATGTCTATCTCGGGCATGCAGAGACGTGTCGCTGAACGGTTGAGGCGTTCAAAATTTTCTTTGGCTCTGAAGAGCGCGATGCCGTCATCCGCTATCCCGTAGGCCTTAAGACCCTCAAAGATCTCCTGTCCATAATGGAGACTCATGGCAGCGGGATCGATGGCGAGGGGGCCGTAGGGCTTGATGCGCGGATTGAACCAGCCCTTGGCATCGTCATAGTCCATCAGGAACATGTGATCCGTGGTGATATCTCCGAAGCCGAGCTTGGATTCATCTGCTGGCTTGTCTTTCAGTTGATCAGGCGTTGCCGCCGAAATACTTATCTCCATGGTTTTCTCCTTGTTCTTCACACAGATCATAAAACGGATGACACATAGCACATGTCGCTTTGAAAAAGCAAGCCAACCATTGCAAAAAATAAAATGATACGGTCAAATTAAATGGTAATCAACGCATACTCCCGGCTTCCCAGACCGATCTTCTCCCCATGATCCAGTTGAATGGTCCAGTCCACGTTCGGGTATACGGCACGAAATTTATCTTCACCCGGTTTCAGTCCTTCTTTAAGGCAGCTTGCAGCGTTTCCAGCCTGCCGGTTGACGAGATCCGCGGAAGCCTGATCGATGGCAACGGGATCCTTTGAGGCCACGATCCCCACGTCATGCACAATGGGCGCATCGCTGTGTCCACAACAGTCGCAAGCAGGGGAAATGTCGGTCAGAAAACTGATGAAAAAGACTTTTTTTTCTTTTCCCTTGAGAACGGCCAGGGCGTACTCGGCCATCTTCTTTTGAAAGAGCGGTATATCCCTGCTCCACCTGACATCTATCGCTTCGTTGGGGCAGATGAGGATGCATTCACCGCAACCCACACATTTTTCAGTATTGATGAACGCTTTTTTTTCTTTTAAAGATATGGCACTGCCGGCACAATGACGCACGCAGTCTCCACAGCCCACGCATTTTTTCCTTTTGACTTTGGGGGACAGGTCGGAGTGCTGGGCCATTTTTCCTTTTCTCGAAGCGCATCCCATGCCCAGGTTCTTAATGGTTCCGCCAAAACCGCCCAGCTCGTGGCCTTTGAAATGGGCTACACTGATCAGTCCATCGGCTTCCGCGATATCCCTGGCAATGTAGGCCCGTTGGATGAATTCCTGATCGATGGCTATCTCTTTGTAACCGGCACCTCGAATGCCGTCGGCAATGATGACGGGGGCGCCGACAACCGAGTATGCAAATCCGTTTAAGACGGCGGTATGCAGGTGGGAGACACTGTTACCCCGGGTCCCGGCGTAGAGCGTGTTGGCGTCGGTCAAAAAAGGATGTGCCCCCAGGTTGTCAATCCGGTCCACAATCGTCCTTAAATAATTGGGACGGATGAAAGCGGCATTTCCTTTTTCACCGAAATGCAGCTTAACAGCGACCAGACTTCTTTCAGCCACCACATCGTCCATGGCGGCTTCATCTAAAAGCCGGTTCAGTTTTAAAAAGATATTTTCTTTAAAGGACGTTCTGAGGTTTGCAAAATAGACCCTGCTTGCAGTCATTCAGGTTTCTCTCCTTTTGGGATATTTGAAGACAAAAGCCCTGGGCGTGCGTCCCAGGATTTTTCATTGACAAACATACGGTACTGGATTATCACTTTAGGCACAAGTTTTAAAGTACGTCTAATATGGATGGACCATGCATCCTGATAGAAGATAACAAAATGAAGGGAAAATTCTATCTAACCGGTGTCGCTTTTGCCGTGCTTCTGATGGGCTTTTTTGCGGACGCTTTTGCAGAAGAGGCGAAGCGGATATTGAGCATCGAGGCATATGACATGCTCAACACGGTCCCCGACACCTATCTGATTGATGTCAGGACACGGGCCGAATACCAGCTTATCGGTCACCCCATCAATGCCTACCTGTTCCCATACATGTTCTGGACCGACAATTTCCAAAAAGATGAGGATCGGTATGAATATGATATGAAAAAAAAGAACAGGGCATTTTTGAAAGAGATCGGGAAGGTGTTCAAAAAAACCGATAACCTGTTGATTCTTTCCAGAAACGGTACGAGGAGCGCTCTTGCGGCAAAAGAGCTTATGGACGCCGGGTATGAGAAAGTTTATGAAGTGGAGGACGGTTTCGAGGGGGCGCTGTTTCCGGTTTTCCGGGACAACCACAAAAACAAGTTTTATCGTCAGCTCGCAAAAAGGAACAAAATTTACAGTTTCAATCATAGACGACATTATGGATGGCAATGGTGGGGGCTTCCCTGGACCTACGAGATAGATCCAAAATATGCTTATCCCCCGGACCTGACGTCGTCTAAACGGAATTAGGGAGGAATAAAATGGATTCGCAGGGATTGATTGAATTAATGAACCAGGTTGAAGAAAAAGGGATCGACTGGGACACCGCCACGGAAAAGATCAAGGTTCCCTTTCAGGTGTTGAAACTTTATACCAATTCCGGGCCTGTGCCGGTCACCATCGAGAAGAATCTGAAAAAGTTGCTTGAAGAAAGTGAAAACTAACAATCGCGTAACACATAAAACAATGAGACTGCCCAGCCGGGTGCGAAGGGAAGGAGCCGATAATGTCTGATATACTGCAGGTTACGGATGCGGATTTTGAGGAAGAAATCATCAAGTCTGAATTGCCGGTGATGGTCGATTTCTGGGCGGAATGGTGTGGACCCTGCAAAATCGTGGGACCGACCGTTGAAGAACTGGCAAAGGAATACGAAGGCAAAGTAAAGATTGCCAAGATGGATGTGGATAGCAATCGTGAGACGCCGACCAAATTCGGTATCAGGAACATTCCCACCCTCATTCTGTTTAAAGACGGCGAGGTTTTTCAAACCATTGTGGGGGCGCACCCTAAAAGCCACCTCGAAGAAGAATTGAATAAGCTCCTTTAGCAGATGATGAAACAGACCACAACCCGCCAAACAGTGAAAGGCGGGTTTTTTATTGACATGGGAGTTGTAAAAAAACCATGGAAGATCTTATTATTATCGGCGCCGGTCCTGCCGGTCTCACTGCGGGGTTGTATGCCTCGAGGGCGCGCCTGAAGACTGTTTTGCTGGAAAAACTGGCGCCGGGGGGGCAGATTCTGACCACGGATTGGGTCGAAAATTATCCGGGTTTTCCCGAAGGGCTCTCAGGGTATGAACTGGTGGACCGAATGAAACGCCAGGCGGAAAATTTCGGTTTGAAAATCGAAGGCAAAGAAGTGGTCCGCCTCGAATTGACACCCGAGAAAAAGGTGGTTGTAACGAACAAGGAAACCATGGAAACAAAGGCCTTGATCCTGACCACCGGCGCATCTCCCAGAAAACTGGGGATCGAAGGAGAAGGTCTTCTTACGGGTAAAGGGGTTTCCTATTGCGCCACCTGCGACGGGCCTTTTTACAGGGACCAGCAAGTCGCGGTCATCGGCGGCGGTGATACTGCCGTTGAAGAGGCCATTTTTCTCACCAAGTTTGCAAGCCGCGTTTACCTGGTGCATCGAAGGGATGAATTGCGGGCCACAAAATTGTTGCAGGAACGGATTAAGGCCATCGAAAAGGTGAACCTGGTATGGGATTCGGTGCCTGTACGGATTGTGGGGCAGGCCGGTGTTGAAGGGATTGAGCTCAAGAATGTCAAGACCGACGAAATATCCACACTTCCCGTTGAAGGCGTGTTTGTATTCGTCGGTTATGACCCCAGCAATGCGCTTCTGATTGATCTGCCGTTTCAGTTTGACGATTTCGGTTTCGTCAAGACGGATGGTAATATGCAGACGGCCATCCCCGGCGTATTCGCAGCCGGCGATATCCGTTCAAAAATACTGCGGCAAGTCAGCACCGCCGTCGGGGATGGCGCTCTCGCTGCGTTTGCTGCTGAGAGGTATATTGAAGGCCACCAGGTATGATCATGCGTTCTAGGCAAATTACAGGGCTGATGCTGGCTGTTTGCTGGCTTTTCCTGTTAAGCGGCTGTTCAGTCTGGAATGAGTTCTTTGGTCCGGAAGATGAGATCACACCGGCCGAGATCATGAATGAGGGAATGGCGGACTTTAACGACGGTAAATTTACAAAAGCGATTGAAACTTTCCAAAAAATTAAAGACCGCTATCCCTACAGCACCTTTGCTCTCACAGCCGAGCTCAAGATGGCCGACGCCCTCTATGAAAAAGGGGAATATGATGAGGCCCGTGACGAATATGCCGAATTTGAAAAAATGCACCCCCGAAACAAAAACGTCCCCTATGTTCTTTATCGGCAGGGGATGTGTTATTTTAACAAATCAGCTGCCATCGACCGGGACCAGTCCGACACTTTCAAAGCCAGAGAGGAATTCGAGCGGCTGATCAAGCGGTTTCGAAAAAGCGACTATACGGAACAGGCCCGCAGGAAAGTGCGGGAATGTTATATCAAGCTGGCGGAACATGAACTCTATGTGGGAAATTTCTATTTTACAAAAGGGAAATATGAAACCGCCATGGCGCGATATCTTTATCTCATTGATCACTATCCCGATGTGGGGCAGTACTATCAGGCCCTCGAATCGATCAAAAAATGCAAGGACAGAATTAAAGAGCTGAACGGCGCAGAAGAAACCTCCTGGCTACACGGATTTCTCTACGATTAGTGTTTCAAGGGAATTGAAAGCCTCCGTCAACTTTTCCGGTCTGTCGCCACCCCCTTGGGCCATATCCGGCCGGCCCCCCCCTTTACCGCCGACGATACCGGATAGCTCCCTGATAATCTGGCCGGCATTAAACCGGTTCGTCAGGTCCTTTGTGACCGCACATATGAGCATGACTTTGCCGCCGTTTTTGGCGCCCAGAAGGACAATGCCGGAGCCGAGCCTGTCTTTAATCCGGTCCGCCGCTTCACGAAGTTCTTTGGGTGTTTCAGCCTCAAGTTCTTTTGCAACCACTGAAATGCCTGTTATTTCCCTGACATCCTGCATGAGGTCGGCTGATTTTTCCGTAAAAAGACGGCCTTTGAGGCTTTCGATTTCCCGTTCCTTTTCCCTGGCTTCTTCCAGGAGCCGTTTCAGTTTTTCAATGAGTTGATCGGGCGCAACCTTCAACAGTCCGGCCGCATTTTTCAACCTTTCATCTCTTTCTTGATCATACAAAAGGGCCGAAGCGCCCGTAAGTGCTTCGATCCGGCGGACATTGGCGGCGACGGCGCCTTCGCTAAGAATGCGGAAAACACCGATATCGCCGGTCCGGCGGGTGTGGGTGCCACCGCATAACTCGCGGCTGACCCCTTCGCCGATATCAACGATTCGCACTTTGTCGCCGTATTTTTCTTCAAAAATCGCCATAGCCCCTGTTTTCATGGCGGCCTCTTTATCCATGATTCGGGTATCAAGGGGCAAGTTTTCGCGAATACGGTCGTTCACCCACCGTTCGACTTCAATCAGGTTTTCGGTGGAAACCTGTGTAAAATGACTGAAGTCAAAACGAAGTCGGCCAGGGGCCACACGCGATCCCGCTTGTTTAACATGATCCCCCAGGATTTCTCTGAGCGCCGCATGGAGCAGGTGGGTGGCGGAATGGCTGGCGGCAACGGCCATTCGATGGGCCGTGTCAACGGACGCCTGAACCGAGTCACCCACCGATAGTTCACCTTCTTCCAAAAAGCCTTCGTGAACAATGAGATCCTGCCCGTATTTGAAAGTGTTTTCCACGCGAAAATGCGCAATACCATTCATGATCAGGCCCGTGTCTCCCACCTGACCTCCGGATTCCGCGTAAAAGGCGGTTTGATCCAGAATCATTTGCGCCTTGTCGCCTTTGTAAATGGTGTTCACTTCCAGGTCTCCAAGAACCAGCGAAAGAATTCTTGATTCGGCTTCAAGGGTATCATATCCCGTGAAACGACTTGTAAGGTTGCGGTTTAACAGATCGCGAAAAGTTTTTGGAACCGCCGCTTCACCGCTCCCTTTCCAGGACTCCTGAGAGAGCGATCGCTGTCTGTTCATGGCATCTTTGTAGCCTTCCAAATCCACCCCAAGATTTTCATCACGGGCCACATCTTCCACCAGGTCAACGGCCAAACCGTAGGTGTCATAGAGTTTAAAAACCACCTCTCCCGGTATGGCGGCTTTTTCTTTTTCCCGAAGTTGTTCGATTTCTTCCCGAAGCACCTTCATGCTGTACCTGAGTGTATCGGCAAAGCGTCGTTCTTCGTTTTCAACCACCCCTAAAATAAAACTCCTGGCACGGACCAATTCACCATAATCCCGGCCCATCAGTTCGATGACGTGATCACAAATGGAACGGAGGAAAATGTCTTCGAGGCCAAGGGCCTGACCGAATCGACTGGCGCGTCTGATGATGCGTCTTAAGACATAACCCCTTCCCTCATTGGATGGCATGATGCCGTCGCCGATGAGAAAAGAAACGGCTCGGGCATGATCGCTTATGACGCGAAACGCCACATCCATCCGCTCGTTTGACCCGTATTTTTTTTGTGAAAGGGACTCGATGCGGGTGATAATATCCCGGAACAGGTCGGTGTCATAATTGCTTTTAACCCCCTGAATGACGGCTGCCAGCCGTTCAAGTCCCATGCCCGTGTCGATATTGGGTTTTGGTAGCGGCGTCAGCTTTCCGTCGGGGCTTCGATCGAACTGTGTGAAAACCAGATTCCAGATTTCCAGATATCGATCGCAGTCGCAGCCGCATGCACACTCCGGTCGGCCGCATCCTACGGATGGTCCTTGGTCAATATGAATTTCAGAACAGGGTCCGCAGGGTCCGGTGTCGCCCATGGCCCAGAAATTATCCTTTTCGCCAAGCCTTACAATGCGATCCGCCGGCAGGCCGATTTCCTTTTGCCAGATGTCGTACGCCTCGTCATCGTCCTTATAAACGGAGACATGCAGTTTTTCGGCGGGAAGTCCATATCCTTCCGTCAAGAGCTCCCATCCCCATCTGATGGCTTCTTCTTTGAAGTAATCACCAAAAGAAAAATTGCCCAGCATCTCAAAAAATGTGTGATGCCTGGGGGTGTAGCCCACGTTGTCGAGATCGTTGTGTTTTCCGCCTGCGCGCACGCATTTCTGGGCCGTGGCTGCCCGGGTATACCCAACGTTTTCTCCCAGGAAGGCGTTTTTGAACTGAACCATCCCCGCATTGGTAAAAAGCAGGGTCGGATCATCTCTCGGGATCAGTGAGGAACTCTCTACGATCCGATGGTCGTGTTTGCTGAAATAGTCCAGAAATTGTTGTCTGATTTCCCTGAAATTCATTGTGGCTCCTATGAATTAAGCTGTCAGCCGGTAGTGTTTAGCTGTTGGGGGTTTTTATCGGTTCAAATTTTCAAGTATGAAAATGATAATTACAAAGAAACATTACTTTTTTTCTGCCTGGGTAGGTGCTTCAGCTTTTTCGTCATCCATTTTCGGATCTTTCCTGAGTCCGGTTTGTCGAAGAACCTGGTCTGCAATTTTGTCCCGGATATCCGTGTTTTCCGCCAGAAACCGCTTCACATTCTGCCGGCCCTGGCCGATACGGTCGCCGTCAAAAGAGTACCAGGCGCCGCTTTTTTCAACGATATCCAGTGATACGCCCAAATCGAGAATATCCCCTTCCTTGGAAATGCCCTCTCCGTAGACAATATCGAATTCCGCGCTTTTAAAGGGCGGAGCCACCTTGTTCTTGACCACCTTGACCCGCGTGCGGCTACCCACCACCTGATCCCCTTCTTTCAGGGCGCCGATACGCCGAATGTCCAGGCGTTGACTGGCGTAAAATTTCAAAGCATTGCCGCCCGTGGTGGTTTCCGGATTCCCGAACATGACGCCGATTTTCATGCGAATCTGGTTGATGAAAATCAGACAGGTCCTGGATTTACTGATGGTTCCCGTCAGCTTTCGAAGGGCCTGGCTCATGAGGCGGGCCTGAAGTCCCACATGGTGGTCACCCATTTCTCCCTCAATTTCCGCCCGAGGAACCAGGGCGGCCACCGAATCGATAATCAGCACATCGATGCCGCCGCTTCGCACCAGGATTTCAGCGATATCCAATGCTTGCTCGCCTGTATCCGGCTGGGAAACCAGCAAGTTGTCCACATCCACCCCCAGCTTTCGCGCATATACCACGTCGAGTGCATGTTCCGCATCCACAAATGCCACCATGCCCCCTTTGGCTTGGGCTTCCGCGGCAATGTGGAGCGCCAGGGTGGTTTTACCGGAAGACTCCGGTCCATAGACCTCCACCACCCTGCCTCTGGGGACGCCACCGACACCGAGAGCCAGATCCAGGGCCAGGGATCCGGTGGAGATGGCCGGCACGTCGATGCTCTTGTCCTCACCCAATTTCATGATGGACCCGCGACCAAACTGCTTTTCGATCTGCGAAATAGCTTGATCAACCGCTCTTTCTCTATCCATTTATTTCCCCTTTTTCCTGCTAAAGTTCAAAAGATTTAGTTCCTTGCCCCTTTAAGAGGCCAGGCATCCAGCTTGGTGTAGATGGCGCCCCCGGGTTTAAGGTCACTCTTAAAAAGAGCCAGGTTCTTCAGCACGCAGGTTGGACCGTCCATATCTCGATATTTTGCCATCATGTAATCCAGATGAGGCCATGGGTGTGCATTTTTTCTGAATCTGCCCAGAGTCAGATGAGGTTTATAGGGTCTTCGTTCACGCTTGATGCCGAAGGGCTTCAATTTTTTTTGAAGCGCATCTCTGAAATAACCCATGCTGCGTACCTCTCCGTTAAGTCCCATCCACAAAACGCGGGGGTGTCGGCGACTACCGAAAAAGCCCACAGGTCCCGGTGTCACGTCAAAGGGCGAAAATCCGGCGCAGACCTTTCTTGCGGTGTCTCCCACGGCTTCAATTTTGTCTTCAGGGATATTTCCCATAAAGACCACTGTGAGATGCACATTATCCGGTTTAATCCATCTTAAATCCAGGGGCAATTTCTTTTCGGCCGAATAAACCGTCAAAACAACCTGTTTAATGTCGGGGGGCAGTTCAAATGCCAGGAATGAACGGATCTCCATCAAGATACCTGCGAACCCAGTCCAGCGCCATCATGGCACTGTTCAGTTTAACCTGTCTTCTTTTTCCCCGGAAACGGTATTTTTCCGTAAAGGTCTTCTCTTCGGAAGAAAGGGCAATGTGAACCGTGCCCACCGGTTTATCCCGGCTCCCTCCGTCGGGTCCGGCAATTCCCGTGACGGCCACTCCCATGTCCGTGTGCATGGCGGATCTCACACCTATGGCCATTTCACGGGCTGTTTCGGCGCTGACCGCGCCGTGGCTTTCAATGGTCTTGCTCGAAACCCGTAAAAAATCAATTTTCGCCTGGTTGCTGTATGAGACCACGCCCCCTTCAAAATAGCGTGAACTGCCGGCAACATCCGTTAGCCGGTTGCCGATAAGACCGCCTGTACATGATTCCGCCACGGAAAGGGTTTTTTCTTTCTTGAGCAATAGGTCGCCCACGACTTCTTCCATTTCGCGGCTGTCGTGGGTAAACACATGGGATCCCAGCATTTCTGAAATGATTTTTTCGGCCCGGTCAAGGGTGCTCGAAACACTGGGTTCATCCCTGCCCCTTAAACTGATGGTAATGTGGTTTTCAGGAAAATGGGGGTAAAATCCTAAAACCACCTTTTCCAGACGTCTCTCAATGGCGTTGAATATTTCTGCGATACGCGGTTCATCCAGCCCGTAGACCTTGATGATGCGCTGTCGCATGACCGGCAGGGTTTCATACCGGCTCAGAATGTCCGGGAGCACAAAGGTATCTATGAGATAACGGGTCTGATCGGGAACACCGGGAAGAAAATAAAAATGGACGTCTTCAGCGACAAGGGAGAAACCACAGGTGGCGCCTTTGGGATTGATCATTCGAGCGCCCTTGGGCATTCGGGCCATCTTTTTGAGGGATTCGGTCATTTCGATCTTGCGGTCCCTCACATATTCCTCGATCTTGCTGAGCATCCGATGGTCGAGACAAAGTGGACGGTCAAGTGCATTGGCGGCTATTTCACAGGTCATGTCGTCTGTGGTGGATCCCAGGCCTCCGGTTACGATGACAAAACGGGAGGAATCAAGCGCCCGCTTTAAAGCCTCGCCGGTCCTTTTTTCATCATCGCCCACGGAAGTAACCCGCGTAACCTTCAGACCGGATGCAGTCAATCTGCCCGCTGCGTACCAGGAATTCAGATCCTGTGTCCTTCCGGATACCAACTCGTTTCCGATGGTGATGATTTCTCCGTGCATGGTGTTTCCTTAATCAGAAAAATCCAAAATACAAAGCCAGTCTCAGCAACAGGTTCGCATAGAGGCCGGCCACGAGATCATCCAATACAATGCCAAACCCGCCTTTAAGTTTTTCAGCCGACCGGACGGGCCAGGGTTTCCAAATATCAAAAATTCGAAAAAGCAGAAAGCCGGCCACAAGGGTTTTCAGTGAAAAGGGTATCCACAGCATGGTCAATAAAAAACCTGCAACCTCATCAATGACCACTTCCGAAGGGTCGACCTTGGCCAGCAGTCTGTGGACCACCTGCGAAGCCCAAATGGCAATCAGAATCATAATCAGCAGAAACAGAGCGCTGATCCATGCGGAAAAAAGGGATGACAGAGCGACCACGGGAACAGCCGCTATGGTACCGAAAGTTCCCGACGCAAAGGGCATCAGTCCGGATCCGGCCCAGGTGCCCAAAATCAAGGCCGTCTTTCCATAAATGCCCGTTTGCCTGAAAATGGCATCGGCTTCCGAATGTCCAGGCGCTTTTTTCGGCATGATCACATGACGCTAATGTGCGATGTTAAGGCTTTCGATCCACTGATAAATTTTTCGCAGTGGAAGGTTATGTTTCAGCGCAATTTCCCTGCAGACGTCGTATTCAGGTACCAGCCGCGCGACTTCGTCCTGAATGATCCGTTTGACGCCAATTTTTCCCCAGGGGCTTTCAATTTCTTCGTTGCTTCTAGCAAGAACAATCCGCTGGCTGTAACGAAAACGAATGCCCAGAGTGGTGGTTTCCTGAACCATGATTTTCACCAGACGATCTTTCCGATCCGGTCTAGCGACCACCTGAACCTGCACCCCGGGGCGGTTTTTTTTCATCTGGGCGGGGAGAAAAACAACATCGAGGGCGCCTTCCTGAAACAGCCGTTCCATGAGGTAACCCAAACCTTCCGGGCGCATATCATCCAGGTTCGTCTCAAGGACGATCACCGTGTCCGTTTGATCTTCATCGGTTTCATGGCCGATAATGATGCGCAGCAGATTCGGGCGGTCCGTCAGTTCCCGCGATCCGACCCCGTAACCAACGGTTTGAACCACCATGGAAGGCATTGCCCCAAAAGAGGCGGCCAGACCGGTTGCCAGGGCCGCGCCCGTGGGTGTGACCATTTCCTGCTGTACGCCTGAATTTGTAACCGGGACCCCTTTTAGAAGCGCCAGGGTGGCAGGCGCGGGAACAGGAATTCTGCCGTGTGCGATGTTGATGAAGCCCGATCCCAGGGGGAGGGAGGAAACCACCAACCGTTCGATGCCCAAGGTCTCAAGGGCGAAAACCGTCCCCACAATGTCAATGATGGAATCAACGGCACCCACCTCATGAAAGTGGACTTCTTCGGGGGGCAGGTTGTGAATACGGCCCTCCGCTTGCGCCAGAGACTTAAAAATCGCCATGGACTTCGCTTTAACCGAATCGGTCAATTCACCCCGGTCAATGATCTCTTTTATGGCTTCAAGCCCTCTGTTTTCGTGTGCGCCTTTTGTGCATTCAGTTTTTTTGTATCCGTGCTTTTCGTGAAAGTCTTTATCCAGATGAACCAAGAAACGTGTGCCGGAAATCCGTTGTCGCATTTCTCGCTTGAGCTCAAGATTATAACCATGAAAAGGGAGCGTGCGAAGACAAAGTTTTAGCGTGTCAAATGAGAGCCCGGCGTCCAGAAGGGATCCCAGAAACATGTCTCCGCTCAAACCGGAAAAGCAATCCAGAAAGGCTGTTTTCATAGAGCGCTCAAAAAAATTAGGAACCAGAACCACAAAAAGCCCTGCCCGGCAGGGCAGGGCTTTTCACTCGAAAATACGATTTCTTACAGCGCCTCGGCAATCAATTCGGAGATATCTTTGATCTCGATTTCGTCTTCCTTGTTGACGGTTTTCCGGCTGTCCTCCAGCATGGAAACACAGTAGGGGCATGCCGTGGCAAGTATGGTTGCGCCGGTGTCAATGGCTTCGTGAATTCGCAGATCGGAAAAGCGCCATTCCGGCGGTGTTTCCATCCAGAGCCGGCCCCCGCCCGCGCCGCAGCAGAGGCTTTTGTTTCGATTCCGTTCCATTTCCACCAGGTTGTTACCCGTGACAGCGTTGATCAATGCCCGCGGTTCGTCATAAACTTCACTGTGACGGCCCAGATAGCAGGGATCGTGATAGGTGATCTTTTTGTCCAGGGTCTTGGAGAGTTTCACCTCTCCTTTCTCGATCAGTTCCGCCAGAAGCTGGGTGTAGTGAACGACTTCAAACTCGCCGCCGAATTCAGGATATTCCTGGGTGTACGTGTAATAGCAGTGGGGCGAGGTTGTGATGATTTTTTTTACACCCTTGTCCTGGTACAGTTTGACGTTTTTCTGGGCCATGTTCATGTAGAGTTCTTCATCGCCGATTTTTCGGACCGATTCGGAACAACAGCTTTCCTCTTCGCCGATGACGCCGAAACTGATGCCGGCGGCTTTAAGCACTTTCACCATGGCTTTGGCGATTTTCTGGCTTCTGGGATCGTATGCGGAGGTGCAGCAAACAAACAGCAGATATTCGGTGTTTTCATCAAATACCGGCACATCCAGACCTTCCATCCAGGCGGTCCGCTTTTCCCGGGGCTCGGACCAGGGATTGCCGTTGCTGCGTACACTTCCGGTGGCCGTTTTCAGGACGCCGGGGATGGTGCCTGTTTCGGCCATCATGCCCCGCATGGCCTTTACCACATCGATAATGGTGACGCCGCGAGGGCATTTCAAGACGCAGGTGTT
>ADZZ01000719.1 GCA_000179315.1 delta proteobacterium NaphS2
GATTTTATCTGCCATTTCATTTTTAAGAGATATCGGCAAGGACTTGATGGAAGATGAATACAAAAAATCAGGAATCGCCTCAAAAAGCACAAGATCCGTGGTTCGCTTCGACGGATGGCCAAGAGTCTTGAAAGAACTGCTGTTCAAGACCGCAAGGTAATGGAGCAACTAAATGCCGGCATAAAGCATGGGGATGTCAGAACCGGTGCCGAAATGTCGATCGCGTCCGCATTTGCTTTGATTCAGTGGGTTTTTGATATTTCGGCGGAACTGAATGGATATGGCTTTCCTTTCGATCTTCCTCACCTCGCTTTCTATCACAGATTGAAAACGGTTTACACCCTTGTTGAGGCAATTTGGGAAAGCCCGCACAAATACGAAAAGACGCATAAGCCTCTTCACAAGCTTTTCAGATTGATCAAGCCAGTCATGGCTGATCAAACCCTAAAAAGATCAGCCAAAGCCCTCGATAAGAAAGCAGAGATCTTCAATGCACTGCGAGAGGCGCTCCGCATCGCACTTCCAGAAGGAAAAAATGGCCTCAATGATGATGGCGATGATACGGATATGAAAACGATCAAGGAAAAGGTAGCAGCGTTCCAGGAAAAATTAAAATCTGAAGAAACCTTGTCAAAGAGAGATGAATACAAAAAGATGATTCAGCAGATAGATACATATTGGGATAAGCTCTTCGCAGATCCCATCTCTGTTCATACCGCTACTGGAGAACAACTTATCCAGCCCCAACGAACCAACAATATTCTGGAGCGCTTTTTCAGGGATCTCAAAAGAAAATACCGCAAAAAAACAGGGACAATTTCTTTGCTAAAGTTTCACCGTTTTTGAACCTTTTCCAATTTTTCCAGCCAGTTCCGCGCATTTTTTTTATTATGCGCAGAGAATTTTGGCACGAAAAATGAAAATTTTTTCAATTTTTATGCCAATAAATTCAACTAGTTATTTAACTTTTTACCCTTGAAATTCGCTCCATCTCGTGATAGGATTCGATAACAACTTATTGATATTCCATCGGAAAGGAGCTTGGCAACATGTTTATTCTAAACGATATCTTAAAGCCTCTACAAAATGCTTTTTCTTCCACCAATCTCGGCAGGGAACGAGCACACTGGTTCTCTTATGCCATCCTGGCTTTCATCATCCCTTTCACTTCATCTATCTCTTCAAACGTGTTGCGTTGCCTCAATACCTTGTTTGGGCTCAACATTAACAAACGTCGATTCTACACCTTTATGGCTTCCAACAAA
>ADZZ01000718.1 GCA_000179315.1 delta proteobacterium NaphS2
CTGTGAAGAGGCTTATGCGTCTTTCGTATTTGTGCGGGCTTTCCCAAATTGCCTCAACAAGGGTGTAAACCGTTTTCAATCTGTGATAGAAAGCGAGGTGAGGAAGATCGAAAGGAAAGCCATATCCATTCAGTTCCGCCGAAATATCAAAAACCCACTGAATCAAAGCAAATGCGGACGCGATCGACATTTCGGCACCGGTTCTGACATCCCCATGCTTTATGCCGGCATTTAGTTGCTCCATTACCTTGCGGTCTTGAACAGCAGTTCTTTCAAGACTCTTGGCCATCCGTCGAAGCGAACCACGGATCTTGTGCTTTTTGAGGCGATTCCTGATTTTTTTGTATTCATCTTCCATCAAGTCCTTGCCGATATCTCTTAAAAAATGAAAATGGCAGATAAAATCAGGTGTTCCCGGGAATACCGCTGCAATAGCCGAAAGGATTCCCTTTCCCATGTCGTGAACCAAGGCGATTGGGTCGCCGTATTGCCCTTTGATTTTTTCAAAGAACGGAATGAGCAACTCGCTTTGTTCCGAAGGGATTTTTATATTGTCCAGAACGACTTCGGCAATACCGTCCAGACCTGTAAACAGGTGTGGGCTATCGCCCTCGCATGTTCCATCAACGTGAAGGATATATCCGCCGCGCTGATCCATCGCGCTTCTTATTTTTTGGCGACTTTCGCGATGGGCCACGGCAAGGTAGGTGACAAACTTCTTGCCTAAAAAACTCACTTCTCTATCAGAAATCGAGATGTTTTTCCGAGCCAATTCACTCACAATGTCCTTTTCGCTGCGGCAGTGAACAAAGAGGGCATACCCCACATATACAATAACGTCATAGCCAAATGTACACCGGTGCGGTGCAAGGCTCTTCAACTCTCGGCAAGTGTATACCTTACCGTCATCCTCCGATTGCATGATGGTTTCTTTGGCCCGGAATGCGCCGATATCCAGGGTCACGACTTTCTTTTCCCGCGTCTTTAACACTTTATTATTCCCGAAACAGAAGGCCTCTTCTAAAAGAAGTGTAC
>ADZZ01000717.1 GCA_000179315.1 delta proteobacterium NaphS2
CTTGGTATTGACCTGTAACCAGGGCGGCCAGTTATATCAATATTGCCAGACGGCACCAGGTGCATTGGCCGTGCTGATGCCAGCAGAAACCAATGACCAATCACTGGCGATGACCTCCAGTTTCTCCTCCATGATGATGGCTGCGATGGCTATTTTTGCTGGAATTGATAAGTATTCGAAAGAAATTGAAAGATTTTGTAAGGGATCTGCGGATTGGTTCAAAGAAATTAATCATAAAATCATCGATAATACTAAAAGTTCGCAATACCAAAGGGTTATCTACTTAGGTAGTGGCGGACTACAGGGGCTGGCCCAAGAGTCAGCACTGAAATTACTCGAATTAACCGCAGGTAAAGTTGTGGCTACTTTTGATACTCCGTTGGGATTCCGCCATGGTCCGAAATCAATCGTTAATCCGGACACTTTGGTTGTTGTTTACATCTCTAATGATCCCTACACGCGTCAATATGATCTCGACCTGTTAGCTGAGGTCCGCGCCAACAACGTTGCCGGTAAGGTTATCGCTATCGCAGCACAATCAGATGCTTATGTCACAGCTGGTGACCATGTTCTGGTACCTGGTATGGCAGAAAGTTCTGACTTAGGCCTGCTGTTTGCCTATCTGATGTTTGCACAATCCTTCGCTTTTCATAGCTCAGTTGCCTTAAACAACACGCCGGATAGCCCATCTCCAACGGGTGAA
>ADZZ01000716.1 GCA_000179315.1 delta proteobacterium NaphS2
TCGTCCCTCTTTTAGGGATTGTTCCGCTGAAAATGAAAAAAATAACTATTTGAAAATAGGGTGATTTTTATTGGAGTTCTTCATGTGGAATCCGATGTTGTGGTTGCTGGTTGTCGTTTTTTTTCTGCTGCCGGTGTTCTTCTACCTGATTTTCTGGTATGAGGCGGCCAATTCCGTTTACAAAACAACACTGTATCGGCGCTCAAACGGTAAACCGCAATTGTGGTTGTTGCGAGGACTTTTATCCAACATTTCCACCAACGTTGCGGTGATATGTCTCTTTCCCTTCGGTTTTGTGAGACGAATGTGGTTTCCGGATCCCGGCAGCGCCAAGGGCGGCCCGGCCGTGGTATTGGTACACGGCGTCTATCACAATCCCGGTGCATGGGTTTATTACCGATGGCGGCTCAAACGAAAAGGATATGGACGAATCTATGCGTTTCGCTACGGAAGCTGGAAGACCGGTTTTTGGGATATTTACCAGAAACTGGAAACGTGGATGAAGCGCGTGGAAAAAGACTCCGCCGGGGAAGAGATTGTGCTGGTGGGCCACAGCCTGGGGGGACTATTGGCCAAGACCTACGCGGGGGGGCGGGGGGGGCGAGGCGAAACCGTCTCGTCCGCCATTCGGCGTGTGATCACTCTGGGGACACCTTTCAAGGGGAGCAAAATGGCGGTGCTCGGTTTTGGCAGGCTGTCGAAGAGCCTGCAGTATCAGGGATCTCTGGTAAAGGAATTGGAACAATATAATCCTTCAACCACCTTGCCGTGTGTGGCGCTCTATTCACCGGTGGACAACATTGTGCTTCCCACGGAATCCCTGCTGCCGCCCCCGGGCTGGAAAAAGGAGGAAACAGCCCCATTGTGTCACACTGCAGGTCTCTATCACAGGGGCACCTTCAACCGCGTGCTTTCATATTTGGAGGAGGGTGGTTCCAAGAACGGTTAAACGATGCCCCGTATTCCTGCAGCTATTTTCCGGAAAAATTGCCATGACTGCCCACAAGGGTCCCGTAAACCGGTGCATGGACATGGGCAACGGCCTTTGACATGTTAAGGGAAACCCGTGCCAGGTCTTTCATGAACCAGAAAAGCACTTTTTGGAGGTCCAGGAAAATTGCCAGGCTGTGGCTGTAGAGGGACCAGGCTTCTTTGATGAAAAGCTTCAAGAGTCTCAAACGAACCGCATCATCCAGCAGCGATGTGACGGCAGCCCGGATCATATAGGCATCTCGATTGAAGGTTGGGTCCACGTCCGAGAGCACGCCCCCCAAAGTGACCATGGCCTTTTCATACATCATGAGATCCGCCGAAAAAACAACCCCTTCGTGCGTGAACTTTTCAAAGAGATATTCAATGGAAGAAAGGATTCCTCTGGTTCCGTTCACCTGCATTTGAATGGCTTCAGCAATCACCTGTTTGATGGCTTTTCGCCTGGCGGGATGGGTGGAAAGCTGTCCCTTTGTGATGATGTCGGCCGTGTAAAAGACCAGGTTCTTGCTGCCGGCCATGATCCCCAGGGTGAGCAGGATCATGGCGAACCGTTCAAGCTTGTTTAAGTGACCCAGCATCCCCCAGTCATAAAAAATGAGATGAGGCCGGCCGTTATCAAAGGTATAGGCGATATTGCCCGCATGAGGGTCTCCATGAAAAAGACCGCCTTCCCCAATGTCCTGAATGGGGCGAAGGATGCATGTCTTTGCCAGTGCGCCCGCCAGTTTTCGACGCTGTTTTTTTGAAAGGCGTTGGACATTGGTGATTTTTTCACCCTCGACCCGGGTCATGACGGTCATATGAGGCGTTGATGCGGAAAGCCGTTTTGGAACCACCACCGTTTCGTTATCGCTGAAATGGCGACCCGCACGCTCGATGTTTTTCTGTTCGGACTGAAGGTCTATTTCATTGGCCAGAATTGTGCCCACTTGCGCCAGGGTGGCGCTGAAATTAAAATCTCCCAGGCCCCATTCCCCTTTATGGCTGTCCAGAAAAACCATGAGTCGGTCCAAAAGGGCCAAGTCCGCGGCCATGTCTTTTTTGACCTTGGGTTTGACGATTTTTAATACCGCCCGCGTTCCCTTCTTTTTGTCGCCCAATAAAATTTTCGCCGGTACCACCGCGCAGACCGACGCTTCGGCCAGAATGCGTTTTTCTGGTAAAACAACCTGTTCTGTTAAATGCCTGTCAATTTCCTTAAACAATGAGGGGCGAATCTGAAAGTAATTTATGGTCCGGATATTGTCTTCCAGGTCAATGAGTTCTTTCCTGAAGGCCGAATCCACCCCCGGGCTCCGGCAGATGATCTGGCCCAGCTTCTGAAGTGTCGGCATATCTTTGATCAAAGTAAAAAGACGTTTTCCGAAAGAAGCGTTCTCCGGCAGCAGCAGTTGGTCAACAATTTTGGGGGCGAGCCGTGAGAGGGGCATTGCCGACATCATGAAGACCATGCCTTCCCTTACCACCGGTTGATATGGGGTGTAGCGTTCAGGTAGGAAGGATTCGATACCGGTTGACAAAACAATGTGTCTTACCAGACTCTCGATCATGCCGCTCGATTTGGCGGTTTTGAGCAGTTTCATGGCGCGCTGCCGCATTCTGGAGAGCGCTGGTTTTTGACCGTTGTGCGGTTTCAAAATACCCATCAGCGCCATCATGATCATTTCATTCGCTACCGGGGCATCGGAGGGATCGCGAGGATTACGTTTTGCGCCAGGTTCTATCGATTCGTCCTTTTGTCTTGCTGCAGGTTCCATGCACAAAATTTATCAAGGATTTAAGGCTCGTTGAAAAATAACGCATAGCGTCATTTTGTCAACAGGTTGTTTCCATCTTCTGGCTCGGCGTAAAGGTTGATAAAGAAAGGGTAGGCATTTTCAGGCAAGCATTTTTTCCACTTCATCATTCAGACGACGAATTTGATCGGCCAGTGCTTTAGGTCCTTTCCTCCGGGCGTTTTGGAGATCTCTTCCCCATTTTTGAAGCTGGGGTGTATCGATTTTACGCATATCATTTTTCCGTGCCCACTCCATCCCGATCTTTTTTCCAAGGCTTTCCAGTAAATTTCCCATGTTCCCTCTTTCCTCGGGTGGAAGGCCTTTAAGGATTTCATTCATACGGGCTTTCCAGCCCTTAACAAGAAATGTGCCTTCATAAAACTTTTTGTACCATTCCTGCTGGTCTTTATTGGCCATTTGCAGTCCCCCTCCAAGTACAAATCAGAAGCTGAAGAAACCTCCAAATTTACGCTGCTACTACCATAAATTATCCATGGGATCAAGCATCCGATAGTTTTGGTATTGACTTGAGGGATGATGGCACGCCACTTCCTTATGATTTTTCCGTCGCCTTGAATCCTTGATGAAATAGCGGAATTGTGCTAACCACACTCGAAAGACGGCTCCGGAAAATTTACCATCGCGGCACCCTGAAATCTCACAACGGCGCGGCTGCTCCTGACCCTTTATCTGGGATATGAACCCCAATCCCGGCAGATGGTCTTTTCGAACGTTATGTCGGCGGTCAGGGACGGGGAAGCGGATTTCGGGCTTGTCATCCACGAGGGACGGTTTACTCTGGATGCCTACGGTCTGCAGTCCGCCCTGGATCTGGGGCAATGGTGGGAAGAAAAAACCGGGTTTCCCATTCCTCTGGGCGGCATTGCCATTCGCCGAAATCTGGGGAGCGGTGCGGCAAAGCAAGTGGATCAACGGATTCAAGAATCTCTTTTGCTGGCTGGAAGCGGGTCTTCCATGGTCAATGATTACGTCAAGGCCCATGCGCAGGAAATGGCCCCAACAGTGATTCAGCAGCACATCGATCTTTATGTGAACCGTTTCAGCAGGGAATTGGGAGACGAAGGAGAGGAGGCCGTCAGGGTTCTGCTTCAGAGGGCGGAGTCCGCGGGTTTGTTGACACCCTGTGATTCGCCTTTGTTGGCGAGCCCTTAACAAGAATGGTCGGAGGATAGGTACATGGCGCAAGCAAAGGACACGCATCTTAAATCGGTGGGCTATCTTCTGTGGCTCTTCGGTTTTACCGGGTCCCATCGTTTCTATTACGGTAAGCCCGTTTCAGGAACCATCTGGTTTTTTACCTTCGGGCTTTTTTTGATCGGCTGGATCGTCGATCTTTTTCTGATTCCATCCATGGACCGCCAGGCGGATTTCAGGTATCAGGATGGGGAACTGGATTACACCATCGCGTGGATTCTACTCACTTTCCTGGGATTTTTCGGCATCCATCGGTTTTACATGGGCAAATGGCTGTCCGGTATTATTTACCTCCTGACAGGCGGCATTTTCGGTCTTGGGTATCTGTATGATCTCTGGACCCTCAATGAACAGGTGTCGATCATCAACAGCGGGGGGTGATTGGATATCATATCATATGATAGATGCTTCGCTCCATGGTGTATGCATTCATGGTTGCAGCGCTATCCTTAACAAATTCAAAAAGTTCTTTGACTTCCGCCTGACCTTCAAGTAACATTTGTCTTATTGAGCTCTTTGGCATTTTCTCCTCCGTCCAAGATATTGGCTGCTTTTGTTCACCAATAGCCTAAATGCAGAAGTAGAGTATTTCGTTAATCGTAAATTCAACTGATTATAACGCTAAAGCCTGGTTAACGAGAAGGGGTTACACTCAATTGATAAAGTAGTCCATAAATATTCTCCTTTGTGCGACCATAAAAAATAGCCTGTTAAGACAAACAAGGAGGTGAAATTATGGCAAAAAAGGTCCTGATTATTGCAAATAGCGGTCCGGAAGATCCCTGCCGAGCCACAGTGCCGTTCCTGACTGCAAAGGCCTGTGTGGAGAAGGGGATGGATGTCTCTATCTGGCTCTACAACAATGCGGTCTATCTGGTGTGTGAAGGGGTGGCTGAACATGTACAGGCAGCAGGTTTACCAACTTTGGAAGACTTGCTCCTCTTTTTGACCATGTCAAAGCCCATTCCCATTTATATCGGCATCTCCTGTGCAATGGGCAGAGGTCTCCTGGATGAAAACCAAGCCCACAAAATCCCTTTTGATGCCGGGGAACTGGCTGCGCCACCGAAACTGGCAGAACTCATTGAAGAATCCGACAGGATCATCAATTTCTGATAGCTCCTGCGCCGAATACTGGCGCAGGAATCTTTCAACCGTCCGGAAACGCGGTGAGGACGTATTGTAATGGGGCTGAGAGTTATCCTTTCAACTTGTCTCTCAATCTCAGAACGCTGAAGATTTGGTATTCAGGGGGGCGCAGGAGGCAGTTCTCTATCTGCGCCGCTGTTGATTGCCTTTCGGGACTTTCCACCCAGCTGTTCCATCGGTCCACATTTTCCCACTTACTGAGCACTATTATTTTGTTGGGATCATCGTAATCATGGAGTGTCTCAGATGAAATATAGCCCGGCTGTTTCATGACGCTGGCGCGCAGATCAAAAATTACCTTATAGCACTGCGCCGACCGGTCCTTCTTCAGTTGCCAAATAATCATGACCGTAACCTGCATGGCTGCCCCCTTTTTTGTGTGCTTAGGGTTTTAGATTGTAATCCCCGCATAGTTTTCAGGCATTGGTGAAAGCCATTCACCTTCTCAAAATAAAAGTATATGGAAACTGGTTTTCGGTGTCAATCGCGTCCAATAAAAAAAAGTCTCACCACGCTGGCCATTTTGACATGACCCTAAACGAACAGGTGTCGATCATCAACAGCGGGGGTGGTAGAATTCTTCATCTATAAATTAGGTGGTTCAACGGCCAAGTACTTGTGATGCGCTACTTTACTTTGAATTCTCTCAGCCGAGTGCATTCAATAAGCTGGTTCAGTGTTTTTGCGGTGAACACCTTACCTCTTGTCGCCAGGATCATCTTTTTCATATCTTCCCGACGAACTCCGAACCCGCGACCGCCGATGCAAGCGATGACCTCGTATTTTGGATTGTCCTCTGAACGACCGGCAAGGCTCAATTCCCCGAGATGTTGGATACGCGTCACCTTATCACGGGCAGTGCCGTCATCCTCCGTAATTCTGCTGTATCTGTTTTTCCCGAAGCGCAATATTCGAGATAAACTGTATGTCGAAGTTTCGTTCTATCATTCACGTATCATTATCTTTTACGGCAGAACGCAAGAATCGGTGGTGCGGTCCTTTTTGTCCGCTGGATTTAAGTCCTGCTCTCTAACCATGCCTCTGCTTCCGACTTTTGCTTCCGACTGAATGCCTTGATTTCTAACCCCGGAATCAGAGAACCCTCCATTTCACTTATGATTTTCAGCCAGCTTTCATCAGATAGCACGGCTGCTCGATTGAACTTTTTAATGAATCCAAGCATAGAGGGAATCCGAGACAATTCTATAGCGATGGCACCTAATGAAGGCAGGTGATAATCAACAATATCATATAGCATTTTGCCGTTTTCGATGCCTTCGGATTTCTTAATGAGCTCATCAAGCGCCATTTCCATATCTTCAGAGTTCAGCTTTCCACTCATTTCAATATCTAATCGGTCCTCATCTGCTCGTGTTATTTGAAACATGGTCCCTCCGAAAAACTAACGGGGTGGTCACCAGCCGAGCGGTGGCTATAGCCGTGGCTATAAATGGTCGAATCAAGAAAGCAGCTTTCCAGTCGGCCTGGTATAGTGGCAATATTGGGCATTTTAGATTTGGAAAACCTCTCGAACCCACCTATCACTCCTATCGAAGGGACCATGGCTCGACCCTGCACATCCATGTAGTGGCACAAATCTGGAAAGATCTGTTAGAACCCATCTAACGTACACCCGCCACTCGTCGTAATCCACGTCGGTTACAATCCCTAACGCCCTGACCTCGATTTCCTTTGCTCCATGCCCAAGCATGCGCTTGACTGCAATTCGATCATCTCTATGGACCTGCGGAAACCGACTCTTTACTTCTGATGGTATCGATAGATTTTGGCGCGGATCCCAGCAATACCAATAACCACGGCGGTGACCAGACCCCATACGCGGGTTACGGAAAGCGTTCCCGAGGGGATTTCTCGATTAGCCGTTCGCGGGTTCTGTACGTCCAGATGGCGGTCCGCGATGCGATTGAAGGCCATGAGAAGCAGGGTCAGGATCGATGGCAGGCCGCGGGCTCCCAGAATGGCACCGGTAAGGGCCAGGGGAAGGGCAAACAGGGTGTGTTCGATCTTGACCAGGGAAAAGAGGGAATAAAATGGTCCTTTCGGGCCTGGGGATTTCATTTGCCTAGATACTGGATAGGTTGGAACATCTCCTGATCCCATGGCGTGAATAATTGCACAAAGTTCTTATTGACATGCATTTAAGAACATGCTAGTTGACTTTTGATTTATGGACGCGGGAAGTGTGTCCCCCGTGTCCAAGGCGGTGTTGGAATTCGATGGCCTGCAAATGAAGGCAGCCATATTGTTGGAAGCGTGTTTTTTTTCGTTAACCCATATCAGAAAGAAATAGGAGAATAAGAAATGATAAAACCCCATGGATCTGATACCCTGAACCCTTTGTACGTTGAAGATGACGCCAAGCGCGCCGAGCTGATGAAAGAAGCGGAAGGCCTTCCTTCCATCGTCATCAGTTCTGCCGCCGCCGGCAATGCCGTTATGCTGGGCTCCGGATATTTTAATCCGTTGACCGGTTTCATGAACAAGGCCGATGCCCTGGCCGTGGCCAAAGACATGCACATGGCGGACGGCTTTTTCTGGCCCACCCCCGTGCTCAACATGGTGGAAGATGCCAGCGCCATCAAAGACGCCAAACGCATCGCCCTTCTGGACCCCAATGTGGAAGGGAACCCCGTGCTCGCCATTCAGGATGTGGAAGCCATCGAGGAATATACTGATGATGAAATGAAGGAAATGACCGAGAGCATCTTCCGTACCCTCGATATGGATCATCCCGGTGTCAAAGCCTTCAATACCGTCGGCAAAATCGGCATTGCAGGTCCCATCCAGGTGCTCAACTATTCCTACTTTGACAAAGAATTCCCTGAAACCTTCCGCACAGCCGTTCAGATCCGCGACGAAATCGCCAAACGCGGATGGGAGACGGTCGTGGCATTCCAGACCCGTAACCCCATGCATCGTGCCCATGAGGGCCTGACCAAAATGGCCATGGAAGCCGTTAACGCCGACGGCGCCGTCATCCACATGCTGTTGGGCAAACTGAAACCCGGTGATATTCCCGCGGATGTTCGTGACGCCGCTATTCGTAAGATGGTTGAATTGTACTTCGAGCCCAATACCGCCATGATTACCGGATACGGTTTCGATATGCTGTACGCCGGTCCCAAAGAGGCCGTGCTGCACGCCGTATTCCGTCAGAACATGGGTTGCACCCATCTGATCGTCGGTCGTGACCATGCGGGCGTGGGCGATTACTATGGTGGCTTTGACGCTCAGACCATTTTTGACGACATCACCAAAGAAGATCTGCTCATCGACATCTACCGCGGCGATCATACCGCCTATTCCAAGAAATTGGGCAAGGTGATCATGATGGGCAGTGTGACCGACCACACCAAGGACGACTGGGTCTTCCTGTCCGGTACCAAGGTTCGCGAGATGCTGGCAGCCGGCCAGGATCTGCCCCCCGAATTTGCCCGTCCGGAAGTGGCCAAGATTCTGATGAATTACTACCAGTCGGAAGCCGCCAAGTAGTTCTGATCCCTGCGGATCAAGTTAACCGATAAAAAAAGCGCCCATCTGAAATCAGGTGGGCGCTTTTTTTTGTACCGAAACCTGCATGTCGCTATTAGCCGTTAGTTCAAAGTCGTCAGGCGGTTATATATTTTCTCTTCTATTGGAACTCCCACCGCATTTAAGAACGACGCTGCTGACATCAATTCAAAACCATCCATTTTCCAAATCATGCAAAATGATTCCGAGTTTCTGAATCATAAAACAGGGAAACCGCCGGAAAAACGATTTACAAAAAAGCCGCAGTTCATTATTGACTGTCACAATGTGACATGTTATATTAAAGGAAAATGATGCAGTGGCAGAATTTTGTTGAAATCTGTAAAAGGTCAAAGAATATTTCCCTATTTACAATTAACAGGATGTCTATTTTGCTAACGGGGAAAAACAAGGTCGTCAATTTCATTGGACGATAGTGTGCTGTCTGATAGAGTTCGTAATTTATAGATAGAGAGGGGGTGACCTCCATGTCAAAAATATTGCTTGTGGAGAGCTATCCCAACCTGGGTCATTTGTACCGTGAGATTCTGGCCGAAGAGGGGCATCACGTTTTTGTGACCTCCAGTTGCAAGGAGGCTGAGATTATTGCACGGAATAATGATATCGAATTGGTCGTAATCGACAAAAGCTCACCGGACAAATGTGCGGAAGAACTTTTGAGAACAATCAAGACCATCCAGCCCAATATCAATGCTGTATTGTGTCCACTGAACAAATTTAACCGGAAGATCTATAGTGAGTTATGCGATGTAGGCTTTCTTAAAACATCCGATTATACAATTCTTCAGAGAAAAATTAGCGATTTGAATCAAAAATTTCCTGTCAGTGACCGGAAAAAATTTGAGAACCCGAGTCGAGTTCACTGAATGAAGCCCGCAAGATACCTGGCATTTTTATATATGGGGACATGCGCGTAGTGAGACACCCGTAGATTAACAAAGTCAAGAAATGCGTCTGCCAGGATCAATTCGTTTCCGGATTGTCTTTCTTTTCCATGACGCATTTAAAAACCTTGCAGGTCCCGCAGATTTCCATCTTTTCATCCCAACTGTTACACAGTTTCCCATCACAAAAAGCGCCGTTCAGGAACCAGCAGGGTCCCTGCGCCTGAAATTCCCAGGCAGGGCATTTTTTCCGTGATTCTTTGGAGCAATGCTTCATTTCCCAGCAGGGTAGAACGAGGTCTTGGCCTTTCACTTTCTGATAAAGCAAAAATAACGCCATCCGCTTAATTTGGGAGGGTACTTCCCTCCATCCCTGTTCGTATGCCTGTATGCTGCGAAGGGATGTCCCGAGAAGTGTTGCGAAGTCCCGCTGCGATTTTCCCAGGGTCTTACGGAGGTTGATGAAGTCTTCTTTCTTCATGAAAATGTACTCTCAAAAAACCGCGTCACCGGTTGCCGATTTTTCTATCATCATTGTGTATAAACGATCTTCCCCGACCAAAACAAGGACTATTTTGTCCGTTCATAATCAGAAAGATGAACGGAAAAGTGCTGCAACGCCATCACTCAAAAGGAAAACGATGAATCCGGCTTGGAGATGGAGGCTATGGCATTTCTTATCCATCAAGAAAAAAATCTTGAAAAATGTCACTGTGTGATAATATTATCAAGAAAAGCATCACAGAGTGATATGACCTTGGGAAGATTCATCTCGCATCCAGGAGGAAACCATGTCTAAAAAGAACACTGAACCCAATGGAGATGACAGGTTTTACCAAGCATTTATGGACAAAAAATCCATTGTCGATGGCATATCGGACCCTCTGATGGTATTGGATACCAAAACCTACCGGATCCTGGATGTAAACAAGGCTTTCCAGGACACCTACAAAATAAACTCAGATCAAGTTCTCGGGAAAACATGCTATGAAATAACCCATCAGCGTAATTCACCTTGCCCGGAAAGTGTCGGCAATGCCGAGCTATGCCCTCTCAAAGAAACTGTTATGCGTGGTGCACCCGTCAGTACGGAACATATCCACAAAGACCAAAAAGGGAATAATGTTTATGTGGAAATCACTGCGCATCCACTTATGGATGCTACCGGTGAAGTCTTTCGTGTCGTTCATCTGGCAAAAGATGTGACGGAACGCAGGCTGGCTGAAGAGACTTTAAAAGAAAAGGTCACAAAGTCCGAGCACCTTGCGGCTCTAGGTCAGTTGGTGGCGGAAATCACCCACGAAATCAAAAACCCACTCCTGATGATAGGCGGGTTCGCGAAACAATTGTTTCGGCCGGTTGATGAGGCCACGAAAAAGAAAAAGTTGACCATCATTACGGAAGAAGTGGCGAGACTGGAGAAGCTTCTCAAAGAGTTGCGGGAATATTATTTGCCGAAAGACCCCGATTTCCAGGCTGTGAACGTGAAAGAAATGATGCAGAGGTTGTACCCGCTGGTGAAGAATGAATGCGGGGATAAGGATATTGAAGTTGAATTGATATTGGATAAAGAGGATCTCACCGTGAATTGGGATCCCTGCAGATTAGAGCAAGTGTTCATAAATATTATCAAGAATTCCATTGAAGCTGTGGAAAATAAGGGGAAGCTATCAATTTATGCAACGTTGTCCGATGACAAGGTAAAAGTTGTCATCAAAGACGACGGCTGCGGCATTCCAAAAGTCCATTTGGACAAAATTACCGATTGTTTCTTTACAACCAAGAGCTATGGAACAGGTCTCGGGCTCTGCAATTCAAAGAAGTATATCGACCAGCATGAGGGGAGCTCCTTTTCTATAGAAAGTGAAGAAGGCAAAGGTACAACATTCACAATAACGTTACCCCGCAAGGATCCCAACATCATGTCGTTGCGGCCTTGATGGGCTATCGCCGCCATCCGTCCGGTATCTCAGGAAAAAAGTGAAGAAGAATTAATCTACAATACGTCTTTAACCCTCCCCACCTGCCCATCTTCAAGTCTCACCTTGATGCCGTGGGGATGGGTGGGGGATCGCGTCAGGATATCCTTTACGATCCCCACCGTGCGTTTGTCCGTGCGCTGGTTCGCTTTCGTGACAATGGAGACCTGCGCCCCCTTTTGGATGTTTTTCCGCCTTGCGCCGTCCATTTTTTCCCAGTCCCCCGATTTTTATGCGAACTGCTCGATTTTTCCTTCTTTTTCTCCGCATACCCCATGGAAACCCTTTTGCCGTCCAGGCTGGCCCCTTTCATGGATTTCATGACATGATCCGTCCAGGCGGTGTCCACTTCCAGGAAGGAAAATTCCCGCATCACCTCGATTTTTCCGATTTGATTGGAGCGAATACCGGATTTGTCACACACGAGCCTCGTGATGGCCCCCTTCTGAATGTTATCCAACCGGCCCATATTGAGAAACAACTTCTGCGTCTCTGTCGGCTCTTTCGGGGAATACTTTGATGTTCTCTTTTCGGCGGGGGTCCTTTTTTCCGTCGATCCTCTTTTCTGAGGAGTGCGGGCGTTGATGTCTTCGGAACCCTTGTAATAGTCAAGGAAGCGATTGAATTCAATGGATACGAAATGCTGAATCAGTTGTTCCTTTGTGAGTCCGGCCAGGGTTTCGTATACGGGCGGGAGAAACGCGTCAATTTCTTCGTGGTTGACGTCAACGTCCACCAGCTTTTCCACCATCCTGTAGAGTTGCTTTTCGCAGACGGCCCGGCCGCTGGGGACTTTTTCGTGCCGAAATCGGACACCTGTCACCTGTTCCACGTGGGCCAGTTTTCGATTCTCGCGGGTATTCATCAAAACGATTGAAGCGCCCGATTTTCCGGCCCGTGCGGTTCGGCCGCTCCGGTGGGTATAGGCGCCCGGTTCGTCAGGGAGATTGTAATGGATCACATGGCTGATATCATCCACATCCAGGCCGCGGGCGGCCACGTCCGTGGCCACGAGAATCTGCAGGCTCCTTTCCCTGAAGCGTCCCATCACGTAATCCCGTTGTGTCTGGGAAAGATCCCCGTGAAGGCTTTCGGCGTTGTACCCGTCTCTGATCAACTTTTCAGCCACAGCTTGGGTTTCTTTTCGGGTCCTGCAGAAAACCAGGCTGAAAATGTCTGGATGATAATCGATGATCCGTTTGAGGGCCGGATAACGGTTTTTTTCCAATACCACGTATTTGAAATGGGATATATTCGAGGCGCCGCTGTTCTTTCGTCCAACGGTGATTTCCAAAGGGTCTTTCAAATAGTTTTGTGAGATCCTGGCCACGGGGGCCGTCATGGTGGCGGAGAAAAGCCAACTTCTTTTTTCAGGCGGCGTCTGCGCAAGTATTTCGTCCAGGTCCTCCTGGAACCCCATGGTCAGCATTTCATCCGCTTCATCCAAAACCACATAATCGATGTCGTGAAGATTAACGATGCCCCTTTTAATCAGGTCCAGAAGCCGACCCGGCGTAGCCGTAATAATCTGGGCGCCTTTCTTGATTTGTCGGATTTGGGGTTCCATGCCCGCGCCGCCATAGACCGCGACAATTTTGGCATGCTCAACATACCGACTGTAACGGGCCAAATCCTTTGAAATCTGAAAGCACAGTTCACGAGTGGGGCACAGAATGAGACCCTGAACCCGTGACGTTGAAAAATCGATCAATTGGAGCAGGGGAAGGCCGTATGCCGCTGTTTTGCCGGTTCCTGTCTGTGCAAGGCCTACCAAGTCTTGCCGGTTTTCAAGAAGGGCGGGAATGGCTTTTTTCTGTATGGGCGTGGGTTCTTTATACCCGAGATCCTGAACTGCTTTAATGAGGCGAGCTTTCAAACCTAGTGTTTCAAAATCCATTGTCGATAACGCTTAACCTTTCCCTTGCCTTCCCTTTCCGGAGACCGAATGCCACTGTTAAAACACAGTATCCGGATCATTAATATATTTAAAAATATTTGAGAAATAAGATAGATAGAAAAATTTCAATGTCAATTTCAAATTTTTGGGAATTTTAGGTTGATTTTTGACAAAACTTCTGGGAATCGTTGCTTCTTACCGCTTGACTCATCACTGCATTTCTCATAGAATCCTAACAACTTTGGCCGGATCAAAAGCAAGCTCCGAAACCGGGGCTTTATTTAAAGGATGTCACCTTCTTTTGATTTGGCTTTTTTAATAATATCTATTTTTTCAGTCCCTTTCCACAATTAGGAGATGAATGATATGCTTCAGAACAAAGTAGGATACGATATTATCGAGAAAATCGGCGGTGTTTCAACCATCGATGCGGCACAGGGCGTCTTTGAAAAAGAAATGGATGCGGTCAATCTCGCCAAAATCCGCAAAATCAGTAATGCCGAGGCCCTCATAAAGATCGCCAACGCCATTTTGGTGTGCCGGCCCGATGATATTTTTGTGAATAGCGGTTCGGATGAAGATGTTTGGAAAGTCAGGGAGATGGCCGTAGAAAAGGGCGAAGAAGCGCCCTTGGCGATGGAAAATCATACCATCCATTTTGATCTGGCGAAGGAACAGGGACGCATCATCGACCGCACCTTTTACATCGCCAACCCCGATGAAGACATCAGCTCCCTGGCCAACCGAATGGATCGGGATGATGCCTTGAAAGAGGTTCAGGAGAAGATGGGCGGGATCATGAAAGGGAAAACCATGGTGATCGGATTTTACAATCGCGGTCCCGTGGGTTCCAAAGGGTCCAATCCGGCCATTGAAGTGACCAGCTCCCTTTACGTGTCCCACAGTGCGGAACTCCTTTATCGGAACGTTTTTGATCACTTTGATGAAGAGGTGGAGCGGCTGGGCCATTTTTACAGCAACATACACAGTGAAGGATTGAATCGGACGGAAGATCTTCCCAATGCCCGCGTCTTTATGGATCGCAGCTTTCAGACCACCTACAGCATGTATTGCACCTATGCGGGGAACACCCTGCTGCTCAAAAAAGGGAACCATCGGTTTTCCGTGGACCGGGCTGTATACACCAACCGGGGAAGCGAGCTGGCGGAGCACATGTTTATTACGGGTATTGACGGCCCCGGCAAGAAACGGGTGACATGGTTTGCGGGAGCGGCTCCCAGCGGTTGCGGCAAGACCACCACCGCCATGGCCGGCGCCCATTTTCTGGGTGATGACCTGGCGCAAATGTGGATTGAGGCGGATGGCTCGGTGCGATCCGTCAACCCGGAGGCGGGTATTTTCGGAATCGTGGAAGATGTGAATCGCGAAGGGGACCCGCTTTTGATGGATTGTCTCAGAAAACCCGGCACCGAAGTGATCTGGTCCAATGTGCTCATTGACGATGACAAGGTTCCCCACTGGGTGGGAAACGGGGAGACACCCTCCCCCAAGAAAGGGTTCAACTTTCAGGGACCCTGGGAAGAGGGAATGGTGGATGAAGGCGACAAGCCGGTCCCCATGAGTCACCCCAACTCGCGATGTACCTTGAAGGCAACGGCGCTGGCCAATTGCTCGGACCGCTTCGAAGACCCTGCGGGTGTTGAGACCAGCGTGATCACCTACAGCGGTCGGGACAGTGACACCATGCCGCCGGTCTGGCTGGCCGCCACACCGGACCACGGCGTGGTTATCGGTGCCTCCATCGTTTCCGCGGCAACGGCCACCGAAGTGGGTGCCACAGGCGTCAAGCGCGCTCCCTGGGCCAACGCGCCTTTTATTCCGGGTGCGCTGGCGGACTACATGGATGCGCAGTTCAAGTTTTTCAACAGCACCAGCATCGACGATAAGAAACGCCCCATGCTGGCCGGTCTCAACTATTTTCTAACCCACGAAGCCCGTGGGGGGGAATCCAAGAAACTGCTGGGTGAAAAGCGGGATGTGAAGGTATGGCTGGGGTGGCTTGAGAGAAGGTTTCACGGGGATGTGGAGGCCATTCTGACCCCCATCGGGTATCTCCCCAAATACGAGGATCTGAAACAACTGTTCAACGATATCATCCATAAAGAATACCCGGAAGATCTGTATGTCAAACAGTTTTCACTCTATATTGACAACATCGTGGCCCGCCTGGATCTTCAGAAGGAAGCTTACGGAAAAGAGGCCAACGTTCCGGCGCGCCTTTTTGAGATCCTGGATGAGCAGAAAGAAGGGCTGCTGGCCGTCAAAGAAAAATTCGGAGCTGTTGTCACACCTTCCCAGCTCATGGGCTGATGATTGTTTAATCGGCACGACTGAAAATCCCGATGAAAAGGGCAGGGCGCAGGTTAACCGCTTTGCCCTTTTTTTTTGAGGGCGAACATGAAACACGATGGAATTACACCGTTTGCAGGGGATCGATTCCTGGAAGGTCCTATTTTGATTGATAAGGAGGATGATATGCCGACAAACCGCATCTGTGATCTTTTGGGGATTCGATATCCCATTGTCCAGGCACCCATGAACTGGGTGAGCGGTGTTTCTCTGGCCGCTGCCGTGTCAAACGCGGGAGGCCTGGGAACCTTGGGGCCCAACGCAGGGGAAAAAGAGAGGACGCGGGACCCTTTGGTCAGTTCCGAAGGCGTTCGAAGGCGGATCAGGGAAATGAAGCGGCTTACGGAAAAACCCTTTGCCTTGAACATTACGGTCGGTTTTACGGAAAAGGAGCGCCGGCATTCCGAGAAAGCGGTTCAAGTGGTTCTTGAAGAGGGCCTGTCCGTTGCCATCGTCTCCGTAGGTAGCCCGAACGTTTATACGGATGTTCTCAAAAAAAACGGCACCAAGGTCCTTCATGCGGTTTCCACCAAGGAACATGCCCTAAAAGCGGAAAGCATGGGGGTTGACGCGCTTATCTGCGAAGGATTTGAAGCCGGCGGGCACAAGGGCTTTACGGAACTGACCACCTTTGTATTGGTTCCCATGGTGGCGGATGCGGTGAAGGTGCCGGTGGTGGCCGGCGGTGGTATCGGAGATGTGCGGGGTCTGCTGGCGGCACTGATGCTGGGCGCTGACGCGGCCTATATGGGGACAAGGTTTATGATGGCGGCTGAATCGAGTTCCCATGCCCATGTCAAGGAGACGCTTCTGAAGGGTGATGATGTCTGTACCGCGAGTCTCAAAAAACGGAAGATGCTGGCCAGGGATTTCAGAAACCAATTTTCCGAGGTCTATTCCCATATGTTGGCGAGCGGCGCTTCCGTGGATGAACTGGAAGCTTTCCTTGCGGATCATTCCCAGTACCATTCCCAGTTTCTGGGGCATGCGGATGAGGCCGAGATCTGTTGCGGGCAGGTGGCCGGGCTAGTGAACGAGATCGAAGGCGCCGGAGATATCATCCATAAGCTGGTGGAGGAGGTCGGTTTTCAAATAGAGAGGTTAAAGGAAAAAGCAAGACCTTTCGGGCTGTAGGGTGGGGGCGCAGGACTTTCAGTGGAGATGAAGATGGGCGATACCGTTTTTTGTCCCGTGGAAAACGAAACCGGGGAGAAGCGAAAAGGGTGGGTGGTATCCCATGACGGTGCCCGGATCTACGTGGAAACGGCCGGGACCGGTATCCCGATTCTCCTGGTCCACGGCTGGAGCATGAGCGGCCGATTCTGGTGCCGGCAGATGGCCGGATTGTGTGATCGCTATCAAGTGGTGACCATGGATCTGCGGGCCCACGGGAATTCGTCCAAAATCCTCCAAGGACACACCATGGAAAGTTATTCAAGGGATATTCATGCAGTGATCACCGCGCTCGATCTCAACAAAATGGTCCTGGCGGGGTGGTCCCTGGGCGGTCCCGTGGTTCTGGAATACTGGCGTCGTTTCAGGGGTGAAAAGGCTTCCGCTCTGATACTGGTGGAGATGACACCGTTTCCCTTTTCCCCGGAGAAATGGAATGCCCATGCGCTGAAAGGGTATAATGTGGAGGGTATGCACGCTTCCTTCAGTCGTCTACAGGCGGCGCCGAAGGCTTTTGGAGAGAAGTTCATCAACAGCATGTTTAAGGACGGGATAGCGCCATCCGACCCTATGGAATGGATGCTTCCTGAATTCCTGAAAACGCCCACACCCGTGGCCATGGCGTCCTATTCCGATTATTTGATGGGAGACTACAGGGACGTTTTAAGGGGTGTCTCCGTTCCGAGCCTGGCCATTTACGGAGACGCCCCGTATCTCTGTTTCGGTCCCGAAACGGGCCGGTATGTGGCGGACCTTATTCCCCGTTGCCGACTGGAGATTTTCGATCAAAGCGGCCACATGCCCTTTTATGAACAGTCGGACCGGTTCAACCGTCTAGTCAGCGAGCTGGTCCGGGAAATCGCTTAGAACCGCTAATCGCCAGCCCCTCGATTTCCAGCGGATGAATTTTGCACACGCAATCCATATTGACCTAAAATAGACCTTGATCATGTGGTTTGTACAGAGAATACTGAACTAAATTCAGGCCGATCCTTGATTCCTATGGCTTATCCATAATGAATATGATCCAAGTCTCGATCGGGGAGAATATCCCTGACATGAAGTGTCGTTGCTTCCCGGAGACGAAGACCCAGGGAACATGCCGTCAGATAAACGGTATGACTGTAAAAAAACATAATGTTGGAGGTTTATGTCATGACGATACCCGCTGATCCCCAGGAAATTCTTTCCCTTTCAATCAATTTTATGGAATGCCGGGTTCTTTTGAGCGGCGCGGAGCTGGATATTTTCACACATTTGGCTGAACCGGCTTCGAGCGGAGATCTTGCCGAAAAGCAGGGCTGGCATGAACGCCCCCTGACTGTTTTCCTGGACGCTCTTGCCGCCATGGGGCTGTTGATTAAGAAAGACGGGAAATACCAGACCGATCCCGGGCTGTTTCCCTTATTAGATTCCAATTCGCCTCAGAGCGTACTGCCAATGGTCAAGCATGCAGCCTCCATCTGGGCGAAATGGTCGAATTTAACCCGCATTGTCACTGAAACAGGCAGTGCGGACAAAACCCCCGACAAGTTCGATAGCGAAGATCAAAAGGCTTTCATCGGAGCAATGCATGTCGTGGGACGGCAACATGCCCCGGCAATTGTTCAGGCTGTTCAACCAGGCCCGGCCAGGCGGCTGCTCGATGTGGGCGGTGCCTCAGGGACATACACGATCGCCTTTTTGGAGGCATCGACTCAAATGTCTGCCACCATTTTTGACCTTCCGGAGGTGGTCGATATGGGCAGGGGCAGAATTGCGGAATCCGGACTGAAGGATCGTGTGGACTTTGTGTCTGGTAATTTCTACACAGATCCGCTGCCGTCGGGGTATGACCTGGCGCTGTTGTCAGCGATTATCCACCAGAACAGCCCGGAGCAAAACCTGGCACTTTATAAAAAAATTTGGACGGCCTTGATGCCGGGAGGCCGTCTGGTCATCCGGAATCATGTGATGGCAAAAGATAAAACAGCGCCTAAATCGGGGGCCATGTTTGCCATAAATATGTTGGTCGGAACCCCAGGAGGCGGCACCTATACCTATGAAGAGATTAGAGCCGGTCTGGTCGGAGCAGGTTTTGAAAAAATCCGGTTGATTCAGGAAAAAGATCATATGATGGGCTTAATTGATGCCTATCGACCTTTATAGTGTCCTGTTCCGAGCTGAGAAGGTGCAAGTCCCTCCTACCAGGTATTTGTGAGGTCACGCCAAAGGCTTGATTATTAGGGGAAGGGCAAGGGTGTCGTCGTGGGGCGGGGTCTGGAGGAAGCCCAATCCAAAGGCGCGGGGCTTCCTCTCCTATCCCGATTGCAAAGGATTATAACCACCTAAACTTTATTATTTCAGTAGGTCCTGGTTCGTACGTTTATAAGCGTTTCAATGACCACCAGCAAGAGTCCGGACCAGACCAGTGTAAACGTGACCAGCCTTCCCGGCGGAAAACCTTCGCTGTAAATCCAGTAGCCCAACAAACCCATGAGTGTGGGCGCGATGTATTGCATCAATCCCACGATGGAATAGTTGAGTCTCTTGGTGGCCCCGATAAACCAGATCAGCGGCAGGGTGGTGACCAGTCCCGCAGAAAGCAGCAGCCAAGAGATCAATGGACTCTGGCTCAGAAAGGCCATGCGATTTTCTGAGGAGAGATAGAACAGATAGCCGGCCGCGAAGGGCATCAGTAAAAGCGTTTCAATGAGCAGGCCCTCACTGCCGCCGATGTCGACCTTTTTCCGGATCAGTCCGTAGATGCCGAAAGTGCCGGCCATGATCAAGGCCAGCGTGGGGATCTGACCGAACCGGAATATTTCCTGGGATACGCCGACGGCGGCCAGAAAAACGGCGATCATCTGGATTCGGGAGAGTTTTTCCTTCAGGATAAGGGCGGCCAACGCCACATTGATCAGAGGGTTAATAAAATACCCGAGACTGGCCTCAAGAATTCTGTCGTTTACCACGGCATAGATATAGGTCAGCCAGTTGACGGCGAGCAGCGTGGCGGCAAGGCCCAGGATCAGTCCATGTCGTTTGAGCTGCAATAGGGCGGTTTTCAGGAACTTCCGGTTGATGATCAGCAGGAATCCCGCCAGAATGAACGTTGACCAGACAATGCGGTGGCTTACGATTTCAAGCGGGGAAACAGACGAGATGGCTTTGAAATAAAACGGTGTCAATCCCCAGAACGTGAAGGCAGAAACGCCCAGAAAGAAACCTGTCTTTTGATCCTGGCCCATCTAGGGAAGGGTCTCCATCCTTTCCGTTTTCGTTCCCGGTTCGGTGTGTCCCTAGGAATTATGTTGGTAAAGGTGGATGTCCTGTTGGGGATAAGGGATGCCGATTCCTTCGGCGTCAAACCGCTTTTTGACCGCTTCGGTGGTGTCCCAGAAAAATCCCCAATAGTCGCCTGATTTTGTCCAGGCCCGCACGGCAAAATTCACGCTGCTGTCGGCCAGTTCGGACACGGCAATTACCGTTGCCTGATCCTTCAGCACCCGTGGGTCCGCTTCGATGATTTCCGAGATGACGGATCGGGCCTTATCGATATCGTCGTCATACCCGATGCCGAAGGTCATATCAACCCGACGGGTTCCCTTGGATGAGTAATTGGTGATTTTGTCGCCGAAAATTTTGGAGTTGGGAACGATGACGGTCTTATTGTCCACGGTTTTTAGCTGAGTGGTGAAAATCTGAATCTCTTCGACCGTACCACTTGTTCCCCCACCCTCGATAAAATCTCCCAGTTTGAACGGGCGGAAAACAATCAGCATGATACCGGCGGCAAAGTTGGACAGCGACCCCCGCAGGGCCAGACCGATGGCCAGACCCGCGGCACCCATGACGGCGATGATGGATGTGGTCTGAATACCCATGTTGCCCAATGCCGCAATGATCACGAAGGCCAGCATGGCCACATAGGACAGGTTGCACACGAAAGAAATGAGCGTCTGATCCACATTGCTTCTGGTCATGATGCGACGGATTAGATTTCGAATCCCTTTGCTTACCCACCGACCGATAATGAATATGGCCAAGGCGCCTATCACCCGGATCCCGTAAATAGCCAGAATTTCTTTGATCTGAACTAAAATGTGCTCCATCTTTCACCCTCCGCTGATAGCGATTTCCATAATGTTTGTATAAACTACACCTAAACTTTCATGGAAAGAAACAAAAAAAAGAAGCCGTTTCTTCGATTTTAATGCTTCAAGTTCCTTTTAACATAAAAGAGCGGCATCTCAAAAAGATTTAAGTTCATAGAAAGATGAAGAGCAGTGAGGGACCCATATTTAAATTGGGGTGGTAAAATATGCGGCTTATGCTTAACATATCAATCTATCCGGAAAATTCCGGATGTTGACCGTTTAAGAGTGCCGTCAAAATCAGAGGCGTCAGAGAGACGATGAAACCATTAAGTTTATCCGAAATCGAAAACACGCTTTATCTTCTGAACTATCGATGGAACCTGCAGGCATTGGCCATGTGGAAAGGAGACCGAATTCCTTTCAAGGCCTACGAACTCTACGAAAGCTATGACAATTTCATCAATCTTGAAACGCTTGCCCGCATTAAGGAAGTTGCAGGCGATGAGGAAAAAAACCGGCTTCAATTTGCATTGATTGATCACTACCTGCAGCGGACATTGCTGCCCCATGAAAATGAAATGAGGGCGTGGATGAAGGGTGCGGCGGCGCAGGTGGCGGAGGAGAACATCCGCTTCAGGGAGATCATCCCGTGGTGTCAGAATTCCAGTACCTATGAAAAACGGCAGTTGCTTCAGAAAGAGACCACCGCTTTGTGTAAATTCTTAAAACCCTTTGCGGTCAATTATTGGAAGATCCTCTTGAAGATCCTGGCTGATGATTTGGGTTACGGGAATTACGTGGCCTACTGCAGCGATAAAAAGGGAATCGATTATGCATTTTATTCTCAATATTTACAGGATATACTGAATAAAACGGATGAAATGTATTTTGTGGCCATGGAACGATGGTGTTTGGAACGGTTCAAACGACCCCTTTCCGACCTGACACGGTTTGATTCCATCAACCTGCTCAGTCTCAGACAATTTGACGATCTGTTCCCCGGCAAAGCACTGGATGTATTGATCCCGTTTTTCAAGAACTGGTCCATCGATCCCGCCAATACACCGGGACTGACGTTGGAACTGGGTAACGAAGCGGGCAAGAGCGCCCAGGCCATCTGTTTGATGTTGCAGGTGCCGGATGAGGTCTATGTGCTGTTGCGTCCGGAGGGGGGATGGGGAGATCTGGAGGCGCTGTGGCATGAGTTGGGGCATGGGCTCTCGGCGGTTTTCACCTCACCCGATCTTCCCATGGTGACGCGGGATATGGGCACCTCTTTTGCCCTGTCGGAAGCATTCGCCTTTCTGATGCAGAATCTGTCCCTTTCAACGCCGTTTTTGGAAGAATATCTGGGCCTTTCCCGCAGGAATTCGAGAGTCGTGACTTACCACAAGACCTTGAAGCATCTTGCCATGTTCAGGCGGTATGCAGCTAAATTCCTGGCGGAATATGACATGTTTACAAAAGGGGATCTTTCGGACGGCGCGCCCTACGCACGATTCATGAAACGCTACACCGGCTTCTACTATCAACCGGAAAGCCATCTCTTTGATTTGGTCCCCGAGCTGTACTGTCTGGATTATGTCCTGGGCTGGATGGCGGAAAACGTGATGGAAATCCATCTGGCGGAACGGTTGGGGGACCGTTGGATGTTTGATCCCGAAGCGGGGCGGATTCTCAAATCCTGGTGGGCACAGGGCAATCAATATGATCTGCCTCGGTTCCTCACCCAAAACCGTTTGGGTGAAATGGGTACCGAAGCCATGGTAAATCGGTGGAAAGAAGGGTTGAAATAGTGGGTTTGGGGACCGTGTGCCACAAAAAATTACATTTGGCACGGAATTGACAGATTGGTTATCAAAAACCGCTCGATTATGAGTTGATCAGAATAATTGGTCCTTCCACAAAAAGACTGGATTGCCATTCATTCGATTGTTGTGGTGCAAGAGGACCGATCACCTCTTTCTCTAATATTTTTCCCGGAAACGCACCGGCCGGCACAGCCGGCCGTCATTCCAGAGTCTGGAAAAGGGCTCTTCAGGGGCCAGCACATACGTGTCCAGTCGGTTGCTTTCGATTTTGATCTGTTCATGATGATACATGGGATCCCACGGTTCCAAGATCATGATGCCCCGCGCCATGGGTACCACCCGCGGTTCAATGGGATTCCCCCAGGACCGTTTCGAGGCCGCATTCAACAGGTCATCGACGTGGGCATGGACCAGGAGTTGGTGTAGTATGGCTATTCCGGGAGGTGTGAGCGGTATTTCTCCGGACAGGTTTCCGGCCAAGGCATCTTCAGGGGTAGTCCAGATGCCCTCTGTGGTCTCTTCCCCGTCCGGACGACAGATCTGGCTTTCCGGTATCGAGGCCATAAAGAACCGCGTGTCATACCGGTGCGGCAGCTCTTTGGGGGTTATCCAGTGGGACCATCTATGCAGCTTTGAGACTGCCAGAATCCAGTCTTTCAGAATGGTATGGGCTTTAAGCCAGCCTGGCCCCAGGCTGTCCCTGAATCCCGTATTCAAAAGGGGTACGAGATCAAGGGGTGTGGACCTGTTTCCTTTCACCAACAAGACGCCCGCTTCTTCAAAGGTTTCCCGGATGGCGGCGATGACAAAAGACAGGGTGTCCTCCGTTGTAAGGGGATCGGCCCCCAGTTTCCGCTGCAACGTGTCGGTACTGATATCTAAATGATCGCTCCAGAAGTCGAGATCGTAATCTTCAGAATTGACCATGCCACCCGGAAAAACATAGGTTCCCGGCATGAAACGGCTTTTTGGATTCCTTTTGAGGAGGTAGACTTGAAATCCGGTTCGGTGCGGTCTGATGAGGATCAGGGTGGCTGCCGGAAGGGGTCGGGCTGGTTCATTTTTTGGAATGGACATCAATTCACTCCGGACTCTGTTAAAAGGGTGCGGGTTCCACATCTCGCAGCCAGCGACGTCCTTTGCGGGTCAGTCGATAGCGTTGGGTGTGGCTACGGGGGGAGTCGGGTTGGGTGCGTTCGATCCATCCACCGTTCAGGGCCGGGTTCAGGTAGTTTTGTCTGAAGGTGGGCCGGTGAGAAAGCTGTAATGCTTTCATGAGGTTAATGCCACTCAATTCTTTGCTGCCGAGGGTTTCAAGCAGTAATGCTACTTGATCGGTTACATAGTCGCTTACTTGGTCGGTGCCAACGGTTTTGCGCATGGCATCAAGTAGGGCTTTAAGCATGAATTCGACAAATGGTGTAGATGCATCAATTTAGGCTCCCTGACCATATTGATTGACATCTTATTATGGGCCCTGTTTGTGTTTCAAGGGAAAATGATGACGCGGATTTCATTGGATCCGGTCTTTCAAGTTTCGATAAAGGCCCCTGAACTGGTGATAGGTTAATCCCAGAATCTCCGCCGCCTTTTTTTGGTTGTGTTGGGCATTTTTGAGTGCCCGGTTCATCATGCGGACCTTTAATTCCCGTACCGCTTCCTGAAGCGGCATTCTGGTAAGTGCATCCATGGTGGAAGCTTTCGGATCAGGCGAAACATTTGTGGCATCCGTCTCGTCCCGGCGCATTTGTAAGTTCGCAAAAGGGTCAAAAACGATCTCTCTTATTTCCGCGTCATCGCTTCGATACACGGCGCGTTCCACTACATTTTTGAGTTCTCGAATATTCCCCGGCCATGGGTAGTTTTCCAATAGTTCGAGGGTTTGAGGGGTGAAAAACGGTGTCTCAGTCCGTTCCATTTCAAAAGCCATTCTGGATGCAAAATGATTGGCCAGAAGGGGAATGTCTTCGATTCGCTCTCTTAGGGGCGGAAGGAAGATCACCTCGAATGATAGCCGGTCCAGAAGGTCTGTCTTGAATTTTCCCTCCTTTGCGCGTTTTGCCAGGTCCACATTGGTGGCGGCCACCAGACGGACGTCCACTTCAATGCTTCTGGCGCTGCCCACGCGCTCGAAGGTGCCGTATTCCACCAGTCGAAGGGTTTTTTCCTGTACTTCAAGGGGCATGTTGCCGATTTCATCCAGGAAGAGGGTCCCCTCATGGGCCGCTTCAAACCGGCCCGCCCGCCGTCGCTCCGCCCCGGTGAACGCCCCTTTTTCGTACCCGAACAACTCCGATTCAATAAGGGATGGCGCCAGGGCCGAACAATTCAAAGCCACCAGTGACCCTTTCCAGCGTTTCGACAGGAAATGGATACGGGCGGCTGCCAACTCCTTGCCGGTTCCCCGTTCTCCCAGAAGCAGTACCGGCCTGTCGATGGGGGCAACCCTGGAGAGCTGTTCCTGGAGGTTCAAGAAAGATTCGGATTGCCCCAGGGCGTCATGGGATCTCGACAAGGACTCCGGGGACACTGGATTTTGTGAAGGTCTTTCGTTAGGTGTCATGGCGTAAAAAACCATCTTTTTTGGCATGAAAAACAATATATTGGTTATTATGGCCATATTGCATTAATTTGTCAACCGCATAACTTGTTGATTCCCTTTGAAATCGAAAAATAATGCGTATTTGGCACGGATTCTGCTCATCAACTTGGCAATTTGGAAAATCAGGATGCCGTATTTAGAATTGGAGGAAACAAGATGGGAATATTCACACGCTTTCGGGACATTGTAAGTTCAAATATCAACGTAATGCTTGAAGGGGCGGAAGATCCGGAAAAGCTGATCAAGCTGATGATTCGGGAAATGGAAGACACTTTGATTGAACTAAAGGCTTCCTGCGCCGGTGTTATCGCCAGAGCCGCTAAGAGCAGACGGCAGCTGGATGAAATCAAAGAGCGCGCGGATGTGTGGGAGGGAAGGGCGCAGTTGGCGGTTAATAAGGGGCGTGATGATTTGGCGCGGGAAGCCCTGATGGAAAAGAGAAAATACAGCTCTCGTGCCGAAAGCGCCAAACGGGAACTCGCCGAACTGGACGCGTTGGTGGCACAGTACCATGAGGACATACAGCAGCTTGAAGAAAAACTTCAAAAGGCGCGGGAAAAGCAGCGGATCTTGGTGCAGCGTCATATTCATGCGGTTCGGAAACGGCGTGCTCAGGAGGATATCCGCCGCATTGAAAGTACCGATGCAGTGATGAAGTTTGAGGCACTGGAAAATCGCATCGAGCGAATGGAGGCGGAAGCGGACCTGGTGAATTACGGAAAAAAATCGACCCTTGAGGCGGAATTCGACGGGTTGATGATGGATGATGAGATTGAAAATGATCTCAAGCGTCTCAAGACCTCCCTGAATCGCGGAGAAGAGAGGGCATCACAATAATGCACGGCGCAATCATTGTGGCGATCATATTCGGTGGGCTTATATTGTGCCTGGCCATCGTCGGTGGTACGATACTGATGGGTATCAAAATCAAAAAGGGTGGATTGTCTCCCAGGGATCAACGGTCTCAGCAAGAGGAGACACGTATGATTCAGGAAATTTACAGGGGGCTCGAACACATGGAAGAGCGAATCGAAGCCCTTGAGACCATCATTTTGAAGGGCCGGGGAAAGGACGAAGTGATATGAAAAGATGGATCAACCGAAGTTTTCGAGGTGGCCTTTATCGGTCCCGAAACGGTGTCATACTAGGGGTTATTCGGGGTATTGCGGAGTATTTCGACTTTTCCGTTTTCTGGGCCAGAGCGATTGCCGTCATGCTTTTGATATTCAGCGGATTCTGGCCCGTGACAGGACTCTATTTCCTGGCGGCTTTGATCATGAAGCCGGCACCTGTCCTTCGTATCGATAGTGACGACGCCGGTGACTTTTACGACAGCTACGTCCATTCGAGATCCCGTGCCGTGGATCGGCTGAAACGGCGATACGATCATGTGGAGCAACGTATCCGGAGGATGGAGGACGCTGTGACTTCCCGTGATTATGACTGGAAAACGCGCTTCGATGCCTAAGCAAAACAAAAGTCTGGACCCAAGAAAGTGAGCATGACCCGGAGGGCGGTCCGCCCGCTTCTTGGCGCTCATTTTTCCATTTCGGGCGGTCTTCACAAGGCACTGTATGCGGGCAAAAAATACGGTTGCACAGCGGTCCAGATCTTCACCAAGAACGCCAGCACCTGGAAAGAACGGACTCTGACGAATCAAGATATTGAGGCTTTCGGTCTGGCGCGGCAGGAAATCGGCATTACGGCCATTTCATCCCATACAGCTTATCTGATCAATTTGGGTTCTCCGGAAAAGAAGAAATTCGATTTGTCGGTGAATGCCCTTATCTGCGAGATGGCGCGTTCGCATCAGCTGGGCATTCCCTGGGTCGTCCACCATCCGGGCGCGCACATGGGTTCCGGCGAAGCCGAAGGGATGGAGCGGGTTGCCGGCGGCATCAATCGCGTGTTGGCCGAATGCCATGGTGAGGGTCCCCGGCTGCTGCTCGAAACCTGTGCGGGGCAGGGAACAACCCTGGGTCATACCTTTGAACAGCTGGCATACATCACCGAAAAGGTGGTTGAAAATGAACGGATTGGCTTCTGCCTCGATACCTGCCACATTTTCGCTGCCGGTTATGATATTCGTACCGAAGAAACATACCGTGAGACCATGCATGCCTTCGACAAAATCCTGGGTCTGGACCGGCTCATGGTAATCCATCTAAATGATGCAAAACGGAGGCTGGGCTCCAGGATTGACCGCCATCATCACATCGGAAAGGGTAAAATCGGCCGTAAAGGGTTTTCACTGATCATGAACGATGAACGTCTGGCCCATATTCCGAAAATTCTGGAAACCCCGAAAAAAGAGGGTTTGATTGATTGGGACCGAAGGAACTTGAACACCTTGAGGGCCCTCCGGAAGCAGAATCACCCATGACCCTTTACCATCTGCTTATTTTTCCAGCAACTTTTTTCAGGAGCGAGGGGCAAAAATACCCATCCCTTTCTGCTCCTTGGCATTCTGATAGATATGCAGCAGTGTTCCGTTGGTGGCCGCGGGTACGTGGATCAGATGCACGACGGATGCGTGGCGTGCGTGTTCCGGCAGCTCTTTGGCCAGCCGGTTTTCGGCGGTTAATAGAAGTTTTTCATCAATAAACATTCCCTGTTGATCGGGGTAAATGGCGATGGGGATAATATCCGCTTCCACCAGATCGTTGAAAAAATGCGTTCCAAAGGAGGGTTCCGGTGTGGAACCGTTCTCTTCAAAGGCGATTTCGCCAATTATCAACGTCTTGTTGATATCCGGATATCCCACCTTGACACCCAGATTGATGTCATTGCTGCCCCACCGTCCGGGTCCGAAAAGCGCATACCGTTTTCCGTCCAGAAAACGGTTCACCTCACCTACAACATGACCGATTTCCGCCTTTTCCGTATAACCGGTGATGCGGTTGTAGGCCCTGGGGTCCACATAAACCAGATATTCAATATCCTTTACAAGAGCGTTTGTGACGCCTCTGCTGTTGATGAAAAGGATTTGATCCTTGGGAATATTTTCAGGCAGGGTAACCGGTTCCAGCTCTTTTCTCAGTGAAAGGGTCCGGCATTGAAGCAGAAAAAGCTTGCCGTCATCAACGGCAAATTCCACATCCACTGGTCGGCCGTAAGCGTTTTCCAGCTTTTCGAGGATTTTCTTCATGGCGCTCAGAAAGGGCGTTTTTGTCAGAAAATTCTGGAAAGTGAGGCAGCTGCGGTTTAGGTCGATCTTCTGCCCCTTAAACATGGGGGCTGCCAGATTGCCGTCCTGGTTCACCGATATGGCCAAATGGAGATCCGGATGGTCAATTTTTCGTATCAAATCGAGAAATGCCATTCGCTCAAGACGCTTTTTCTCAACATCAAACACATCCACCTTTTTTTGAGAATATTTCCGGATCTGTGATACGCCCACTTCCGGTCTCAACAGGGGATGGCTGACGGGAATCATCCTGGGATAATCAGTTCCCACCCGGTCCACGGCACGTGTACCGAGACCGAAGACAAGCCGAATGAGGCCGTCATCCTGATTGATACGTGAAGACCAGGTGTAGGCATTGAAAGAAAAGGCGACCCCGGCGGCAAAAGGAAAAAAATAGTCTCCGAAGCGACGGCCCACCACTTTCTGGGCCAGGACGCTCATCCTTTCATCAAAATCGAGCAGATTTCTCTCTTTGCGATAAAGGATGGGGGCTGGTCCGAAAGTGCTCATGAGCACCGATTTCAATCCTCCAATGAATTCCTCAAGTCGCTCTTCCGGCGTACCGCTGTTGGCAATGAAAACGGAATCGTATTTTCCCGAAAAAGCGTGCCCCACATTGTCTTCCAGGAAACTGGATGAACGGAGGATCAGCGGGTGTTCTCCAACTTCCGCCAAGAACCTTCGAAATGTGTCCACCGTATCGGACGGGAAGGTGGCTTTTTCCATGATGGCGGGGATTTTTTTATAGGCTTCCTCGATATCCTTCCGGTTTTTGTATTTGTGAGTATGAAATCCTTGGAGGTTATTGTAATCCATGAAATCGGAGAAAATGCCCGAGTTGAAGTAATAGGATTCGGGAATGGCCAGATACCGTTCCAGTTCAGGGTCGCGCTCCATGAGGCGCGGCAGAATGATGCGATGTGCCAGCACCAGTCCCGCCGCCTTGCCCCCGATTCTTCCCGGGTAACGGGGACTCCAATACGAGTGTTCCACAATTTCATCAATATCGCGAATGGTGATATGATTTTTGGCAATACCTTTGAACGGGAGCTGGTTGGAGATAAAATGATGGATCAAAGCGACCCGAACGCCTTCCGCTTCACTGGGGGACACAAAGGTGTTCCCCTCGGGAATCTCACAGAAGTCCCGTAATGCTTTTTTTATTCGAAGCGAGGTGACCCCTTCCGTGTTGACCACCTTGATCAGTTTTTCCAGCCGGTCCTCTTTTCGGGCAAGGTTGATGTACTGGTCAATCTCTTCCTCACCAAAGTGATTGACCACTTCAAGATCAACCATGGCATCCATGTATTCATGAATATTATCTTCGCTTGGTTCAATTTTCTCCTTTTGAAGCGCTTTCAGAGCGTCTTCACGGATCTGCTCTTCATCCAGGGAGATTTTTTCAGACAGGACGGAGAGGAAGATTTTCCGCATGGCTTCCGCCAGATGGGGATATCGCATCATCTTCTGATACATGCGGTAAGCCTTTATCAATTGTTGCAGGTCTTCTTCCATGGCATCCGGATCCTGAGTTCTAAGTTCACACCCATCCCCTGAGCTTGCAGGCTTCGGCCACCCGCGCCACGGCAACCAGGTATGCGGCGTCCCGCATGTGAACATCAGTGTTGCGGCTCATTTCAAATACACTGGCAAAGGCACTACGCATGGTATCCTTCAGGCGCCAGCGGATTTCCTCCAGGTTCCAGTACAGATTGTATGTATTCTGTACCTGCTCCAGGTAGGATACGGTCACACCGCCGGCGTTGGCCAGAAAATCGGGCAGAACAAACACATTCTTCTCATAAAGGATCTCATCGGCTTCAGGGGTCGTGGGACCGTTTGCCAGTTCGCACAAAATGGTACAACGAATTTCCGAGGCATTTTTGGCGGTGATGACGTTCTCAAGTGCCGCCGGAAAAAGAACGGCCGTATCCAGTTCCAGCAGGGCTTCGTTCGTGATGGCATCCGTATCGGGGAATCCTCCGACCTGACCGGTACTGATTTTGTGCTCAATGAGGGCTTCCACGTCGATACCTTTGGGATTATAGACACCCCCTTTGGAATCGGAGGCGGCCAAGAGTTTCATACCCAGCAGATCCCGCCCGATACGGGCCGCATGTTGGCCGGCATTACCGAAACCCTGAATAGTCATGGTGGCATCCTTGAGATCGATGTTAAGGGCGTTGGCGGCTTCCCGAACCACATAAATGCCGCCTCTTGCGGTTGCGTCGCCGCGGCCCTGAGATCCGCCGATCGGTATCGGTTTTCCGGTGATGACACCGGGATGATGCTCTCCCGTGAGGGTTTCATATTCGTCCATCATCCACCCCATGATCTGAGGCGTGGTATAAACATCCGGCGCCGGTACATCCCTGGTGACCCCCAGGGTTCTCCCCACGGCACGGACATAGGCACGGGCCAGCCGCTCTTTCTCGGTATCGGTCAATTCCTTGGGATTACAGATCACACCCCCTTTACCTCCCCCCAGTGGAATATCCACCACCGATGTCTTCCAGGTCATCCAGGCAGCCAGTGCTCTAACTGTATCGATGGTTTCATCGGGGTGCCAGCGAATACCTCCTTTGGCCGGTCCCCTGGCAGTGTTGTATTGAATGCGAAAGCCGTGAAATATTTTCGTGCTCCCATCATCCATTTTGACGGGCATTGTGACTTTCAATTCATGCATGGGCCAGCGGAGAAGCTCATGGGTTGCATCATCCAGCCCCAGTTTTTCTGCAGCATGATCCAGTTCCCGCTGAGCAATTCGAAACGGATTCAACATCTCAGTCATATTCTGCTCCTTTTGATTCCGGGTTTTAAGGTTGCTCCTATATTTCGTTTTCACAAAGGAGCCTGCGGCTTCAAATATCTTCAGAATGAGGATTTGAAATGCATACCCTCTTCAACATAAACTGTAAAGAGGAAAAGTTGCAGCAGGTAACGGAACGAATTTTCCTTGACATGAACGTGGCACGTCATTAAAGAAATAAAAGATATGAAAGATGACGATGGTGAAGTTGTTTGGATATTGTGTCTTGCCTGTGTGTTCGTCGCCAGAATGAATATTTGACCGCTCAGAATCAGTGTGAGGGGCAAAGCGTTAGGAAAATAATCCTGCCTTTTTTTCGCCGTAATATTTGGGTTTTTCCTGAAGCCTTCCGGATACGCGCGGAAAAAGCAATTCCTGAAATTTTATTATCATAAAAATAAGTGGAAGGATGTATGTAAAATGGCAAGTGTGCTGAGAGGAAGAATTGTCGGGACCGGCTCGACCGCTCCGAAAAAAATATTGTCCAATGTGGAGCTTGAAGGCATTGTGGATACTAACAACGAATGGATTGTGCGGCGAAGCGGTATCGAAGAGCGGCACATTTCTTCAAAAGAGCTTGATGAAACCACCACGGACCTTGCGACCCGGGCATCACAAAATGCGCTGGATATGGCGGGGGTCTCACCTTCAAAACTCGATATGATCGTGGCGGGAACGGTTACACCGGATCGACAGTTCCCCTCGGCCGCCTGCATGGTGCAGGAGAATTTGCAGGCGACAAATGCAGCGGCTTTCGACGTGTCGGCCGGATGCTCCGGATTTTTATATGCCCTTTCGGTGGCAAACAATGCCATCCAATGCGGTAATTGCAAGACGGCCCTGGTTATGGGTGTGGAACGGCTCTCTACCATCGTTAACTGGGAAGACCGTGGCACTTGCGTGCTTTTGGGCGATGGTGCGGGGGCCGTGGTGTTGACGGCGGAAAAAAGTGACAGCGGCATATTGTCCACCCATTTGAAGTCTGACGGCAGCCTTGGCAACCTTCTTTATTCATCGGAGGGAAAACTGAAATTGCCCGATATTTTGAGTTGCATCGAACAAAAATCCTTTCACCTGCGAATGGAAGGCAACCGCCTTTTTAAAAGGGCTATCAACTGCTTGACCGACATTGCCAAGGAGGCCCTCGACCATAACGCCATCAAAGAAACCGATGTGGATCAAATGATTCCCCACCAAGCCAATCTTCGCATTATTCAGGCGACGGCAAAGAATCTGAGAATTTCCATGGACAAGGTCTATACCAATATTCAGCGCTACGGGAACACGTCTTCAGCCTCCATTCCCATTGCAATGGATGAAGCCAACCGGGAGGGATTGCTGCGGGTCGGCGCCAATATTCTTCTGGTGAGTTTCGGGGCCGGACTGACCTGGGGATCGTCGCTGCTGAAGTGGGCGATTTGAGTTTCCATCTTCAGGAGTTCTCGATGGAGAAGGAAGATCTACTTGAAGATGTGCCGCGGCTGGCGATGCATATTCAGGAAGTCCTTCAGGAAAGAAGCATCGGAGAATCGCTCTTCCCCCAAGGGGTTTCCAATTCCAATGAGGCATCTGCAGTTCTTTTTCCGATCAGCTGGAAATGTCCCGATTCCGGGCAACCCATTGACCCCTGTATCGTATTGAACAAACGTTCGAAGCTGGTTAAACAGGCGGGAGATCTTTGTTTTCCGGGCGGGGCGATTTCCCTTGGTTTTGATTCAGAGCTGGCGCGGTTCATGCGGTTACCGTTTTTTCCCCTATACCGGTGGCCATACTGGCGTAAATGGCGGAAGGAGCGGCCCCGACAGGCCCGGCGTCTGTCCCTCCTTTTTGCCACCAGCATCCGGGAAAGCTTTGAAGAAATGATGTTAAATCCCTTCGGTGTGAACTTCCTCGGACCCTTGCCGTCCTATCGTCTGGAGACGTTTCCGCGTGAAATCTTCCCCTTTGTGGGCTGGATTCGCAGCCAGACGCGTTTCTTCATCAATCGGGAAGTTGAAAAAATTGTCCACATTCCTTTGCGGGAATTTCTGAACGAGGACAATTACGCACTTTACAAGATATTTTTTAATGTGCCGAAAGAATCGGTAGATGGTGGAACATATCAAACTTTCCCTTGTTTTCTTCACCATACCGAGACGGGTACGGATGTGTTGTGGGGCGCCACCTACCGGATTATCATGGGTTTTCTGGATCTGATATTCGGTTTTAAGGCGCCCCAAATGGAACGGCTCAAGGCGGTCAACGGGGTTATCGATGAAACCTATTACGGAAATAACGCCTGAACGAGATCTAGGCTCTGATTTCAACTGCCCCTTCGAGTGTTTTTTTGACCTGGCCGATGGGCACTTCCTCTCGGTGAAAGATACCGGCTGCCAGCGCAGATTCGGCATCGGTTTTGTTGAACACTTCCAGAAAGTGCTCTGCGCAACCGGCGCCGCTGGAGGCAATCACGGGAACGGAAACCGCTTTTTTCACCGCATTGATGAGTTCCAAATCAAACCCCTGATTGGTGCCGTCCCGGTCGATGCAGTTCAGCAGAATTTCACCGGCTCCCAGCTTTTCGCAAACCTGTGCGAAAGTGATTGCATCAAGATCCCGGCCCTCCCGGCCTCCCTTGATGGTACACTGGTACCAGCAGTAGGACTCACCATTGGGCCCGGGAAATTCCGTTTTGATGACCCGGTGTTTGACGTCTTCAGGCTCTTTCACATAAACCCGCCTCGGATCAACGGAAATGACCACGGCCTGGTTTCCGTAGACGCGGGCGATTTTCTCGATGGCGCTCCGGCCGCTTTTCGCACCGGTTTTTAGATATTCCTCAACGACCCGTACGGCATCACTGCCGATGGATACTTTGTCGGCCCCGGATCTGAAATATTTGGCAGCCACCTCCAGGGCGGTGTAGGTCTTGCCGTCCTTGTCCGTGTAATCCCGAATACCGCCACCGATGGTGAGGGGAACAAAGACATTTACGGAAGTCTGCCGCAGCACCTCCAGCATGGGCATATCTTCCAGGGGAAAATCCCTGAATCCGGTGATGTTGAGAAAAGTGATTTCATCTGCACCTTCTTCGTAGTACCTTCGGGCCAGATCCACCGGTTTGCCCAGATTTCGAACATCCCCTTTTTCTCTGACATCGTACTGGTCCCCCTTGGTTACCACCAGATCCCCCGAGTCATTGGTGCGAACGTCCAGGCAGGCAATGATGCGTTTGGCCAGGCGCGTATGGTTTGATAGCCTTGGCGGCAGGGTCGTTTTACCCGCTTTCTTGAGGAAGTTTTCCAGCAGGCGAAGCCCCGATACGCCACTCTTTTCAGGGTGAAATTGGGTGGCGACAACGTTTCCCTTCTGAATGGCACTGACAAATTCGTATCCATAATCGGTCGTGGTCAGCACGGTGTCATCCGCCTTCGGGGTTACGTGATAGGAATGGACAAAATAAAACTTTTCATTCCCTTCAAGACCTTCAAAAAGCCTGGACGGCTGTTTTATGTTCACGCCGTTCCAACCGATGTGAGGGACCGAAAGATCAGTGGTAAAGCGTTGCACGCGCCCCTTAATGAAACCCAGACCCGGCATATCCGGCGCTTCTTCGCTTTTTTCAAAGAGAGCCTGAAGTCCCAGGCAGATCCCCAGAAAAGGACGGTCCGTGTTAAGGTAGCCCATCAGCGGTGCGACGAAATTTTTCTGGTGCAGGATTTCCATCATGTTGCCGAAAGCGCCCACACCGGGAAATACCAGTTTATCGGCGGAGAGGATATCCTGCTCCGTCTTAACAAGATGGACCTGTTCGCCGAGACTTTCAATGGCGTTGATGACGCTTCTGACATTTCCGGCGCCGTAATCGAGCAACGTGATCATGGGTGCTTCCTTAATAAGGTCGTTTGCATTTTTCCTGCGGTTCCCTCCTAGAATTTGCAGGCTTGCTAATTTAAGAGGTTTTGGTTTATACAAAATGCAACGCGAATTGTAAAGTTCGGCCAACATTGAAAGAGTCTTTTTCTGCTGAAGCAGTTGATTGAAAGGAACGATTGCGTATGCGGGTGACCAGTATTCAGATGGAAATTAAAGATGGGTCCAAAGAAGAAAATGTAGAAGCGGCACTGGATCTGCTGGAACAGGCGCCGCCCAGTGATCTGATACTGCTGCCGGAACTGTGGCCCTGCGGTTTTTTTTCGTTTCATCGATATGAAAGTGACAGCGAAACCATTCATGGTCCCACCGTATCCGCTTTGAAGAAAAAAGTGAAGGCCATGGGGATTCATGTCCTGATAGGCAGTCTGGTCCTTCGAGAGGACAACCACTTGTTCAACGCGGCCATTCTTCTGGGACCTGATGGTGAGATGATGGCCAACTACCGGAAAATTCACCTTTTCGGGTACCAGTCGCAGGAGCGAAAAATCTTGAGTGCCGGCGAAGCGCCGGTGGTTGTGGATCTGCCCTGGGGCAGGGCCGGGATTACCACCTGCTACGATTTGCGTTTTCCGGAGTTGTATCGCCGTATGGTGGATCAGGGTGCTTCCATTTTTCTGATTGCCTCGGCCTGGCCAATGGCACGCCTCGATGCCTGGTGCCTATTTAACCGGGCCAGGGCGCACGAAAACCTTTCATTTCTAATTTCCTGCAATTGTGCCGGAAAAAGCGACGGCAAAGCGTTTGCCGGCCACAGCATGGTGGTTGACCCCGGTGGTGATGTGCTGGCGGAGGGCGGTGAAGCAGCCTGTTTTGTTTCAGCTGAAATTGATCCTGAGCGGATCCGGTTGGTGCGAGATGAATTTCCGGCGCTGAACGACCGGGTTTTGTTTTGATAAGCAATTAAGGGAATTGATATGGCCAAAACCTATGACATCGGCTTAAAAGAGGCCCTTTCGCTTACTTTCGATGCCATCGGAACATTGAAGCCGGTGACAATGCCCGTTCATGAGGTGTGCGGACATGTGGCCGCAGAGGATTTGAGGGCCGTGGTTGACTGTCCGTCGGCCACGTCTTCCCTGAGAGACGGGTATGCGGTGCTTTCATCCGATATAGCCGATGCTTCCCGTGAACAGGGTATCTCTTTGAGGATTGCCGGATCGCTGGCAGCGGGCGATCCCACCGAAGAAACCGTGCGCGCAGGAGAAGCCGTTGAGGTGCTTACGGGCGCCGTGATTCCCAAAGGTGCTGATGCTGTCGTCTCCGTTGAATTTACCGAACGCCGGGGCGACAAGGTGGTCTGTTACCGGGATGCGCCGCCCGGATGTAATCTTCTCTTTCAGGGAAGTGATGTGCCGAAGAAGGGGCTCATAGCCAGTGAGGGCAAGGTTTTGACGCCGGCGCTGACCGGTTTTATGGCAGCCGGCGGTCTGGATCGGCTGAAGGTGTATCCAACGCCCCGGATTGCCGTTGTGGCCACCGGCGACGAGGTGATTGCCCCCGGCAGCCCTCTTCGGCCCGGACAATTGTACGCCAGCAACATCGTAACACTCTACGCGTGGTTGCGCCATTTCGGAATGCCCGGGGAAACCGCCGTTGTTCGGGATCGTCCCGATGCGCTTAAAAAGACCTTTCAGAAACTCCTTTCAGAAAATGATGCGTTACTGACAAGCGGCGGCGCCTGGAAAAGTGAGAGGGACATGACAACGCGAATTCTGGATGAAATGGGTTGGGAGATGCTGTTTCACCGGGTTCGGATCGGTCCGGGCAAAGCGGTGGCCCTGGGAATTCTGGATCACAAACCGGTTTTCTGTTTACCCGGAGGCCCCCCGTCCAACGAGATGGCATTCCTCCAGATTGCGTTACCCGGTCTCCTCAAAATGGCGGGAAAGCCGACTTCGCCCTTTAGACGTAAAAATGTCCGATTGGCGGAAGCGCTGCACGGGGACATTACATGGACACAGTTCTTTCAGGCATCCCTGGAAAAAAGAGAAGGGGAGTGGTGGGCCGTTCCGCTCCGCATGAAAAGCCGAATTCAGTCCCAGGCCCAGGCGCAGGCCCTGATAGGGATTCCGGAAGGGGTGCAACGCCTGGCTCCGGGCAGTACCATTGAAGTGCAGGTGCTCTTCTAACGTGGCAGCAAATAGGGTGGCATGAGGATGCGTACACCGTGAAAACAGAAGAAATGAAATCCACGCGTCTGAAAACAGGACTCACACAGGTCTACATAAACCCGCCGGGAAAAACCAATTTTGCACCATATGGACTCGCACTTCGCGCTTCAGGTTACGGGCTTCGGTCGTTGATTACCCGTTTTAGGGCTCACGAGCTGGCGGATGGTGAGGCCGGTGCCATGGGATTTCTTGCGCCCAACCTTGATATTGATGCTTCGGCACTGAAATCCGGTTTGAACGATTCGGGCATGGTGAAATCGGCGGCTGAAGCGGCTTTTCAAAATGCCGCAAAGGCTGCTATAGCAGGCGCATATGATATCGTTGTACTGGATGGTGTTTTGGATCTGGTGATGCAAGACTCGATTTCTGTATCTGTAAGCGAAATCCTGATGCTGATGCGTGAAAAAGCAATGCATGTGGAATTGCTTTTGACAGGGTCCGACACAGCGGATGAAATCCTTGAAAAGGCCCATCTCATAACGGAAATGAAGGTGCACAGGGAAACACCCGGCGGCCACGGCAGCCGCGTCGAAGTGGTCACGGGCAGCGGTAAGGGCAAGACCACCTATTGTCTCGGAAAGGCACTGCTTATGAGCGGTATGGGGGTGCCTTCCTTTATGCTCCAGCTTATCAAGAGCCCCAGGCTTTACGGCGAGGTTATGGCTTCACAAAACCTACCCGGTATGCAAATTCAATCCATGGGAAAAGGACTGGTGGGCAAACGAGATCCTGAAGTGAACACGGACCATAAAAAGGCGGCCAGAGAAGCCTGGCGGAATGCGAAGGAAGTCGTCATGTCCCGCCGTTACGGACTGGTGGTGCTGGATGAGATCAATATTGCCGTCAATTACGGTTTCATTGGTCCGGAGGAGGTGCTGGGCCTGATTGCGGGAATTCCAAACGAACTCCGCCTGATGCTGAGCGGGCGCTACGCCCACTCGGAAATAGTGGATGCCGCCACATTGGCTGTGGAAATGAAGATGATCAAGCACCCCTATGAAATTGGTGTTAAAGCCAGAAAAGGGATTGAATATTGATTGATTCATGGCATTTTAGGACCTGAACCAGGAGAAGGACACCATTGGACAATCTTGTACCATTAAAAATAAGGCTCATACGACGTTTCCGCGTGCTCATGCGTGGGCTGCAAAAAGGACATTGATCAATGACGGCAGCAATGCTTTTCCTCTCCGGCGTACGTTATGGACAAACTCAAAAAAACTCAGATAAAGTGGTAAGTTTTCTTGAGACACGCCGCGATGTGGTCGCAGCCAAGATCGTAGAAGCGACCAAAAGCCCTCAATTGTATTGACATGAACTTCACAGAAGCCATCGCCGTCTTCATCTCTGGCATATTCTCCCTTACCATGACAAACAGTCTTATGGGTATAGCCCCAGTCAGTGAGATGATTGTAAATGCTGTACTCATCTGTATTCACCAAGGTTCCTGGTGTTATAACAGACCGCAAAATCGGTTCGATGGTTTTTTGTTTAACGTCTGGAAGCATAAAAATGGCGACATCCCCGGAACGTTCAATGATTCCGAGGACAGGAGGCTTTTCTTTTTCAAGAGTTCCTCGGCCCGGAGCACCCTTGAGCGCTCTGCACCGTGGTGCTCGCCTTTTCTGACGAACTTTTTCCGGATGCCCTTTATGCCCTGCAATTACGTATACTTCGTCGCACTCTACTACCCCACTGACTTTACATCCCGGCTTCCTTGCAGCGATTTCGCTCCGAAGCAAAATAGTCATCCTATGGGCGACATCCGGATTAAGGTCCAGCTCCGCGGCGATTTGCCTGTTGGATAGGTTTAGTCCCATGAGGTATAACATGACGATCCATACTCTGATGGGATGGTGTTTTCTTGCCAGAATGGTACCCGTAAAATCGTTGAAACGGCAACCGCAGTTATTGCATTTATAGTTCCGACAAAGCGGGGCATTACGTTTGTGACCGTTCTTTTTGACCCGGTTTGAGGTACATTTTGGACAACAAATACCACATGGCCACTTCTTTTCTCTGAAGAATTCGTAGCACTTAGCGGGGTCGATGAGTTCAAGGATTCCAATCTCCGGATTTGTAGACGATTTTGTGGTCATGGCTATCTGCATATTTAAGTGGACAGAAAGCCATCTTATTTATACCAAATCTGAAGAAATTCCCAGCGAAAATGACTTTTTCAATCAAATTATTTACAGCACGGGAAATCGTCGTATGAGCCAAAAATAATTGACCCGCAAGCCGGGCAACCGTCATCAAAGGCCTGCTGACCCAGCGGCAAAACGGCTCAGTTGAGCCGGCCCGGACTGGATCAACCATTTGTAAAAGGAACCGTCGAGACCAAAGCGGGTAAGGTCCCGGTGATTTCCTCGCAGCTTGAATGGACCGATCGTTGGGGCACTTTCAAGGCCCGCTGGGGCGTAAACCGGATGGATTACAAAGTCGATCCCGGCCTTTACGCCCTTGGAAAGCCCGATGAAAAGGCAATGGTTTTTGTTACCGCCAATTATAAAATGAGCTTTGATCGACTTCGTGAATCCCTAACCGTGAGAAACGTCTGGATCCTGGTTCTGGACACCAACGGCATCAACGTATGGTGCGCAGCGGGAAAAGGAACCTTCGGGACGGAAGAACTGGTTCGTCGCATTGCCGCAAGCGGTCTGGAGCAGATTGTGAGCCACCGTGAGTTGATTCTGCCCCAATTGTCGGGCCCGGGTGTGGCGGCTCACCTTGTAAAAAAGCAATCAGGGTTTAAAGTCATCTATGGGCCCATTTTGTCGGCTGATCTAACGCGTTTTCTGGATGGTGGGCGCAAGGCGACACCGGCCATGCGAAAAAAAAGCTTTTCAACAAGGGAAAGAACGGTCCTGGTGCCGGTTGAACTGGTGGGGACGCTTAAATGGAGTCTTGTGGTTCTCCCCTGTCTTTTCTTGGCAGCGGGGGTAGCCGGGGCTGAGGGATTCTGGGAAAGCGCCCTGCGTTACGGTCTGTTTGCCGTGATTGCCTATATTTGTGGCATTTTTTCCGGAGCGGTTCTGACGCCGATTTTGCTCCCATGGCTGCCGGGGCGTGCCTTTTCCTTTAAAGGGCTGATCATGGGGATTATAACGGCCATTGTGGTCGCAGTTTTCTGGCCGGGTAATTTTGAGACGTGGGCGGGTCGGGCGGAAATTTTTGCATGGTTTTTTCTGATTCCGTCCATATCGGCGTTTCTGGCAATGAACTTTACGGGTGCATCCACTTATACCTCGCTTTCGGGGGTCAGAAAAGAGATGGAATGGGCCGTCCCTCTGGAGATTTTCGGGGTTGGCGTCGGTCTGCTTTTGTGGATTCTTTCGCTTATTGCGGCTTAAGGAGTTTGCGAAATGGAAAAATTTACGTATCTCAGGGATGTGGTAACACTGGCCCTCGATCAGGAAAAATGTGTTGGGTGCGGTATGTGTCTCATGGTTTGTCCACAAGAGGTCCTGAGCATGAATAATGGTTCCGCCGGTATTCTAAACAGGGACCGCTGCATGGAGTGCGGCGCCTGTGCACGTAACTGCCCCACGGAAGCCATCACCGTTAAGGTGGGCGTGGGATGTGCCGCGGCTCTAATCAATGCGGCCTTGGGCAGGGATGGGTCATCATGCTGCTGCGTTATCGAGACGGAAAACAGTGGAACCTTTGCTTCGGGCAATCCGGGCTGTTGCTGAGGTTTTAAGTGGGAAAGGCTGTTAAATCGGCGTGTAAGGCAGTCCCACACTTTCGGCAACGGCCTTGTGAACCACATGGCCTTTAATCACATTCATGCCTCTTGCAATCGCCGGGTTTTCCAGAACGGCTTTTTCGTAACCCGCATTGGCGATTTTGAGGGCGTAGGGGAGGGTGGCGTTGGTGAGCGCCATGGTGGAAGTGCGTGGCACCGCGCCGGGCATATTGTTGACGCAGTAATGGACGACACCTTCTTCCACATACGTTGGATCTTCATGGGTAGTGGGACGGCTGGCCTCGCAGGCCCCCCCCTGATCGATAGAGATATCCACAATGGCGGCGCCCGGTTTCATCTTTGTGAGGAGTTCTCTTGAAATCAGCTTGGGTGCCGCAGCCCCTGGAATTAACACCGAACAGATGACCAGGTCGGCTTTGATGACTTCCTCTTCAAGGATTCCCTCATTGCTCATGAGGGTGGTTACGCTTCCCCGCATGACATCGTTTATGTAGTCCAGACGTTCCTGGTTGATGTCCAGGATGGTGACCCGGGCCCCCGTCCCCACGGCGCTGAAGCAGGCGTGCAAACCGGCGATACCCGCTCCGATGATGACCACATAGGCGGGTCTGACGCCCGGTACGCCGCTTAAAAGAATGCCCATGCCGCCCGATTTGGCTTCAAGGCAGTAAGCGCCGGCCTGCACTGAGAGACGCCCTGCCACTGCGCTCATGGGAGCCAAAAGCGGAAGGGCGCCGGCGTCCGTCTGAATGGTTTCGTAGGCAATGCCCACTACTTTTTTTCCCACCAGTTCCTGCGCCAGTTCCCGGGCAGCCGCCAGATGGAGGTATGTGAAAATGATTTGATTTTCACGCATCAAATCATACTCAACGGGCAGCGGTTCCTTAACCTTCATGATCATGTCCGCATCCGCCCAGATGTCCTTTGGGTGTACGATGATCTCTGCGCCTGCCTGAATGTACTGCTCATTGGCAAAACCGCTGCCGAGGCCCGCGTTGGATTGAAACAAGACCGTGTGGCCGTTCTGTACAAGGGTCCTGACACCTGACGGGGTTACCGCTACCCTTTTTTCAGCCACTTTTACTTCCTCTGGAATACCTATATGCATTTCGTTTCCTCCTTTGAGTGTTTCAAGCTGCCATCGGCTCTTGGCAGGCAGGTGCCATGGCAAGCACTTCATCTTGTCGGGGTGGTGCGGCGAATTTCGGGTTGGTCTTGATCCCGTGGGCCGTGAGAATCCTGTTCAGAATTTTATAATCCTTGCTGATGGATTCCCTGACGGAATCGTATCCTCTTTTTGCGGCCACCCGCCTTTCCCAGAAGTTTATGGGGTTCATATCAAAAAATTTGTCGTCGTATTCCGTGGGTTCAACCAGGATAATGTCTCCTTTGAATTCGGGGTTCTTTTGGTAGAGTAAAATGCCGTGCATGAGGCGGGTGTGCAGCATGGTCCGCATCACTTGGTTGAAGATGGCATAGATGCCGTCTTTTGCGATGCGAATCCTGTCCTGATTGGCCTCGCACCGCTCACAGAAAAGATCCAGGTTGAACGGACGGAAGGGGTTGTAGCAAATAATCAAATCGGCATTTTTGGAGACGGCCAGATCCAGGTTGGTGGTTTTGATCATCGCACCATCCACATAATCCACGCCGTCGATGTTGACGGGTCTGTAGAAGAAGGGAATGGCCATGGAGGCTTCCATGGCTCTTGAAATGGGTACCGTGTTGATTTCGTCATGTCCGAAAACCGCCCGCCGTGCACAGTCCAGGTTCATGCTGACGGTGTACAGCGCTTTGCCTCTCTTCTTGTAAAGGTCTTTAAAATCATTGCTGAGACCATGGCTTTCCAGGTTTTTTCGAATGGCCCGTTCGAAATGGTGGGTGGTGAAAATGCCATTGGGCAGATAATGCCAGGGCCAGCTGGAGCGGTAGGCATCGGGGTTGCCGTTTTTAAGACAATAGGCAAGGAAGTCACCCACGTTTTTGTAAGTGGGCTTCATGGCCGTTTTGATCAGGCGACTGCGGAACCCCTCCCTGAAAATGTTCTTATAGCGCACAATATCGGCGACTCGCTTGGGGACCATAGACAACATGTGGCCGATAATATGGGGGGGCATCTGAAAAAACCCTTTAAAATTGGGCGTATAAAGATCCCATGCCCTCACGGGAGTCAATTTTCCCGGAAGCCCCTCCAGGCTGTCGGAAAGATCTTTTGAAGAAACGCCGTTGGCCAGAAAGGAAGCGATAATGGCGCCGGCACTCACGCCTACGAATATGTCAAAATCCCGGAGGCGGCGATTGGTCATAAAGCTGCTGAGTGCGTTTAACCCGCCGATCTTGAAAGCGCCTCCTGAAATGCCGCCGCCGGAAAGCACCAAAGCGACTTTCGGATTGGGTTTAGGATGTTTCAGGTCACTCTTCTGTACGATGGTAATGCCCAATGTAAATCCTCATAACTATATGAAAATGCAAAATATATCGGCAAGT